>NZ_WHNU01000024.1:0-127579 GCF_009362305.1 Burkholderia sp. BE17
TAACTGCTTCGTTGCGACTGCGGGGTCCATCTTCCTGCGTCAGCCGTGCGCCCAACCTGCTGCACACCACCGACTTCGCTTCCCCTCTCCCGCGCCGCGTTTCCGTTAGCGCGAAAGAGGCGTGATTGTAGGCAGCCTCTTCGAACTGCGCAAGGGGTTTCTCAAAAAATATAAGGCCCCGCACGCTGCCGCGTGCGGGGCCTTATATAGAAGCAGCGCAACCGTCAGTCTGCGCGCACCTGGCGCGCGACGATCTCCATATAGTGATCGAGATCCGGCGTCACCTTCCCTGCTTCCTTCGCCGTATCGTCCCAGCGGCGCAAACGCAGCGCGTCCTCCGCAAACGGGCGCTGCAGGAACGCCGCCGTCTCCTCTTCGCTGAAGATGCCGCCCTGCAGCGCGAGGCTGCGCACCGAGTCCGGCGACAGGCTCTCGAAGTAGCCGGCGTCCGTGCGGCACAGGCAGCGCTTCGCATCGACGTGCAGCCGGATCGGTTCCAGCACCGCGTCGGAAAACAGCGGCCGCAGGAACGGCAACACGTAATACTGATGCAGATCGTCGATCCCGCGCGCGCTCGGCGTCTCGCCCTGGCGATTCAGCAGATGCCCGAGGTCGTGCAGGAACGCCGCCGCAACCAGCGCTTCGTCAGCCCCCGCCTCTTCCGCCAGCAATCCGCTCTGCAACGCATGCTCGCGCTGCGTGACGGGCTCCCCGCTATAGGCCACATGGCCGTGCTCGCGAAACAGCCCGTGGATATCTTCCACCGTCAATGCCATTCGCTCACTCCCAAGGCAGCGAAAACGTCTTCAGGTTCGTGAAGCTCTTCATCGCCTCCTGAACGCCTTCCTTGTAACCGAGCCCCGAATCCTTGATGCCGCCGAACGGCGACAGCTCGATCCGGTATCCGGGCACTTCCCATACGTTCACGGTGCCGACGTTCAGCTCGTTCACGAACCGCACGACGGCCGCCGTGCTGTCCGTACAGACACCCGACGACAGCCCGAACGCCGTTCCGTTGCTGATCCGGATCGCGTCGTCGATCGTGTCGAACGTGATGACGGGCGATACGGGGCCGAACGTCTCTTCGCGCACGATCGTCATCGACGGATCGACGTTGTCGAGCACGGTCGGCGCATACAGCGCGCCGCGCCGCACGTTGCCGGTCAGCAGGCGCGCGCCCCGCGCAACCGCCTCTGCGACCCGCGCCTCGAACAGCCGCGCCGCCGCCTCGTCGATCACCGTGCCCATTTCGTTCGCGGGATCGAACGGATCGCCGTACTTCCACGCGCGCGTCTTCTCGACGAGCAGCTCGGTGAATGCGGGCGCGATCGAGCGCTGCACCAGCATCCGCTTGACGGCCGTGCAACGCTGGCCCGAATTCCGGTACGAGCCGAGCACCGCCAGCGATGCCGCGCGTTCGAGATCGGCGTCTTCGAGAACGATCAGCGGGTCGTTGCCGCCCAGCTCCAGCACGATGCGCCGGTAGCCGGCCCGCGCGACAATCGCCTTGCCGATCGCAACACCGCCGGTAAACGTGATCAGCGATGCATGCGGATGCGTAACGAGTTCGTCCGCGATCTCGCGCGGATCGCCGGTCAGCACCTGCAGCATCGGCTCCGGCAGTCCGGCCTCATACAGCAGATCGGCCAGATAGAACGCCGACAGCGGCACCTTCTCCGACGGCTTCACGATCACGCGGTTGTTGGTCGCGATCGCCGGCGCGATCTTGTGCGCAACCTGGTTCATCGGATGATTGAACGGCGTGATCGCAACGATCACGCCGTCGAGCGGCTGCCGCTGCGAGAACACGCGCCGCGCCTTGCCGTGGGGCGTCAGGTCGCACGAGAAACTTTGCGCGTCGTCACGCAGCGCCTCGAGTGCCGCGAACTTCAGCACGTCGGCAACGCGGCCGATCTCGTAGCGTGAATCCTGTTTCGACAGCCCCGATTCGAGCGTGATCAGGTCGGACGCTTCCTCGGTGCGCTCGCGCAGCAGCGCGGCCGCGCGTTCGAGGATCTGCGAACGCTCGTAGCGCGTGAGCTTCGGCCGGTAGGCCATCGCGTAATCGAACGCGACGCGCACGTCGTCGACGCTGGCGAGCGGCGCGGTACCGACCCGCGCACCCGTATAAGGATCGTCGATATCGAAGGTGCGCTCGCGCGTCGCGCGCGTGCCGCACCAGCGCAGCGCCTCGGCGCGAAACTCGGGATGGTCTTGCCGGGGGTGGGCCATCATGTCGCGATCCGGTTCAGCACGAAATCGAACACGTCGAAGTTGCGCGGGCGACGCGCGGGATCGTCCCGCTCGATACGGCGATTGAACAGCAGCGGTACTTCCTGCTCCGACACGCCGCCATGCGAACGCAGCGGCACCGTGAGGCCCGACAGGTCGTGTTCGCGCTCGCGCGTGCCGAGCGTCATGTCGCGGCGGCCGGTCACGACGAGATCGCCGATCCGGTCGGCCGGTAGCTCGAAACGTGCGGCGGCTTCCGCGTTGTCAAGCACGAGCTCGACGCCGTCGAGGCCGCCGACGCGCCACATCGCCTCGGCCCGGTCGACGCCTGGCGCCAGGTAGATGGTTGCAAACGAACCCAGCGCGCCGTGGTGCACGACGTACGGATCCGTGATCGGCAGGATCACGCGCGCGGCCTGCGCGCCGTACCAGCCGTCGAACGCATCCTGCAGATAGACCACGTTCGGGCGGCCGGTCGCGGGATCGTGCTTCGCGTTCATCCCGTGGTCAGCCGTGAGCCCGATCGCCCAGCCGAGCGCGTCGAGCTGCGCGAGGTACCCGTCCATCATCGCGTAGAACGCGTTCGCGCCTGCGCTACCCGGCTCGCACTTGTGTTGTACGTAGTCGGTGGTCGACAGGTACATCAGATCAATTTGCCGCGTCTGCGCGAGCCGCACGCCGGCCGCGAATACGAATTCGGACAACGCCGCGCTATAGACATCCGGCGACGGCAGGCCGACCCAGTCGAGCACGTCGGCGATGCCGTTTTCCGCGAGATTCGCCTGCGCGGCCTTCTCGGCCGAAAAGCAGACGCCGTTCAACTGCCAGCCAAGCAGCCGGCGCAGCTTGTCCTTCGCCGTCACGACGGCCACCCGCGCACCGGCGTCGGACGCCGCCGCGAGCAGCGTGCCGGCCCGCAGATAGGCCGGGTCGTTCATCATCACTTCGGCGCCGCGCCCGCCGTCGGCGGCCGCGTCCCAGAAATAGTTGCCGCAGATCCCGTGGACCGACGGCGGCACGCCGCAGACGATCGACAGGTTGTTCGGGTTGGTGAAGGTCGGCACGACGCAATCGGCTCGCCACGCCGTGCCTTCCGCGATCATCCGGCCGATGAACGGCGCGACGCCCGCTTCCACCGCACGTTCGAGATAGTCGTACTCGCAGCCATCGACGCAGACGACGACGGTCGGCTCGACCGGCAGCCGGTAGCGCCGGCCGTTGACGTCGACCGAGCGTCCCGCGAGATCCGGCGATGCGCCGGTCTCCGACGCTTCACCGGGACGGCGCAAGGCGAACGCGGCGTTCATGATGCCGTCCGCGTGCCGCGCGGCACGCGCGCGGCGATCAGCAGCAGCGCCGCGAGCGACGCGCCGAGCATCAGCAGCGACAGCGCCGATGCCGGAAGGTAATAACCACGCTCGACCTGGCCGATCACGACGATCGGCACGGTCGCGAAGCCGGGCGGATAAACCGTCAGCGTTGCGCCGAGCTCGCCGAGCGACAGCGCGAAGCCGAGCGCGAGGCTCGCGCGCAGCGCCGGGACGAGTTGCGGCAGCAGCACGCGGCGCAGCACCATCGCGGGCGGCGCACCGAGGCTCGCCGCGGCTTCGCGCAGCACGGTTAGCTCCGGACGCAGCGCGGCGGCCGCGCAGCGATAGCAGAACGGCAGAATCAGCGCGAGCTGCACGAGCACGACGATCGCCGCCGAACTCGACAGGTCGACCGGCTTCTGGTGATACGCAATCAGCACCGCGAGCCCGAGCACGACGCTCGGCACGCCGTTCGGCACCATCACGAGCGCGTCCACGACCGCGCCGAGGCCGCGCCGGTCGCGCCCTTCGAGCGCCAGCGCAAGCCACAGCCCGAGGATCGTGCCGATCGCCGACACGCCGAAGCCGATTTCGAGGCTCGTCAGCAGCGCGTCGTATTCCGGCGACCCGAGCCGCTCGAACCAGCGCAGGCTATAGCCGGCCGGCAAGATCGTGCCCGACCATTGCGTCGCCACGCTCGACAGCGCGACGACGACGACGGGCAGCACGAACAGCCAGAAGCATGTGAACGCGGCCAGCGCGAGCGCGACGCGCGACGCATGCTTGAGCAACGCGTCGCTCCAGCCGATCCGGTGGCGCGGCACGGCCTGCCCGATACGGAATTCAGCGGACATCGTTCCCTCCCGTCGCACGCCGGTTCACCCGGCGATAAACCGTATACAGCGCCAGCGACAGCGCGAGCATCACGACCGCGCCGGCCGACGCGGTCGGCAGGTCGAGATCGACCGTCGCGCTGCTGTAGATCGCGACCGGCAGCGTCACGAGCCGCGCGCTGCCGAGCACGAGCAGAATCCCGAATTCGTTCAGCGTCAGCAGGAAGCACAGCACGGTACCGGCGGCGATGCCCGGCCATGCGATCGGCAGCACGACGCGGCGCGCAAGCATCCAGCCGGGCGCACCGAGGCTGCGCGCGGCTTCGATCAGCCGCAGGTCGAGCGTCGCGAACGACGCGAGCGTCGGCCGCACGACGAACGGCGTATAGAACACGGTCTGCGCGAGAATCACGCCGCCGATGCCGAACAGGAAATCGAGCGGCGGATTCTCGAGATGGAACAGGTGCTGCAGCGCGATGCCGATCGACCCTTGCGAGCCGTACAGGAAGATCAGCGTGAACGCGACGAGGAACGACGGAAACGCGACGTACAGTTCCAGGAAGCGCGTGACGAGCGACGCGCCCGGAAACGGCTTGAAGAACAGCAGCGCGGCCAGCAGCACGCCGAGCACCGATGCGGTGCCGGCGCTCGCGAACAGCACACCGAGCGTCGTCAGCAGCACGTTGCGCGTGTCGGGGTTGCCGAAGAAGGTCCGGTATGCGGCAAAACTCAGCCCGTGATCGCCCGATACGCTCAGCAGTACGAGCCGCACCAGCGGATAGACGACGAGCGGGCCCAGCACGACGACCGCGAGCGCGGCCAGGTGCAGGTCGCCCATGCGCTTGCGGCGCCGCGCGACGGCGGCGTGCGCGGCGGCGGACGCGAGCACGTGCGGCGGCAGGCCGGCTTCAGGGCTCGATAAAGATGACATCGTCTGCCTCGCAATGCAGGGAAACGCGTGCACCGCGCTCGGGGGCAGCGCCACGGCCGCGTTGCATCGTGACGCGCACGGGTTCGTCGGGCGCCGCGTCGATCACGACCGCGATCGACAGGTCCGCGCCCTGCCATTCGACGGACGTCACCGTGCCGTGCAGGCCACCGGCCGCGAGCGGCATCACGGTCAGGCGCTCGGGGCGCACGCACGCGACCTTGTCGCGCACTTCGTGGCGCGGATCGCCGAGCGGGAAAATCACGCGCGGCGGCAGCAGGTTCGCCGGGCCGAGATAGCGCGCGACGTAGCCGTCCCGCGGCGCGTCGTACAGCTGCTGCGGCGTGCCGAGCTGCGCGACGCGGCCGTCGCGCAGCAACAGCGCGCGGTCGGACAGCACGAGCGCGTCGTCGCGGTCGTGCGTCACGCAGACGACGGTCAGGTTCGGCAGGCGCTCGTGCAGCGCCTTCAGTTCGCTGCGCACCGACGCGCGCAGGTTGGCGTCGAGCGCCGACAGCGGCTCGTCGAGCAGCAGCACGTCCGGCTCGATCACGAGCGCGCGGGCCAGCGCGATGCGCTGCTGCATTCCGCCCGACAGCTGCGCGGGCAGGTGGTGGCCCGCATCGCCGAGCTGCACGAGCTTCAGCGCGTCGGCGACGCGTCGCGTCACTTCCGACGACGCCATCCCGCGCGCGCGCAGCCCGAATGCAACGTTCTCGAACACCGACAGGTGCGGGAACAGCGCGTAATTCTGGAACAGCAGACCGAGATTGCGCTTGTGCGGCGGCGCATAGGTCAGGTCGCGTCCGGCAACGGTCAGCGTGCCGGTCAGGCCGTCGGCCTTCACGAACCCGGCGATGAAGCGCAGCAGCGTGGTCTTGCCGCAGCCGCTCTTGCCGAGCACGGTCAGAAATTCGCCGGCGCCGATCGACAGCGACAGATCTTCCAGCACCGTACGTGCGCCGTAGCGCACGTTCAGGTGCTCGATCTGCACGCCGCCCGGCGCGCCGGACCGCAGCGTCGCATGCGGTTCGGCGGCGCCGAATGCGCCGGGATGGGTCAAGGCGGTTTCCACCGGGTTCATCCTCTTGCTCGCTGATGCAGGCGGCGTGCGCCGATCACTTCGGCTTGACGACGTCGAGCTGCTTGCCCGAGCTGCCGATCACGTCCTTCTTCCAGCGCTCGATCCACACCGGCTTCTTCGCCATCACCTGGGCCCAGTCGACCGGGATCAGCTTCACGCCCGCGATCGCCTTCTTGACCGCTTCGCCGTTCTTGCCTGCCAGCGGCACGTCCGTGCGGCCCGGGATGCCGTACATGTCCGGCACCTTCGACTGCACCTCCGTCGACATCAGGTAGTCGATCAGCTTCTTGCCGGCGTCCTGGTTCGGGCCGCTCTTGATCAGGCCGATGCCGTACGGGAGCTGGAACGTGGTCGGCTGGTCGCCGTCCTTCGCTGCCAGGAAGATCGGCTTGACGGACAGCGCGCCGTGTTCGGCATCGTCGAGGTCCATCTGCAGGTCGCCGTTCGCGACGCTGATCTCGTTACGCGACAGCAGCACGTTCAGGTAGCCCGTGCCCTTCGTGTGGAACTTCACGCTCTGCGACAGCTTCGCGAGGTAGTCGAACGCCTTGTCCTCGCCCATCAGCGAGGTCGTCAGGATCAGCACGGCCATCCCGTCGCCGGCCGTGGCCGGGTTCGAGTACGCGACCTTGCCGGAATAGCTCGGCGACAGCAGGTCGGCGAACGTCTTCGGCTGGTTCTTCACGACGTCCGGGTTGATCGCGAACGAGAAGTAGTTGTTCACGAAGGTCGCCCACGTGCCGTCCTCGGCCTTCGCGATCGCCGGCACGTTCTTGTAGTTCACGCTCTGGTACGCCTGCAGCAGGCCCATCTGGCCGGCCTGCTGAATGAACGGCGGCAGCGTGACGATCACGTCGGCCTTCGGGGAATTCTTCTCGATGTTCGCGCGGTTGACGACCTCGCCGCTGCCCGCCGTCACGATGTTGACCTTGACGCCTTCCTTCTTCTCGAAGGCCGGCAGCACATCGCGATAGAGGTTCTCGAGACCGTCCGCCGTGTACAGCACGACCGCGTTTGCCGCGTGAGCCGGCAGCGCGGCACCTTGCAGCAGACCGGCGGCACAGGCGGCCAGCGCGAGCTTGCGGAACGCGCCGGCAGCGGCGCGCGAGGAATTCTGCAGTGTCATCTCACTTCTCCGTAGGCGGAACACCAAACGGCCGGGGCATGTCCGGCGCTGTCGGCCAGAGTTGGCGCTTCAGCGCTTACTCTGGCCCCATGCAAAGCTGTCGGCCAGAGTTAGCGCTTCAGCGCTTACTCCGGCCCCATGCCTCGCGGTCGGCCGGCGTTGGCGCTTCCGCGCTTCGTCCGGCCCCATGCAAGGCCTGTTATCTCCGGGCAGGCCGATAAGCGGCCCGCCTCGCCGCCGCGCTGCGGTTGGTTTCGCGCGGCAACCGAAGGATCACAGCGTTCAATGACAACCCCGTGACGAGTGCCACAATTTCCAAAAAATGACACATTTTGCCAATATCATGCAAGTCATTCTGAAATGCCGCCCGGCGTTTCGTTCGCCCTTTGCTGGAGAAAAACCATGCCAGATCCGATCCTTCTTACGCCCGGCCCGCTCACCACGTCCGCCACAACCCGCCACGCAATGCAACATGACTGGGGGTCGTGGGACGCCGCTTTCAACCAGATGACGGCCAGCGTCTGCACGGACCTCGTCGCGATCGCGCGCGGCGGCGACGACTACGTGTGCGTGCCGATGCAGGGCAGCGGCACGTTCTCGGTCGAGGCCGCGCTCGGCACGCTGGTGCCGCGCGACGGCGTCGTGCTGGTGCCCGACAACGGCGCGTATTGCGCGCGCATCCTGAAGATCCTCGGCCGGCTCGGCATCGACGCGATCGCGTTGCCGTTCGGCGAAGACGCGGCCGTCGACGCGACCGCGGTCGAGGCCGCGTTCGCACGCGAGCCGCGCATCACGCACGTCGCACTCGTGCACCTGGAGACGAGCGCCGGCATCCTGAATCCGCTGGACGCGATCGCGGCCGTGTGCCGGCGGCACGGCAAGCGGCTGATCGTCGATGCGATGAGTTCGTTCGGCGCGCTGCCGATCGCGCTGGCTGACAGCGGCATCGATGCGCTGATCTCGGCGAGCGGCAAATGCCTCGAAGGCGTGCCGGGGATGGGTTTCGCGATCGTGCGGCGCGACGCGCTCGATGCGAGCGAAGGCAACTCGCGGTCGCTCGCGCTCGATCTCCACGATCAATATGCATACCTGCGCAAGACCGGCCAGTGGCGCTTCACGCCGCCGACGCACGTGATCGCCGCGCTGCGCGCCGCGCTCGACCAGTACCTCGCCGAAGGCGGCCAGCCGGCGCGCGGCGCGCGCTATGCGGAGAACTGCCGGACGCTGGTCGAATCGATGCGCGCGCTCGGCTTCGTGCCGTTCCTCGACGCGAGCGTGCAGGCGCCCGTGATCGTCACGTTCCACGCGCCCGACCATCCGGCCTACGATTTCCGCCGCTTCTACGACGCGGTGCGCGACGCGGGCTTCATCCTGTATCCGGGCAAGCTGACGCAGCTCGAGACGTTCCGCGTCGGCTGCATCGGCGCGATCGATGCCGACGACATCCGGCGCGCGGTCGCTGCGGTCGCGCAGGCGGTCGAATCGCTCGGGATCGCCGTGCAGCGCGCATAACTCGGCACGCGCGCCGGGACACAAGCCGGCGCATCAGCCGGCGCACCAACAAAAAAGCCCGGCGGCCAACCGGCCGCCGGGCGAACACACGAGATGTGCGTGGAGTTTGTGCTTACAGCTCGATCCGCTTGATGTCGCCGACGACGAAGATGTACGACAGCGCACCGACCAGCGCGATCACGCCGATGAATACGAGCGCGCCGACGAACGAGCCGGTCGACGCGACGATGAAGCCGACGACCAGCGGCGTGATGATGCCGGCCAGGTTCGCCGCGAAGTTGAAGATGCCGCCGGTCACGCCGAGCAGGCCGTCCGGCGCGATGTCGGACACGAGCGTCCAGCCGAGCGCGGCCATCCCCTGCGCGAAGAACGCGACCGACATGATCGCGATCACGGCTTCGTTGCTTTGCACGTAGTTCGCGAGAATGATCGTCGACGCGAGCAGCAGGCCGGCGATGATCGGCAGCTTGCGCGCGAGGTTCGCGGACTTGCCGCGGCGCAGCAGCCAGTCGGAGAAGATCCCGCCGAACATCACGCCGACCGACGCGGCGATGAACGGCATGATCGCGAAGAAGCCGATCTTCAGCCAGCCCATGTGGCGCTCTGTCGCGAGATAGGTCGGGAACCAGGTCAGGAAGAACACGAGCGTCGAGTTGCCGGCGAACTGGCCGAGGCAGATGCCCGCGAGCTGGCGCTTCTTCAGCAATTTGCCGGCCATCGACCAGCTGAACTTCGTCTGCGCGGCCTTGCCGTCCTTGTCGCCGGCCTTGCGCGCGGCGTGCACGAGGCCGCCGCCGGCCTCGATATAGGCCAGTTCCGCCGCATTCGCGCCCGGATGGTTGCGCGGCTCGTGGTAGAACTTCCACCAGACGAGACCGAAGGCAATGCCAACCGCACCGACGACCCAGAACAGCGAGCGCCAGCCGAACGCGCCCATCAGCGCGAACAGCACGGGGCTGAAGAACGCGAGGCCGATGTACTCGCCGACGGTATAGGTGCCCGTCGCCATCGCGCGCTCGTTCTGCGGGAACCACGTCGCGACGACGCGGCTGTTGGTCGGGAAACACGGCGCTTCCGTCACGCCGAGGCCGAGCCGGCATGCGAGCAGCGTCCCGACGCCGGGCACGAAGCCCTGCAGGAGCGTGCACAGCGACCACAGCGTCATCGACCAGTAATAGGTGATCTTGCTGCCGAAGCGGTCGAGGAACAGGCCGCCGGGCACCTGCATCGCGACGTACGTCCACGAGAACGCGGAGAACATGATGCCCATCACGGCCGCGTTGATGCCGAGCTCCTTGGTGAGCTGCGGCGCAGCCACCCCCAGCACGGTACGGTCGAGATAGTTGATCATCGTGCCGATCGCGAGCAGCGCGAGGATCTTGTAGCGCGCCGAGGTCCGCCGGACCGTACCGGCCGCCGCGGACGCGGCGTTCGTGTGGGTGGTGTGCTGCATGGTTGTCTCCTGGTCTATTTTTCAGCTAGTCGGTAGAAGGGTCAGCGTGCGACGAGCGACTGAAAGTGTTCGAACATCCGCTCGTCGTCCGGCGTTCGTCCGGTGAAGATCTCGAACGCATCGACGGCCTGGTACACGGCCATCCCGCCGCCCGGCAGCGTCGCGCAGCCGGCCGCGCGCGCGGCGCGGATCAGCTCGGTTTCGAGCGGGAAATACACGATGTCGGCAACCCACATGCCCGCGTGGAGCAGCTCG
This sequence comes from Burkholderia sp. BE17, assembly GCF_009362305.1. Taxonomy (NCBI): domain Bacteria; kingdom Pseudomonadati; phylum Pseudomonadota; class Betaproteobacteria; order Burkholderiales; family Burkholderiaceae; genus Burkholderia; species Burkholderia sp. BE17. Next base: position 10,734 of record NZ_WHNU01000024.1, read on the forward strand.
GCCGGCAGCGGCAGGCCCGGATGCTTGGCCATGCCGGTCGGCGTGCAATGGATCAGGCCGGTCGCGGCGTGCATCGCGGCCGCGAGATCGCTGCCCGGCGTGACCCGGGCGGCCGGGAAGCGCTGCTGCAGTTCGCCCGCGAGCGCCGTGGCGCGCGTGCCGTCGACGTCGAAGATCGTCAGTTCGGCGGCACCCATCTGCAGCGCCGCATGCGCGACGGCCGCGCCCGCGCCGCCCGCGCCGAGCTGCACGGCACGTTCGAGCGACGCGTCGGGCAGCCCGCGGCGGAACGACTTCGCGAAACCCGACCAGTCGGTGTTGTGGCCGATCCGCTTGCCGTCCTTGAACAGCACGGTGTTGACCGCGCCGAGTGCGCGCGCGTCGTCCGACAGTGCGTCGAGGTGCTCGATCACGCGCTGCTTGCACGGATGCGTGATGTTGAGCCCGTTGTAGCCCATCCGCTGCGCGGCATCGAGCAGTTGCGGCAGCGCGTCGGCGGTCACGCCGAGCACGTCGAGATCGATGCGCCTGTAGACGTAGCCGAAGCCCTGCTGGAATCCTTCTTCCTCGTGCATCGCCGGCGACAGCGAACCGCCGATGCCCTGGCCGATCAGGCCGATCAGAAACGACGGGCGGCTCATCGCGCGGCTCCCTGCGCAAACAGCGTCGACAGACGCTGCAGCGCGAACACATAGCCTTCGGTGCCGCAGCCGCAGATCACGGCTTCGGCGACCGCCGACACATAGGAATGGTGGCGGAACGCCTCGCGGCGATGCACGTTCGAGATATGCACTTCGATCACCGGCTTCGCGATCGCGGAAAGCGCATCGGCCAGCGCCACCGACGTATGCGTATAGGCGGCCGGGTTGATCACGATGCCGTGCGTGTCGTGACGCGCCGCATGCAGCCAGTCGATCAGCTGGTGCTCGGCGTTCGACTGGCGGAAGTCGATCTCCAGCCCGAGCCCGTCGGCCGCCGCGCGGCAGCGCTGCTCGACGTCGGCGAGCGTTTCCGCGCCGTAAATGTGGGGCTCGCGTGTCCCCAGCAGATTCAGGTTCGGGCCGTTCAGCACCAGCACCTTGTGCTTGCTCATGGTGATTCTGCTCCTAAAACGGGGGCGAATCGCTAGCCGACTTCGCCCCCTGACGTCAAGATTTGGCGCTAGTGTGCGCTTGCGCAAGCGCAATGTCTTTCCGGGTTTTCGCTAATTTGTACCACCTAGTTAGTTTGTATAATCCATGTCACTTACCCAGTAAATTCGGGATATGGCGCGCGCCCGGAACTCAACGACTGGTTCATTCAGGGCCGGTTCGACCGACGCCATGCCCCGCTCACCCGCAGGATTCGCCCATGCAGCGCTCGATCGCCACCGTGTCACTGTCCGGCACGCTCGCCGAGAAGCTCGCCGCCATCCAGGCCGCAGGCTTCAACGGTGTCGAAATCTTCGAAAACGACCTCGTCTACTTCGACGGATCGCCGGCCGACGTCCGGCGCATGGCCGCCGATCTCGGCCTCGACATCGTGCTGTTCCAGCCGTTTCGCGATTTCGAGGGCGTGAGCGCGGCACAGCTCGCACGCAACCTCGATCGCATCAAGCGCAAGTTCGACGTGATGCATGCGCTCGGCACCGACCGCATCCTCGTCTGCAGCAACGTGTCGGCCGACACGATCGCGGACGACGGGCTGCTCGTCGACCAGCTCGGCGCGCTCGCGGAAGCCGCGCGGCAGGCCGGCGTGGTCGCCGCGTACGAAGCGCTTGCGTGGGGCCGCGTCGTGAACCGGTACGGCCATGCGTGGAAACTCGTGAATGCGGTGAACAGCCCGCATCTCGGCCTCGCGCTCGACAGCTTCCACACGCTGTCGCTCGACGATTCGCCGGATGCGATCGCCGAGATTCCCGGCGACCGGATCGCGTTCGTGCAGATCGCCGATGCGCCGAAACTCGCGATGGACGTGCTCGAATGGAGCCGTCACTACCGCTCGTTCCCGGGCCAGGGCGACTTCGACCTCGCGCGCTTCACCGCACGCGTGATCGAGTCGGGCTACACGGGGCCGCTGTCGCTCGAAATCTTCAACGACGGCTTCCGCGCGGCGCCGACCGCGATCACGGCCGCCGACGGCCATCGCTCGCTGCTCTATCTGGAAGAACTGACACGCGCGCGGCTTGCACAGGACGGCCGTGCGCCGGCCGCCAGCCAGCCGCTCTTCGCGCCGCCGGCGCCGCCCGCGCACGTCGGGTTCCAGTTCATCGAATTCGCGGTCGACGCGCAGGCAGCGGCGACCGTCGGCGAATGGCTCGGCAGGATGCGCTTCCGGCTCGCAGGCCGGCACCGCTCGAAGGACGTGACGCTGTTCCAGCACGGCGCCGCGTCGATCGTGCTGAACGCGGAGCGTGATTCGTTCGCCGATGTGTTCTTCCAGCAGCACGGGCTGTCGTTGTGCGCGTCGGCGTTCCGCGTCGACGACGCGAAAGTGGCATTCGACCGCGCGGCCGGCTTCGGCTACGCGCCGTTCTCCGGCCGCGTCGGGCCGAACGAGCGCGTGCTGCCGAGCGTGCAGGCGCCGGACGGCAGCCTCGAGTATTTCGTCGACGAAGCGCCGAACGCACCGACGCTGTATGAATCGGACTTCGTGCTGACCGACATCGACGGCCCGAGCGAAGTCGGCCCGCTGACGGGCATCGACCATGTGTGCCTCGCGCTGCCGGCCGACGCGCTCGACACGTGGATCCTGTTCTTCAAGACGGCGTTCGGCTTCGAGGCCGAGCGCAGTTGGCTCGTGCCCGATCCATACGGGCTGATGCGCAGCCGCGCGGTGCGCAGCGCCGACGGCTCGGTGCGGATCGCGCTGAACGCGTCGGTCGACCGTCATACGGCCGTCGCCGAATCGCTCGATCGTTACCACGGCACGGGGCTGAACCACGTCGCGTTCCGCACCGACGACATCGTGAAGACGATCGCCGCGTTCGCGGCCGACGGCGTACCGTTCCTGCGCATTCCGCCGAACTACTACGACGATCTCGCCGCGCGCTACGCGCTGTCGGACGAACTGATCGACACGCTGAGCGCGCACCACCTGCTGTACGACCGCGACGAGCACGGTGGCGAATTCCTGCACGCGTATACGGAACTGGTCGACAACCGCTTCTCGCTCGAGATCGTCGAGCGGCGCGGTGGATACGACGGCTACGGCGCGACGAACGCGGCCGTGCGGCTCGCCGCGCAGGCGCAGCGCAGGAAATAAGGGAAGGACGCGAATCGGGAGTCTGGGGCCGGATCACTTCGCGGCCCGCGCCCGATTCAAAGGGCCGCTTCCCGCGTGCACCATCGTGGCGAATCGAGCGGCCGAGCACCAGCCCGCGCGGCTGACCGCGCCCCGGCCGGAAGCCGCGCTCCGTATGACGTTACATACGGTAACCCGTACCGCAGCGCAGCATCGCGTCGTCCGCCACGGTTTTAAGAATCGCTTAAGTCTTCGACGGCACCATCCGCAACCAGTACCCGATGGTTATCTCGAAAAGGAGGAAAGCGATGAGCGCCGTAGAAGCACCCGCGGGCCGCCAGGCCGCGCCCCCTGCAAAGAAGACGATGCTGCGCCGCCTGCTCAGTCATCACGAAATCGCGACGCTGCTCGTGCTGCTGCATGCACCGATCGGCGCGAACGCCAAACCCGAATTGCCCGCGCTGCAGGAAGCCGGCCTCGTCGAGATGATCAAGCTCGATGCCGATACGGCCCCGAGCTTCCGCCTGACCGAAGACGGCACGGCCGTCCTGAAAGGGCTCGGCTACCGCTGAGCCGCCGTTTTCCCCGCTTCCCCGTATTGCCCCGATCCCTGCGATCGCATCGGCACTTCCGGCGTATCGCGTCACCCCGCCCGCTCCTGCAGCATCAGCCGGTATTCCGTCGGCGTCACGCCGACCGTCGCCTTGAACTGGCGCGTGAACGCGCTGTGATCCGTATAGCCGCATAACGCCGCGACGTCGGTCACCTTGTCGTGCGTGACGAGCAGCGCGGTGGCCGCATCGAGCCGCGTCTTCAGCAGCACTTGGCGCGGCGTCAGGTGGAACACCTTGTGGAAATAGCGTTCGAGCTGCGCGACCGACATCCCGGCCATCTGCGCGAGATGCTTCAGGTTCAGCGGCTGCACGTAGTGATCCTGGATATGCTGGACCACGTCGGCGAGCTTGCTGTAGGCCGGATGCGATCCCTCGTGCGCCTTCAGGTCGCGCGAGATGCCCGCGAGGCCGACCACCTTGCCCGCGGCGTCGCGCAGCGGCTCCTTGCAGGTCAGGCACCAGCCCGGCTGGCGGCCCGGATACAGGTGCAACTCGAGCTGGTCCATCAGTTGCTGGCCGGCGTTGATCGTCGCCATGTCCTGCTCGAAATAGCTGCGGCCGAAGCGGCGCGGAAACACTTCGTCGGTCGTCTTGCCGAGCAGGTCGCGCTTGTCCTTGTAGCCGCAGCGCATCGCCAGCGTGCGGTTGACGAGCGCGTAGCGGCCGCTCGCATCCTTCACGAAGAACGCGACGTCCGGCAGCGCATCGAACACCGGTTCGAGCAGGCGGAAGTGCGCGAGCATCGCGCCGAAATCGGCGTTGTCGGGCTGGTAGCGCAACGTGTCGGACAGGCTCATGGGCGGTACGGCAAGCAAGGTCGTCATCCCGGCATCCGCGAAGCGAGTGGCAGATGGCGTCGATTATAGGAGCGCCCCTTCAATCGCGTCGCGCCGATCGCGGGGGCAGGCAAGTTGGCGGCAGCCGTCGCATCGCGACGCCGATCGGCCGGCATCGGCAAGCGACAGACGTTGCGCGCGCAACCACCGCGCCGCACGTACGGCGGCCGGCCGCGAATCCGCTTGCGCCGCCGCATGCAGTCACGCATGCGCCGATGCCGACCTGCCGCGCTGACGCACCGGCAACGCGCGCCCGGATCCACCATCCTAAAAATGCGGACGCACCGCGTCTTGGCGCGTTTGCGCATTCGGCATGACGATTTCGGCATATATCAGGGTAATCGACGATATGCCGATATCGTCGCCGGCCGCGCACCGAACGCGCAAGACGCGCGCATTTTCGCTATCTAGACTTCGCTTCACGGTTACGAGACGACATCCCGCCGCTACGGCAATCGGCGTGCACGGCCCGCCGCATCACCCGCCGCGCACGCCGATTCCGGCACAGCCCGGGGCCGCACGCGGCGAGCACGCACGGCCTTCGCATCGGCCTGCCGATCGATACGTCTCGCCCGGTTTACCGCACCGGCCCGCTAGCCGGCGGCGGCCCAACCACGCCATCAAGGGGAAGTGAAAGTGAAGCTGAAGGTATCGCACGTCGCGCTGGCTGCCGCCTGCGCACTGTCGGGCACGCACGCCATCGCCGCCGACGTCGTCAAGATCGGTTTCGCCGCACCGCTGACCGGCCCGCAATCGAACTACGGCACGGACATGCAGAAGGGCGTGCAGCTCGCGATCGCCGACTTCAACGCGACGCGTCCGACGATCGGCGGCAAGCCCGTCACGTTCCAGCTCGATTCGCAGGACGACCAGGCCGACCCGCGCACGGGCACGACCGTCGCGCAGCGGCTGATCGACGACAACGTCCGCGGGATCATCGGCCACTTCAACTCGGGCACCAGCATTCCGGCGTCCGACCTGTACGATCGCGCCGGGCTGCCGCAGATCTCGATGGCGACGTCGCCGCAATACACGGCGCGCGGCTACAAGACGACCTACCGGCTGCTGACGAGCGACGCGCAGGCTGGCCGCATCGTCGGCACGTACGCGGTGAAGACGCTGCGCTTCAAGCGCATCGCGATCATCGACGACCGCACGGCCTACGGCCAGGGCATCGCCGACGAATTCGCGAAGGCCGTGGAGGCGGCGGGCGGCACGATCGTCAAGCGCGATTTCACGAACGACAAGGCGCTCGATTTCTCGGCGATCCTGACCAACCTGAAGGGCGTCAACCCGGACGCCGTCTTCTACGGCGGCGGCGACGCGCAATCGTCGCCGATGATCCGCAAGATGCGCCAGCTCGGGATGAAATCGGCGTTCGTGACGGGCGAGATGTCGCGCTCGCCGACGTTCCTGAAGGTCGGCGGCGAAGCGGCCGAAGGCGCGATCGTGTACATGGGCGGGCTGCCGAAGGAAAAGATGCCGGGCTTCGCCGGCTACGCGGCACGCTACAAGGCGCGCTTCAACGAAGACGTGATCACGTACTCGCCGTACTCGTATGACGGCACGATCGCGCTGCTCACCGCGATGAAGGACGCGAACTCGACCGACCCGAAGGTGTACACGCCGTATCTCGGCAAGGTGTCGATCAAGGGCGTGTCGGCCCCCGGCATCGCGTACGACACGAAGGGCGACCTGAAGGATGCGCCGGTCACGATCTACAAGGTCGAGCACGGCGCGTTCAAGCCGGTCGATACGATCGCCGGCAACTGATACGCGAGACCCTGCCCCGTGCGGCGCGGGAAGCGGCTCACCGGCCGCCCGCGCCGCGCGCGCTTCCGCTTCATGGTCCGAAGCCTTCCTCGGCGCGCGCCCGCGCGCGCGCATTTCGCGCTCCTGTAGAATCCCCCCACCCGCTTTGACGCTTCGTCTGCGCCGCGCCCCATCCCGGTGCGGCGATGCGTGTTTCGTGCCCTATCCGGCACCCGACACGCTTCGACGACGCAAGCCGCGCCTTGTCAGTCCATGCCGATAGCGGGCCCTGGAGACGCAGCACCGACAACTACATTCGAAAACCGATCGTCCTGACCATGCAAGCTTCCGAATTGAGCGGCGTGCCTCGCGCCGCCGAACGCGCGCTCACGCGCAGCGACTACAAGACCCTTGGCCTTGCCGCACTTGGCGGCGCCCTCGAGTTCTACGACTTCATCATCTTCGTGTTCTTCGCACCGGCGATAGGGCAGCTGTTCTTCCCGCACGACATTCCCGACTGGCTGCGCCAGCTGCAGACGTTCGGCATCTTCGCGGCCGGCTATCTCGCGCGCCCGCTCGGCGGCGTGATCATGGCGCACTTCGGCGACCTGTTCGGCCGCAAGCGGATGTTCACGCTGAGCGTGCTGATGATGTCCGTGCCGACGCTGCTGATGGGCCTGCTGCCGACCTACGACTCGATCGGCATCCTCGCGCCGGTGTTGTTGCTGCTGTTCCGCGTGCTGCAGGGCGCAGCGGTCGGCGGCGAAGTGCCGGGCGCGTGGGTGTTCGTGTCCGAGCATGTGCCGTCGCGCCATATCGGCTATGCATGCGGCACGCTGACCGCGGGCCTCACGGCCGGCATCCTGCTCGGCTCGCTCGTCGCCGCCGGCATCAACAGCCGTTACTCGAGCGCCGAAGTCGGTGCGTTCGCATGGCGCATCCCGTTCCTGCTCGGCGGCGTGTTCGGGCTGTTCTCCGTGTACCTGCGCCGCTGGTTGCATGAAACGCCGGTGTTCGCCGAAATGAAGGCGAAGAAGGCGCTCGCGGCCGAGATTCCGCTGAAGGCCGTGCTGCGCGACCATGGCCGCGCGGTGATCGTGTCGATGCTGCTCACGTGGATGCTGTCGGCCGCGATCGTCGTCGTGATCCTGATGACGCCCGCGCTGCTGCAGAAGCAGTTCCACCTGACGCCCGCGACGACGCTGTTCGCGAACAGCGTCGCGACGCTGTGCCTGACGGCCGGCTGCATCACCGCGGGTTCGCTCGCGGGCTGGATCGGCGCGAAGCACGTGCTCGGCATCGGCGGCCTCGGGCTGGCCGCATGCTACTACCTGCTGTTCGTGCAGGTCGCGGCCGACGCGTCGACGCTGCCGCTCTACTACGGGATCGCGGGTTTCATGGTCGGCACGATCGGCGCGGTGCCGTTCGTGATGGTCAGGAGCTTCCCGGCCGTCGTGCGCTTCTCGGGCATCTCGTTCTCGTACAACGTCGCGTATGCAATCTTCGGCGGCCTCACGCCGGTGATCGTGTCGCTGATGATGAAGTCGAATCCGCTCGCACCGGTCGTGTACGTCGCGGCGATCTGCGTGCTCGGCGCGATCGCCGTGCAGTTCTCGAAGGATGCGAAGGACGTGAAGGACGCGCACTGAACGCGGCGCGCGCGCCCGTTCCATGAACAAAGGGCCGAATCCCGCGGCGTGCGGGATTCGGCCCTTTCGTTTTGTTTCAGCGCAACGGCGCGCGTGCGATCAGCGCAGGCCGCCGTACGACGAACTCGGACGACGCAGGCCGTCGATGCTTGCGCCGCCGGCACCGGTGACGAACAGCAGCAGGAAACCGCCGGCGATCGCGATGTTCTTCCAGAAGTGGATCACCATCTCGTGCTGGACCGCGGCGTCCGTCGCGTCCCAGAAATTGTGCCCGACCATCGCGGTCGCGACCGTATAGAACGCCATCAGCAGCGCGAGCGGCTTCACCTTGTAGCCGACGATCAGCAGCAGGCCGCCGAGCCCTTCGATCGCGACGACGATCGGCGCGACAACCTGCGGATACGGCATGTTCAGCCCATGCAGGTAACCGACGAAATCGCCGTAGCCGAGCAGCTTCATCACACCGCCCCACAGGAACAACGCCGCCAGCGCCAGGCGTGCGAAAAAAATGACGCCGGAATCGACGGAACGCGTCATGCCTCTCTCCTCGTATGCAATTCGGCCGGCCGCACGGGGCGCGCCCGTGAAGCTCGAGGGCCGCGCGGCCCTGCTGGGCCTGCGGCAAATGGGCCAGCATAGAGGGTCTTTCGGCCGGGTCCAAGAAAAAGGTTGTAGCAAATCTTTACACGGCGCCGGCCGCGCGGCCCGCTGGCGGCGGCACGAAAAAGAGGCAAAAGGCGTGTTTAGCCCGCGTCACTCAACAGCACGCCTTTCTTGAAGATGAAGCAGCCGTAGCCGCGCAGCTCGCCGGTGACGATCACCGCGTACGCCTGCTGCGCGCGCTCGTAGAACCCGAAACGCTCGATGCCCGTGAGCGGCACCGCACGCCCTTCCGCGCGGTCGATCTCGGCCTGCACCTCGCGCTGCACGGGCGGCACTGCTGCCGCGTCGCCGACGACTTCCATCCGCCATGCGGGCGTGTCGACGTACGTATCGAGCGGCAGCACGGACAGCACCGCACGTGCGACGCGCGCCGAATCGGCGCCGTCGATCCGCAGCGCGCGGCCGACCACCGTGTGCTCCGCGACGGATTCCGCCGGAAAATTCGCGTCGCAGATCGCGACTTCGTCACCGTGGCCCATCGCACGCAGCGTGTGCAGGATATCGGCGTGCAGCAGCGGATCGAGATTCTTCAGCATGTCGGTTTGTCTCCGGGATCAGGAACGAATGCGTAACGTTACCCGATCCCGGCGGTCACTGCGCATGCGCCGCTCGCTTCACGACGCCGCGGCCGGCATTTCGTCGATGAAACCGGTGACCGACGCGAGGCGGCCCGACGCGTCGACGGTGCCGAAGTCCGAGCCCTTCACGATCGCCGCGCCGTCGGGCGACACGAGCGCCCACGAGAACCGCAGGTGCTGGCCGAATGCATCGACGTCGGTCGTGCGACGGAAGCGGTATGCGGGGAAGCGCTCCTGCACGGCCGCGATCATCGTGTCGATGCCCGCGTGGCCGTCGCCGGCCATCAGCGGATCGCGATAAGCCGCGTCGCTCGCGTAGGTCGCATCGATCAGCGCGCGGCGGCGCGCGACGTCGGGTTCGTTCCATGCGTCGAAGTAGCGGTCGATCAGGTCGGCGTGAACGGACGATGCGGACGATGCGGACGATGCGGACGATGCGGATTGGGCGGATCGGGCGGTGTTCATGGCGAGGCTCCTTGTGTCGATGAGGGGACGATGCCGCGAACGTTTCGTGTCCGCGTGCAGCTATCGTCGCCGGCCTCGCGCGGGCGGTCGATTACGTGCGAGGTAAGGAAATCGCACCGGTTGCGTCGGGCTAGAATCGGAGCACTCCGCACTTCGGACGTTACCCGCCATGCAGCAAGTGCTCCTGATCGTCGACATCCAGCCGACGTTTGCGCCGCCCGACTGGCTCGTCGCCCGCATCCGCGCACTGGTCGGACGCCTGCCGACCGTTGCGATGATCGAGCGTCACGATGAAGCGCGCGTGCCGTTCGAGCGGCAGCTCCGCTGGCATTCGTCCCGCGACGACGACAGCCTGATCGCGGCCAATCGCATCTTCGTCAAGCACGGCTACGGACCCACGGCCGAAGTCATCGACTACTTGCATGCGCTCGCACCGGAACGCGTGCTCGTCTGCGGCATCCAGACCGACACATGCGTGCTCGCGGCAGGCTTCGCGCTGTTCGACGCGGGCCTGCAACCGACGCTGCTCGCGGATCTCACGGCCGGTTCGTCGCTCGATCGCAGCGGCGAGCTCGGCGTGCGCCTTTGGAAACATCACTTCGGCCGCGTCGAGTACGCGCGACAGCTGTTCGATCTGCCGGACAACGCGTAGCCGCGCCATTCCCACCTTGCGCAGCCGCAATGAAAACGGGCGCCCATGGGCGCCCGCATCGTCTGGCGGCAACCACCGCGCGCGTCAGGTCACCGGCGCCGGATTGAACAGCGTCAGCGCATTCGCGAGCTTCCATTGCTCGGCCCACGTGCGGCGCTTGCCGCTCGCGACGTCGAGCATCAGGCGGAACAGTTCCCAGCCCACATCCTCGATCGTGGCCGCGCCGGTCGCGATCTGCCCCGCGTCGAGATCCATCAGGTCGTGCCAGCGGCGCGCGAGGTCGCTGCGCGTCGCGACCTTGATCACCGGCACCTGCGCGAGACCGTACGGCGTGCCGCGGCCGGTCGTGAACACGTGCAGGTTCATCCCCGCCGCGAGCTGCAGCGTGCCGCAGATGAAGTCGCTCGCGGGCGTCGCCGCATACAGCAGCCCCTTCTGCCGCGCGCGATCGCCGGGACGCACGACGCCGGCGATCGGCGCGCTGCCCGATTTCACGATCGAACCCATCGCCTTCTCGACGATGTTCGACAGGCCGCCCTTCTTGTTGCCGGGCGTCGTGTTCGCGCTGCGGTCGACGCGGCCGCGCTGCAGATAGCGGTCGTACCAGTCCATTTCGCGGATGATCTCGCGTGCAATATCCTCGTTCGCCGCGCGCGACGTGAGCTGCGCGACGCCGTCGCGCACTTCCGTCACCTCGGAGAACATGATCGTCGCGCCCGCGCGCACGAGCAGGTCGGCCGCGAAGCCGACGGCCGGGTTCGCGGTGAGCCCCGAGAACGCGTCGCTGCCGCCGCACTGCACGCCGACGACGAGATCCGACGCGGGGCACGTCTCGCGGCGGCGGCGGTTCAGCCGCTCGAGATGCGATTCGGCCATCTTCATGATCGAGTCGATCATCGAGTTGAAGCCGACGTGCGCGGCGTCCTGCAGGCACACGACGCCGCCGTTGTCGGTCGCGCCGTCGGCAGCCACCGGAATCGTGCCGGGCGGCAGCAGGCGCTCGGGCTGCAGCTTCTCGCAGCCGAGGCTCACGGTCATCACCTCGCCGCCGAAATTCGGGTTCAGGCTGATGTTGCGCAGCGTGCGGATCGGGATGTCGGCGTCGGGCGCATCGATCGCGACGCCGCAACCGTACGTGTGCTCGAGCCCGACCACGTCGTCGACGTTCGGATAGCGCGGCAGCAGCTCGGCCTTGATCCGCTTCACCGCATGCTCGACGACGCCCGACACGCACTGCACGGTCGTCGTGATCGCGAGGATGTTGCGCGTGCCGACCGAGCCGTCGGCATTGCGGAAGCCCTCGAACGTATAGCCTTCGAGCGGCGCCAGCGGCGGCGCGGCACGCGTTGCGAGCGGCAGGTCGTCGAGCCCCGGCGGCTCGGGCATGCGCATCGTGCGCTCGTTGACCCAGCTGCCGCGCCGCAGGTCGGTCAGCGCGTAGCCGATCACCACGTTGTAGCGGACGATCGGGTCGCCGGCCGCGAGGTCGGCCAACGCGACCTTGTGCCCCTGCGGCACGCCTTCGCGCAGCGTCAGCCCGTCGGCGAACGTCGCGCCTTCGCGCAGGCCGCCGTCGTTGACGACGATCGCGACGTTGTCGTCCGGATGCACGCGGATGTAGAGAGGGGAAGCAGTCATCGGAATTTCCTGGAAGCGACCGGTCATATCGTTAGTCATCATACGACACTCGACCCCAACCGGGGATTCTGCGTAAACCCTTATCCGGAAAGACCCTACCATCGAACGGCCAGCAAACCGCTTGCACCACCTTTCCCCTCGTTGTACGATGACATACAACGACATCGCCAATGTGGCCCGTATGCCGTTCCCGACGAACCCAGCACTCGCGCTAGACGGACGACCCCAACCATGACTTCACCGCAAGAACTCAAACGAATCATTTCCCACGGCCTGCTGTCGTTTCCGCTGACCGACTTCGACGCCGACGGCAACTTCCGCCCGACCACCTATGCCGAGCGCCTCGAATGGCTGGCGCCGTATGGCGCGAGCGCGCTGTTCGCGGCCGGCGGCACCGGTGAATTCTTCTCGCTCACGCAGCGCGAGTATTCGGACGTGATCCGCGTCGCGACGGAAACCTGCAAGGGCAAGGTGCCGATCCTCGCCGGCGCGGGCGGCGCGACGCGCGTCGCGATCGAATATGCGCAGGAAGCCGAACGCCTCGGCGCGAGCGGCGTGCTGCTGATGCCGCACTACCTGACCGAAGCGAGCCAGGAAGGGATCGCCGCCCACGTCGAGCAGGTGTGCCGCGCGCTGAAGATCGGCGTCGTGGTGTACAACCGCGCGAATTCGAAGCTGAACGCCGACATGCTCGAGCGCCTCGCCGACCGCTGCCCGAACCTGATCGGCTTCAAGGACGGCGTCGGCGAAATCGAAAGCATGGTCACGATCCGCCGCCGGCTCGGCGACCGGTTCGCGTACCTCGGCGGCCTGCCGACGGCCGAAGTCTATGCCGCCGCGTACAAGGCGCTCGGCGTGCCGGTGTACTCGTCGGCCGTGTTCAACTTCATCCCGAAGACGGCGATGGAATTCTACGAAGCGATCGCGAAGGACGACCATGCGACGGTCGGCCGCCTGATCGACGATTTCTTCCTGCCGTACCTGAAGATCCGCAATCGCCGCGCGGGCTATGCGGTCAGTATCGTGAAGGCGGGCGCGAAACTCGTCGGCCACGACGCGGGCCCCGTGCGCGCGCCGCTCGTCGACCTCACCGACGAAGAGGCAGCGGAGCTCGACGTGCTGATCAAGAAGATGGGCCCGCAGTAAGCGCGGGTGGCCGGCGCGGCGCCTTTGTCGGCGCCTCGGCCGGCTCGCCGTTACGCAGTGCGCAACGTTTTTGTGTCGCGGCCGGTTTGACCCTGCCGCGCCCGTTTGTATCGGTAATCGTGCACGCATCCGCCGCGATGCGTGCGGCGTCGCGGCGCTCCACCCGACGCCACCCGCTCCGCGGGCCGGCCGCCTCCGTCACATCTGCGCGATGATCCCGACGATCCGGTGGCGCACGTTCCCCAGCTTGACCCGCGTCGCCTCGATCTGCCCCTGCGCGCCCGTACGCGCACGCGCATTCGATTCGCCGTCGAGGATCTGCCCGAGCACGTCGCGATCGACAACCGCGTCGAAGAACCGGCCGACCGTGATCGTCGCCGACTGCTTCGCGGTCGCGAGCTGGCTGTTGGCCTGTGTCAACGCTTCGGCGCGCAGGCCCTGGTCGCGCTCGTCGATGCTGCGCCGGTATTGGAGCGCGAACACCAGCGCCTCCATGTCCTGCCGGAAACGTCGGACGGCCTGCCCGAACATGAGCGAATGCGCGTCGGCGCCCGTGACGAGCCGCCCCTGGTTGATCGTCAGGTCGAATTCGCTGCCGCCCAGGTCGCGCTGGAATTCCAGCAGCGCATTCGCGAGCACGCGCCCTTCGCTGTACTGGCCGACCTGGGTGCGCACGGATTTCGCGACGTCGCCGATCGCTTTCCACAATCCGGCCGCGAACAGGTGATCGCCACGCTTGTTGATGTTCATCGGAAGGTTCCCTCGTTGTCTTTTGTCGGTCTCTCAGGCTCGCCCGCGGACCGTGCGGCCCGGGGCTTCGCTACTGTAGGAGAAATTGGGGGGACGCGGAAGACGGCAAGATCGACGGCAGTCTGGCCCTCGGGTGCCGCCGCCCCGCCCACTGACCGACGAGACCGGCGGCACAAACGCCCGCCATGCAAAAAAGGCGGAAGCGGCCCACCGGCCACTTCCGCCTTTCTGTTTCTCTGCCCCGGGCGCACCAACTACCGGGAACCGCACCCTCAGTCGATCAGGCCCGTCACTCCGCCTTCCCGTCCCGCAGACGCGGAATCGCAAGCGGATTGCTTTCCTGCAGCCCTTCGGGCAGCAGGTCGTCCGGGAAGTCCTGGTAGCACACGGGCCGCAGGAAGCGCTCGATCGCCGTCGCGCCGACCGACGTGACGGCCGGGTTCGACGTCGCGGGGAACGGGCCGCCGTGCACCATCGCATCGCACACCTCGACGCCGGTCGGGTAACCGTTGACGAGCAGGCGTCCGGCCTTGCGTTCGAGGATCGGCAGCAGCCGGCGCGCGAGCGGCTTGTCGTCGGCGTCCATCTGCAGCGTGGCCGTGAGCTGGCCTTCGAGCGCGTCGAGCACGCGCGCGACTTCGTCGAGATCACCGCAGCGCACGATCAGCGACGCCGGCCCGAACACCTCGTGGCTGAACGCCGGCTCGGCCAGGAACGCCTGCGCGCCGACTTCGTACAGCGCGCCGCCCGCCTGGCATTCGGTCTGCGCGGCCTCGCCCGCGCCGATTTCGCGCACGCCCGGCAACTCGGCCAGCTTGCCGCGGCCGCTGCGATACGCATCGGCGATGCCGCGCGTGAGCATCACGCCGGCCGGCTTCTTCGCGAGCGCCTGCGCGGCGACGGCTTCGAAGCGGTCGAGATCGGGGCCGTCGATCGCGAGCACGAGGCCGGGGTTCGTACAGAACTGGCCGACACCGAGCGTCAGCGAATCGACGAAGCCCGTCGCGATCGCGTCGCCGCGCGCGGCAAGCGCAGCCGGGAACAGCACGACCGGGTTGATGCTGCTCATTTCCGCGTAGACGGGAATCGGCTGCGGGCGCGCGTTCGCGAGCTGCACGAGCGCCATGCCGCCCTGCCGCGAACCGGTGAAGCCGACGGCCTGGATCGCCGGATGGCTGACGAGCGCCGCGCCGGTCACGCGGCCGGGTCCGATCAGCAGCGAGAACACGCCGGCCGGCATCCCGCATTTCGCAACCGCGGCGCGAATCGCGCGGCCGACCAGCTCGGACGTGCCGAGGTGCGCTTCGTGCGCCTTCACGATCACCGGGCAGCCGGCCGCGAGCGCCGACGCCGTATCGCCGCCGGCCACCGAGAACGCGAGCGGGAAGTTGCTCGCCCCGAACACGGCGACGGGCCCGAGCCCGACCTTCTGCAGCCGCAGGTCCGCGCGCGGCAGCGGCGTGCGCGCGGGCTGCGCGGGATCGATCGACGCGGCGAGGAAGCGCCCGTCGCGCACGACGCGCGCGAACAGCCGGAGCTGGCCGACGGTGCGGCCGCGCTCGCCCTGCAGCCGCGCGACGGGCAGGCCCGTTTCGGCGTGCGCGCGCTCGATCAGCGCGTCGCCGAGCGCGACGATTTCATCCGCGATCGCGTCGAGAAACGCCGCGCGGGCCGCGAGCGGCTGCGCGCGGTACGCATCGAACGCGTCGCGCGCGAGTTCGCACGCGCGGTCGACGTCGGCCTGCGTTGCGACACCGAACGCCGGCGCATCGATCGGTGCGCCCTTCGTCGGGTCGAACGCGTGCAAGGGTCCGGCCGAGCCGGCCACCGCTTCGGCGCCGATCAGCATCTCTCCTGTCAGTTGCATGGGGTGTCTCCGTAGTTCGGGAATGAATCGTCCATTGTATCTCAGCAGATACGATGTCTGCCGACGCCAATTCATTATTCGCGCCAACTTCCGGCCCGCCGGCGGCACCCCCGAAATCCTCTTACAGTCAACCTTATCACGGCATTCTTACTATCTGGCATCACTCACCAAAGGGAAAACCCGAGGTTTCTGCACTCAGGCATTGCCCATAAACTTCCCTCCATGTCATACGACGACGTACATTATCATGCCTAACCAGACCACCCCTCGCGATCTTCCGATCGACCTCGCGCGCAGCGCGCGCCGGACCGCCGTGCGCAACTGGATCCTGGCGATGCTGTTCGTCGTCACTACGCTCAACTACGCGGACCGCGCGACGCTGTCGATCACCGGTACGCCGATCCGCAAGGCGTTCGGCATCGATCCGGTGACGATGGGCTACATCTTCTCGGCGTTCAGCTGGGCGTACGTGCTCGCGCAACTGCCGAGCGGCTGGCTGCTCGACCGCTTCGGCGCACGGCGCGTGTATGCGGCAAGCATCTTCCTGTGGTCGGCGTTCACGCTGCTGCAGAGCATGATCGGCCTCGGCGGCAGCGCCGCGTTCGCGGTCGCCGCGCTGTTCGCGATGCGCTTCGCGGTCGGCATCGCAGAGGCGCCCGCGTTCCCCGCCAATGCGAAGGTCGTCGCGAGCTGGTTCCCGACCGCCGAGCGCGGCACGGCGTCGGCGATCTTCAACGCCGCGCAGTATTTCGCGGCCGTGGTGTTCTCGCCGCTGATGGCGTGGCTCACGCATGCGTACGGCTGGCATCACGTGTACCTGTGGCTCGGCCTCGCGGGCATCGCGCTCGCGTTCCTGTGGCTGCGCGCGATGACGGATCCGGCCGACCATCCGGCCGTGAACCGCGCGGAGCTCGACCATATCGAGCAGGGCGGCGGCCTCGTGCGGACGAAATCGCGCGGCACCGGTGCGGCGTCCGAAGGCAGCCGCGTCGCCGGCTGGTATTACGTGCGCCAGCTTCTGTCGAACCGGATGCTGATCGGCGTGTACCTCGGCCAGTACTGCGTGAACGTGCTCACGTACTTCTTCCTCACGTGGTTCCCGATCTACCTCGTGCAGGCACGCGGCATGTCGCTGCTGAAGGCCGGTTTCATGACGTCGCTGCCGGCGATCTGCGGGTTCCTCGGCGGCGTGCTCGGCGGGATGCTGTCGGACGCGCTGATCCGCCGCGGCGTGTCGCTGACGCTCGCGCGCAAGATCCCGATCGTCGGCGGGATGCTGCTGTCGATGGTCATCATCGGCTGCAATTACGTCGACAGCGAAGCGCTCGTGATCGTGCTGATGGCCGTGTCGTTCTTCGGCAAGGGGATCGGCTCGCTCGGCTGGGCCGTCGTCGCGGATACCGCGCCGAAGGAAGCGATCGGCCTGTCGGGCAGCCTGTTCAACATGTTCGGCAACACGGCCGGCATCGTCGCGCCGATCGCGATCGGCTATCTCGTCGGCGCAAGCGGCTCGTTCAACGGCGCGCTCGTGTTCGTCGGGCTGAACGCGCTCGTCACCGTGTTCAGCTATCTCGTGATCGTGAAGGACATCAAGCGGGTCGAGCTGCGTCATCGCGACGCGTGAGCTTCGGCGGAAAACTTCGTCGGAAAGGAATGGACGACGACGGCGGCCGCGTAAAAGCGGCCGCCGTTCTTGCGTCAGGTCGCGGAATGCACGACGCGCAGCATGTCGTGCACGCCGGACGTCATCAGCGCGAGAAACGCGAGCAGGCCGACGTAGCAGAGCGCGTAGGTCGTCTTCGCCTCGATCGACGTCGCGTAGTACACGCGGTTCTCCGGCGCGTCGGGATCGTAGCGCCACGCGCGCTTCAGCTGCGGCAGCGCGAGGATCGCCATCACGATCAGCAGCGGGCTCGGGCGATACACGAACAGCGCGATCAGCACCGGCACGCCCGCGAACCAGATGCGCGGCGACAGCACCGCGGTGATCCGCCCGCCGTCGAACGGCGACAGCGGAATCATGTTGAACAGGTTCAGGAAGAAGCCCGTGTACGACAGCGCGAGCAGCAGGTTGCTGTCGTAGTGGCGTGCGATCGCGTAGCAGGCCAATGCGCCGAGCGTGCCGACGAACGGCCCGGCGAGCCCGACATACGCTTCGGTTTCCGCGTCGTGCGGCATCTCCTTCAGCTGGATCCATGCGCCGACGAACGGGATGAACGTCGGCAGCCCGACGTCGAGCCCGCGCCGCTGCGCGGCCAGGTAGTGGCCGGCCTCGTGCACCAGCAGCAGCGCGACGAAACCGGCCGCGAACCGCCAGCCGTAGAACAGCGCGTAGACGGCGATCGACGCCAGCATGGTGCCCGCCGAAACGAGCACCTTGCCGAGCTTGAGGCCGCCGAAGATCAGCAGCAACAGCTTCGTCATTCCTTGCGCTCCGTGCCGGACAAGTCGGACGCATCGGCGACGGCCGGCACCGCGGCCGGCTTAGGCTTGCGCCCGAAGAAGCGCTTCAGCGCCGCGCCGCCGGCCAGCAGCGCGACCGCGCCGATCTTGAAGAACTTCACCGCGAACGCGCCGATCAGCGCGAGCAGGCCGAGCTTCTTCGCGCCGACGCCGACGATCAGCGCCGCGAGGCCGTACTCGGCGACATGGTCGGTCGACTTGTTGAAATCGGCGTAGCGCTTGCCGTCGTTGAAGCTGATGTTCGACAGCAGGTCGTCTGCCGACGCCTTGTACTTCGGCAGATCGGCCAGCGTCGACGCCATCGTCAGCGACAGGTAGCCGTCGCGGCCGAGCACGAGCGTCCGGTAGTTCACGCCGTCGTTCGCGGCGTTCGGGGCCGCACCCTTGTCGCGGATGATCGCGGACCACACGAGCCGGTGCGTGGCCGCGTCGTACGCGGGCGCTTTTGCCCAGCCGACCACCTCGGTTTCGGGCAGGCCGCGCTCCTTGCGCGCCGGGTTGTTTTCCTCGGTGCCGGCCTGCAGGCTCTTCAGCAGGTCGTCGGGCTTCCAGTCCTTCGCGTCGTCGTCGCGGATGTAGCCGCTCGGCTCGAACGACACGACCGAGATCCAGTCGACATCGGGGTCGTCGGGCAGCACGAGGCCGACCAGCTTCGATTCGTCGATCGAGTTGCCCATCGAGCGCAGGTAGCGGCCGGCTTCGGCAGCCGGCACGAACGACTCGCCGGCCTTCAGCCTCAGCACGGCTTCATGCTTCACGTCGATGTCGGTCGGCCCTTTGACGACGGCCTCGTTGGCGGCAGCGGCGGCGGCCCGCATTTCCACCTGCGCAGCTTCGGTCTGCGCATGGCCGCTGGCCGCGGCGAGTGCGAGCGTCGCCACGCAGGCGAGCCGAACGGCGAGCTTTTTCATTTTCATTGTTGGATTCCCCTGGAATGCCTTGTTGTAAACGTGCGCGGAACCGGCCCATGCGTTGTCGTCGCGGGTCCGGAATCGCCTCTCAGGTGGCACGGAGGCTATGGTAACGCAGCGCCAGGGGCGCCCGGGGAACGGCGCGATGCTTACGTCGCAGGTAATGCCCAACGCGCACGGGATTGCCTATCATCTGCTGCATGAACCCGACCGCCGCCCTTCATTCGCCCTCCCCGTCCGCCGGCCGCGCGTCCGGCATCGGCCCGCTGCTGCGCACGTGGCGCCAGCGCCGGCGCCTGAGCCAGATGGCGCTCGCGCTCGACGCGGAAGTCTCCGCGCGCCACCTGAGCTTCGTCGAATCGGGCCGCGCGCAGCCGAGCCGCGAGATGGTGCTGCATCTCGCGGAGCGGCTCGACGTGCCGCTGCGCGAACGCAATGCGCTGCTGGTTGCGGCCGGCTTTGCACCGCTGTTTCGCGAGCGGCCGTTCTCGGATCCGCAGCTGGATGCCGCACGCCATGCGGTCGAAGCCGTGCTGCGCGGCCATGAGCCGTACCCGGCGCTCGCGGTCGACCGCTACTGGACGCTGCTCGCCGCGAACCGGATGCTCGGCGCGCTGGTCGCGCAGGCCGATCCGGCGCTGCTGCAGCCGCCCGTCAACGTGTTGCGGCTGAGCCTGCATCCGGACGGCCTCGCGTCGCAGATCGTCAACTGGCATGAATGGCGCGCGCACATCCTGCATCGACTGCAGCGGCAGATCGATGCGAGCGGCGACCGCACGCTGCATGCGCTGCGCGACGAGCTCGCCGCGTATCCGGCGCCGGCCGGCCAGCGCGACGACACGCACGCGCGCACCGACTTCGCGGATATCGCCGTGCCGCTTCGGCTGCGCACGGCGGGCGGCGAGCTGACGTTCTTCAGTACGACGACGGTGTTCGGCACGCCGGTCGACGTGACGCTGTCGGAACTCGCGATCGAGGCGTTTTTCCCGGTGAATCCGGAGACCGTGGACGCGATGCGGGCGCTGGCGGACGCGTTGGCGGCGTAAGGACCGCCATCAGCGGCGCTCTAGCGCCAGCTTCACGCCCAGCGCCAGCAGGACCACACCGCTGACGCGATGCATGCGGGTCAGGATGCGCGGATTGCGGCGAATCGACGCCGACAGCAGGCCGGCGAACAGCGCGACCGGCCCCTTGACGAGAAACGTCAGACCAGCAAACGTCGCGCCCAGCACGAACAGCGACAGCATCGGATGTGCGGCCCCCGCAGGGACGAACTGCGGCAGGAACGCCAGGTAGAAGAGCGCGACCTTCGGATTCGACACGTTGGACAGCGCGCCTTGTGCGAACGTGCGCAGCCGCGATTCCGGCGCGCCGCGGCTGCTTGCGAGCGTCAGCTCGCCCGACGAACGCAGCAGCGTGATGCCGAGGTACAGCAGGTACAGCGCGCCAATCACCTTCAGCGCGGTGAACAGCCATTCGGATGCCTGAAGAAGCGCGCCCAGCCCCAGCGTCGCGAGCATCGTGTGCACGAGCAGCCCGACGCTGACGCCCGCCGCGGTCACGAGGCCCGCGCGCGTGCCGCCGGACAGCGTGCGCGACATCACGAGAACCATGTCCTGGCCCGGCGTGACGATGATCAGAAGGGACGTGGCGATGAACGGCAGCCAGGATACGTGCGGCATGGGAGATCTCCTGAAGGGAATTGCCGGGGGGACGGGAATCGCGCGCGCCGTGTGCGGCTGCGGCGCGTTGCACATGCCGGCTGGTCGTCAGATTATCGGTGCGTTGTCGTGGAGATTGGATGCGTATTTGGCTAGTTCGAATACTGAATTTGGAGCTATTCTCTAATATTCATATTCACGATAGTCAAAAAATGCCAACCAAGCTGGACGCGATCGACCGGCGCATTCTGCGTGCGTTGCAACAGAATTCGAACCAGACGAATGCCGAACTCGCGCAACAGGCCGGACTCTCGGCCACGCCCTGCCTGCGCCGTGTTCACCTGCTCGAAGAGCAGGGCGTCATCGACGCCTATGTCGCACTGCTGAACCCCGCCGCCGTCGACCTGAGGTTCACGGCGTTCGTGCGCGTCACGCTGGAGCGCCAGGACAAGGCGACGGTCGAGCGCTTCGCGCGCGAGATGGAGCAAGCGCCCGAAGTGCTCGAATGCCATCTGATGGCCGGCAGCTACGACTACCTGCTGCGCGTCATCGCCCGCGATCTCGACGACTATCAGCGCTTCCAGATGGAAACGCTCACGCAGATCGAAGGCGTACGCAACGTCGAAACCGAGATTCCGCTGAAGCGCATCAAGCAGACGGTCCGGCTGCCGATCTAGGCATCCAGGAACGTGACGGCCCGCCCTGCCGGCTGCCCGTTCAGCGCGACGACGCGGTGTTCATAGCACACCGGTCGACGTGACGCTTTCAGAACTCGCGATCGAGGCGTTCTTTCCGGCGAATCCGGAGACGGTGGACGCGATGCGGGCGCTGGCGGACGCGTTGGCGGTGTAGTAGCAAGCGCACTGCGGAGATTGACGTAAGCCGACGCCCGAACGCCGGCCTCCGCGCCCAGGACCGGTATGCCGGCGGTCGGCGCAACCATCAAGACGACGAACTTTCCCCAAAGCATAGAGATCGGGCGCCATGGCAAACATGGGCGCTGGCGAGTCCGATCAAAATGCGTCGTCGCATCTCAATGCTGCAGATCCGGGACGCGTCCGCGTTCCGGAAAACGTCAAATGTAGCGGCACCCGTGCCATTTCCCCCTGGACTCACTCCGTCGAATGTCAAATTTGTTTAGGACATCTTTTCAATTGGACTGTATTCGAACAAGGGCTTCGGTAAAAAAATCGCGAATGCACTGCGATCGGGAAATCGTGAGAACGACAAGCAAGCCACAACACAATTTTTATATCGAGCCTAGGAAAAACATGAGCAAGATGCATCGAGGGTTGGGGAATCCGGCACTGCGCGCGCCGGCGAAGTCGAAAGCAGCGCTGGCCATCGCCGTGAGCGCAGCGGTTGTCGCATTCGCGGCTTCCGCACCCGCGCGCGCCGACTATGTGCAGAACGGGACGTCGACCGAAACGTCGGCCGGCTGTGTCGGCAACATCGCCATCTCGGGAAGCGGCACGTATCCGGCCGCTGCAACGGGCTGCGACAACGTGGCGATCGGCACTGCGGCAGTCGCGAATTCGGGCTCGTCGACCGGAGCCTATAGCGAAACCGTCGCAATCGGCCGCATGGCGGCCGCGACCGGTACGTTTGCGACGGCCGTCGGCGGAAATGCCGTGGCAACCGGCGACCAGGCGACGGCGATGGGCGCGGCCTCAAGCGCGGTCGGAACCCAGGCGACGGCAGTCGGCAACGGAGCCATCGCGAACGGCACGACGGCATCCGCCTTCGGCCAGGGCGCGTTCGCCGTCGACCAGTCGACGGCGGTCGGGCAAAGCGCCAGCGCCACCACGACATTCTCCACGGCCGTGGGCAAGGGCAGCATTGCGGCCGGCGGTACGTCACTCGGCTTTCAGGCAAACGCCGGCGCGAACGATGCGGTAGCGCTCGGCGTCGACAGTTCGGCCTCCGCTGTCGGGAGCATCGCCATCGCCCGTGCGACGGCATCCGCAGTGAATGCGGTCGCGATCGGCGAAGGCGCGAACGCCGCCGATGCGAATTCCGTCGCACTGGGCTCGAACGCATCTACGCGCGCTTTCGCCACCGTCAACAGCGTGACGCTCAACGGCGTCAGCTACGGCGGCTTCGCCGGCACGCCGGTGGGCGTGGTCAGCGTCGGCAGCGCGGGCGCCGAGCGTCAGATCGTGAACGTCGCGGCCGGCGCGATCAGCGCGACCAGCACGGATGCAGTCAACGGCTCGCAACTCTTCTCGATCGCAAACCAGGTTTCCACGTTGACGGCGGATCTGGCAACGCTCACGACGACCGTCGGCAAAATTTCGTCGAGCGTCCCGAGCGGCACGGTGACGGATGGTACGGACACCGCAATCGGCCAAAATACGCGGGTCAGCGTGCCGAACGGAACCGCGGTCGGCAACGGCTCGAATGTCTCGGGCGACAACGGCACGGGCATCGGCGTCAATTCCACCGTCACCGCGCCGAACGGAACCGCCATCGGCACGAATTCGAAAGTCACCGCGCCGAACGGAACGGCGATCGGCGCAGGGTCGAATGTCTCCGGCAAGGACTCTACCGCGATCGGCACGAACAGCCGCGCGACCGCCAGCAATTCGGTCGCGTTGGGAGCGAATTCGGTCGCCGACCGGGACAACACGGTATCGATCGGCGCGCCGGGCGCCGAGCGTCAGCTCACCAACATGGCCGACGGCACGGCGCCGACGGACGGCGTCAACGTGCGTCAGTTGAACGGCGCAATCAATTCGGTTCGCGAAGAAATGTCGAAGTATCGCAAAGACGCGAATGCGGGCACGGCAAGCGCGATCGCGATGGCGAACATGCCGCAAGCCGTGCTGCCGGGTGAAAAGGTGGTCGCGCTCGGCGGCGGCACGTATGGCGGTCAAAGCGCGATGGCGGTCGGTCTTTCCGTCGCGACGGCGAAATGGCTGGTCAAGGGTTCGGTGACGACGGCGGTTTCCGGCCACGGCTCGTTCGGTGCGGGTGCGGGCGTCGGCTACCGCTGGTAAGCGTGCTCGGCCCGTGAAGCGTCAAGAGACGGTTGCTTGACGCCGCAAGGCAAGCCATCGGCGCGACCGCGTCGATGGCGCCACGGTCTCACGCGGCACGCCGGTTTCCCGGTCGCGGCAGCAGGCTACGCCGCCGTATCCGGAAACGTCGCGGTCTGCCCTGCCGGCTGTCCGTTCAGCGCGCCGTCGCGCACGGCTATCTGCCCATGCACAACCACGGGCCAGCCCGTGACCGCGCATCCGTCGAAGGCGTCCAGCACGTGGAACGAACGATGTGCCGGCATGGGCGGCAGGCACCGGCGCTTGCGGTCAGTGTGGAGCCACCGCGAAGCGCCACCGCCGCGGCCCCGTCGTCACGTATCACGTATACAGCGACGCCGGCGGCAATTCTCCCGTCAGCGCGAACCGGCCGACATCGCGCAGCCGGTAGTCGAGCGGATCGTGCAGCGTATGCGTGCGCGCATTCCGCCAGAAGCGATCGAGGCCGAGCGACGCGGCCGTCGCGCGTGCGCCGCATGCGTCGAACAGCGCCTCGCCGTTGTCGAGCGCCGCACGCTGCGCGACGATCTTCGCTTCCGATACCGCGAGCGCGACTTCCGCGCGTTCGTCGGCCGTCAGCGCGTCCTGCCGCGCCCACGCGCGCTGCAATGCATCGGCCGCGCGATCGGCCAATGCCGCGGCGGCAACCGCACGCACGCGCATGTCGCCGAAGCGCTGCAGCGTGTACGGATCGTCCTCGGCCCGCTCGACGTCCGAGTGAATCCACGGCCGGCCATGCTTCAGCACATAATCGCGTGCCTCAGCCAACGCGCCTTCCGCGAGCCCGACGAACAGGTTCGTCAGCACGAGTTGCGACACGAGCGTGCGCAGCGTCGCGCGCGGCGTCGGCGGCGTCTCGGAACGGTGCAGCACCTCGTCCGGCGCGAGCGTCACGCCGTCGAAGCGCACGCTGCCGCTGTCGGTCTGGCGCTGGCCGATCGGGTCCCAATCGTCGTTGACCGCGATCCCCGGGCGATCGGTCGGCACCACGCCGAACACGGTGCGGCCGGTTTCCGGATCGTGCGCGGACACCGTCATCCGCTGCGAGCCGCGCGTGCCCGAACAGAAGCCCTTCACGCCATCGAGCCGGTAGCCGCCGTCCGGCGTCGCGGTCGCAACGAGGCGCGTGTCGAGCGGATTGACCGCATTGCCCCACCACCAGCGCTGCTCGACCGTGCCGCGCAGATAACGTTCGCGCTGCGCGGCGCTGCCCCACACGTCGACGCTCACCACCTGCAGGCATTGAAACCCGACGAGATGCGCAAGCGCACTGTCGGCGCGCGCGATCTGCCGGATCGCGTCGTAGATCGCGGACCACGCGGCTTCCTGCCCGCCGAACGCGCGCGGCACCGCGAGCGTCAGCAGGCCCGCGTCGGCGAGCCACTGTTTCTCCTGCGCCGCGTGACCGCCCGCGCGGTCGCGTGCGGCGGCGGTTGCGTGCAGTTCGTCGATAACGCGTGCAAGTGCGTCCCGATCGATTGCTGGCACATCCGTTGCCGCGGCGAGCGTCGCCGGGCCGCGTGGATCGTTCATGCGACGGCTTCCTGTTCCTGGGTCGAGACGGCGTCCGACAACGGCACGAGTTTCCCGAGTTCGCGCCTGCCGGTCAACCGCGACAGGATCTCGCGCCGCCAGTCGTCGTAGATCGCGCGGTATTCGGCGATATCCGCGCCGAACACGTGCGCGGTATGCGCGTACTCGTCGTGCAGATAACCGTCGAGCCGCGCCTGCGTTTCCTCGTCGGCCGCGATCACGCGATCGATCAGCGCTTCGCGTTCCGCCGCCGGCAGCGCGGCGAGCTTGTCGAACCACCACTGGACGATCTGCACGCGATGCCATTCCTCGTCCGGTCGGATCCGGTTCTCGCCGTGCTCGCGCATCGCGCCGTCTCCGATCCGGCCGGTCTTGCGCTGGATCCACAGCTTCGCGAGGATGTGCAGCTCGTAATGCCATTCGAACGCGAGAAAACCAGCGACGTCGCGCACCGCGATATCGCCGATGCGCGCCCAGTGCGCGGCGACGAGCCGGTCGACTTCCGGCAGCGGATCGCGCCCCGTCAGTTCGGTCACGCGTTCGCGGCCGATCACCGCATGCGCGCCGTCGTCGCCGAGCTGGCGCGACAGGATCAGCTGGAAATGCGGATCGTCGCGGAACAGCGTGTCGATCGCCTTCGCGACGACCTGCACGATGAACAGGTCGTGCGACGCCATCTTCGTGTAGTAGTCGGCGACGGCGGCCAGCTCGTCCGCGTTGGCCGGCTCGCGCGGCGGCGTGGCGAGTTTGTCTGGGAAGCCGGGGCGATGGCGTCGCGCCACGTCGAGAAACAGCGCTTCCTCGAATTGTCCGTTCCATTCGCGCGGCGCGCCGATGGGCAAGGTCATGGGTATTGTTCTCTCAGGGTCATGAATGAAGCGAGCAGACGCTCGTGGCGTCGCTCAGGTACGCCGGGTCACACGTCGGACCAGACGGTCGCCCGTGATTTGCACGGCCGAAACGAGTACGATCAGGATCACGATCACGGTCGCCATGACGGTGGTGTCGAAACGCTGATAGCCGTAGCGGATCGCGAGATCGCCGAGCCCGCCCGCACCGACGGCGCCCGCCATCGCGGTCGAGCCGATCAGCGCGACGACGGTGATCGTGAAGCCGCCGAGCATGCCGGGCAGCGCTTCGGGCAGCAGCACGTGCCACACGATGTGGCGGCGCTTCGCGCCCATCGCGAGCGCGGCCTCGATCAGCCCGCGATCGACTTCGCGCAGGCTCACCTCGGCGATCCGCGCGAAGAACGGGATCGCGGCGATCGACAGCGGCACGACGGCCGCCCATACGCCGATCGTCGTGCCGATCAGCACGCGCGTGAACGGCAGCAGCGCGACGAGCAGGATGATGAACGGCGTCGAACGGAACACGTTGACGAGCGCGCCGAGCACCGCGTTCACGCCGCGTCGCGCGTAGATGCCGCCGGGCGCGGTCGTCACGAGGATCACCGCAAGCGGGATGCCGATCAGCGCCGCGATCGCGGCCGATGCGGCGACCATCGACAGCGTGTCGCGGATCGCGTCGAGCAGTTCGGGCCACCAGAGCTCAAACATAGCCGAGCACCTCCGCGTGATTCGCGTGGCGGCGCGCGCGTTCGAGCAGCGCGGCAACCGCGCCGCCGCGTGCCGGCGACTGGCCGGCGTCATCCACGCGCGGCGCGGCCGCGATCACGAGCCGCCCTTGCGCATGCCCCTGGATGCACTCGATCCCGCCGTGCAGGAAACGCACGGAGCCGCCGAGCGCCGCCGCGAGCGCGCCGACGTCCGGCTCGCCGCCGCTCTCGCCCGTATAACGAACGTCGAGCACGACCTGCGCACCGTCCGGCAATGCGGCCTGCTCGGGCAGCGGCCGCACGCGCGCGGCCAGCTCGGCCGGCAGGTCGTGCACCAGCGTGCTGAGCAGCGCGCGCGTCGCGCCGTGGCGCGGATCGCCGAACACGCGCCACACGGGGCCCGTTTCGACGACTTCGCCCTGTTCGATCACCGCGATCGTGTCGCACACCGCGCGGATCACTTCCATCTCGTGCGTGATCAGCACGATCGTCAGCCCGAGGCGGCGGTTGATGTCGGCGAGCAGCGCGAGGATCGACTGCGTCGTCTCGGGATCGAGCGCCGACGTCGCCTCGTCGCACAGCAGCACCTCGGGATCGTGCACGAGCGCGCGGGCAATGCCGACGCGCTGCTTCTGCCCGCCCGACAGGCTCGCCGGATACGCGTCGCGCTTCGCGGTCAGCCCGACGAGTTCGAGCAGCGCGTCGGCCTTGCGCACGCGCTCGGCCTTCGGCACGCCGGCGATCTTCAGCGGCAGCGCGACGTTCTCGAATACCGTTTTCGCGGACAGCAGGTTGAAATGCTGGAACACCATGCCGGTGCGGCGGCGTAGCGCGACAAGCCCGTCCTCGTCGAGCGCGCCGACGTCGACGCCCTGCACGCGCACGCGGCCCGAGCTCGGCCGTTCGAGGCCGTTCAGGAGCCGCAGCAGCGTCGACTTCCCGGCGCCGCTGCGGCCGATGATCCCGAACACCTCGCCGCGCCGCACGTCGAGCGTCACGTCGCGCAGCGCGGCGGCCTGGCCGCGCGGCGTCGCGAACACCTTGCCGACCTGCTCCAGCGACACGGCCACGCCATCGGCCGGCGCAGCCGTCGTCTCATGCACCGTTGCTGCGGCGCCGGCGCGCGCGGCCGAGGCGTCGATGAAACCCAGCGTATCGAACAATTGCGTCATCGCTTCGCTCCGTCACGTTCAGGCGTGCGCGGGATGCGCGGGTTCGGGCACGGCGGCCGGCCGGTGCTGCGCGCCGGTGTGCCACGCAGGCAGGCGCGCACCCGCGCCGAACAGTTTCTCGCGCAGCGTCGGCGCGGGATCGTAGTCTTCCTTGTAGACGCCGCGGTTCTGCAGCTCGGGCACGACCCAGTCGACGAAATCCTCGAACGACTCGGGCATCACGGTGCGCGTCAGGTTGAAGCCGTCGATGCCGGTCTCGTCGATCCATGACTGCAGCTCGTCCGCGACCTGCGACGGCGAACCGACGATCGGCGCATACCGGCCGCCGAGCGACATCTGTTCGAGCATCCGGCGCACGGTCCACGTGCCGGTCGTGCTCTTGCGCGAGATCGCGTCGACGGCCGACTGGATCGAATCGGTCTTCACGTACGAGATCGGTTCGTCGAGACCGTACTTCGCGAAGTCGATGCCGGTCGAACTCGCGAAATGCGCGAGGCCGGCTTCGGGGCTCGCGTAGCGCCGGTATTCGTCGAATTTTTCGCGCGCGAGCCGCTCGGTCTCGGCCGTCACGACACTCACGCCCGCGAAGATCCGGATCGACGCCGGGTCGCGCCCCTGCCGCGCGGCGGCCGCGCGGATGTCGAGCGCGGCCGCGCGCGCGGCGGCCTTGCTCTGCCCGTTGACGAACACGCATTCCGCATGCCGGCCCGCGAACTCGACGCCGCGCGCGGACGAACCGGCCTGGTACAGCACCGGCGTGCGCTGCAGCGACGGCTCGCTCAGGTGGATCGCGTCGACCGAATAGAACGGCCCGTCGTGCTTCACGCGCCGCACCTTGCCCGGCTGCGCGAACACGCGTGCCTGTGCATCGCGGATCACCGCATCGTCGTCCCAGCTTTGTTCCCACAGCTTGTAGACGACGTCCATGTAGTCGTCCGCGCGCTCGTAGCGGTCGTCGTGGCCGATCTGCTGCGCGAGGCCCATCCCGCGCGCGGCGCTGTCGAGATAACCGGTGACGATGTTCCAGCCCACCCGCCCCTTCGTCAGGTGGTCGAGCGTCGACATGCGGCGCGCGAACAGGTAAGGCGGCTCGTAGGTCAGGTTCGCGGTCACGCCGAAGCCGAGATGCCGCGTGACCTGCGCCATCGCGGGCACGAGCAGCAACGGATCGTTGACGGGCACCTGCACCGATTCGCGCAGCGCGGCGTCGGGGCCGCCGCCGAACACGTCGTACACGCCGACGATGTCCGCGAGAAAGATTCCGTCGAACTTGCCGCGTTCGAGCGTCTTCGCGAGATCGGCCCAGTAGTCGAGATCGGTGTAGTGCGCGGAGCGGTCGCGCGGATGCGTCCACAGCCCGTGGTTGATGTGCCCGACGCAGTTCATGTTGAATGCGTTGAGCAGGATCTTCTTCCGGTTCGCCGTCGTCATGTGCGCCTCCGTCACCACGCGATCGCGTACAGCGAGCCGAACGCGTTGTCGAGCGCCTTGCGCACGGCCGGAGAGTGCTGGTAGATCGCGATGAACTTGCGGATGCGCGGGTCGTTCACGCTGTCGGGCCGCACGACCCACTGGATCGCGAAGATCTTGTTCTCGGTGCCGTCGAACAGCAGCGCGCTGTTCGGGTCGGTCGTGCCGGCGAGCTTGATGAAGCTCGGGTAGCCCTGCGCGAGATCGACGTCGTCGAGCGAACGCGCGAGCTGCGACGCTTCGAGCGGAATGATCTTCAGGTGCTTCGGGTTGGACACGATGTCGTGCGTCGTCGCGCGATAGTCGGCGCCCGGCTTCAGCGCGATCAGGCCCGCGCGCTGCAGCAGCAACAGCCCGCGCCCGCCGTTCACCGGATCGTTCGCGATCGCGACGCGCGCGCCGTCCTTCAGCTCGGCAAAGCTTTTCACCTTCTTCGAGTAGAGGCCGATCTTCATGATCGTGCCGGGCGCGATCGACACGAAGTTGTAGCCGCCCTGCTTGTTCGCGTTCTCGAGAAACGGGATGTGCTGGAAGTAGTTGACGTCGATGTCCTTGTTCGCGAGCGCCGCGTTCGGCGTATTCCAGTCGGTGAACTCGACGATCTTCACGTCGAGCCCCTGCGCCTTCGCCTCCTTCGCGGCGATCTTCAGCGCCTCGATCTGCGGGCTGGTCGAGATGCCGACCTTCAGCTGCGCGGTGTCGGCGCGCGCGCCGTTCAGCAGCCCGACGCCGAACAACCCGGCGAGCAGCGCGGCCGCCAGCAGGCGGGCCGGCCGCGCGAAGCGGCCGGAGGAAAAGCGGGCGGAAAAAACGGCATGCAGCATGGAACCACTCTCCTGTCCAAAGACGGTATCGACGGATGAGCGACGCCGCGGCGAACGCGCGGGCGTTCTCCGGACAGTCGTCGTCGCATCGGAAAAGGATCAGCCGATGATAGAGAGCGGCGAGGGGGCGGTCTACGAAGCGATTGTGCGAAGAAAATCGCGCGCGGCGATATGGCGGGTGATCGGGGCGCGGCGATACGGGGCGCGTACAGGGCGAGATCGGGGCGCGGCCGGGCTGACCGTGCGCCTGACGCGCCATCCAGCCGAAATCTCGGCCTGCCCGCCGCACGAATTCCGAAATCTCGGAACAGCCTCCGCGCGGCCCTTTCCGCAGACGATACAAATTCCTTATGAATCAACGATCTGCAAGCACGCCTGCAGGCCTGCGCCTTGGCACGGAGGTTGCGTAATAGTCGGCACACGATGCCGCGAAGCAAAGCAGGCATTCCAACATCAGGAGACACGTCTTGCAGACCTCTATCCATACCCCGTCCCATCCCGAGCCGATTGCCGAAGCCGGCCCCGCCACACGCGCACGCTTCTGGCCGGAAGGCTGGTGGAAGCTGATGGAAATCCGCATCGGCATCATCCCGCTGCCGGTCTACGTGATCCTGCTCGGGCTGATCGTCGGCTTCGCGGTGACGGGCAAGGTGCCCGGCGAAATCTCGATGGCGATCGCCGTGCTCGCGTTCTTCGGCTTCACGTGCGCCGAACTCGGCAAGCGCCTGCCGCTGCTGCGCAACATCGGCGCGGCCGCGATCTTCGCGACCTTCGTGCCGTCGGCGCTCACTTACTACCACCTGCTGCCGAAGCCAGTGCTGAACCTGACGGTCGAATTCACGAAGTCGACCAACTTCCTGTACCTGTTCATCGCGTCGATCATCGTCGGCAGCATCCTGAGCATGGATCGCCGCGTGCTGATCCAGGGCTTCGTGAAGATCTTCATCCCGCTCGCGGCCGGCTCGGTCGCCGCGGCGATCGTCGGCACGGCGGTGGGTACCGCGCTCGGCCTCGGCGCGCGCCACACGCTGCTGTACATCGTCGTGCCGATCATGGCCGGCGGCGTCGGCGAAGGCGCGATTCCGCTGTCGATCGGCTATTCGGAACTGATGCACCTGCCGCAAGGCGAGATGTTCGCGATGGTGCTGCCGCCGGTGATGCTCGGCAGCCTGACCGCGATCATCCTGTCGGGTGCGCTCGACATGCTCGGCAAGCGCCTGCCGCACCTGACCGGCAACGGCCGCCTGCAGGTCGGCGAATCCGGCGACATGACGCCGGAAAACGAAGAAATCCGCGGCCACGTCGACGTCACGCACATCGCGGGCGCCGGCATCACGGCGATCACGCTGTACCTCGTCGGCCTGATGGCGCACAAGCTGTTCGGCCTGCCCGCACCGGTCGCGATGCTGTTCCTCGCGGTGCTCGTGAAGCTCGCGCGCGCGGTGTCGCCGCCGCTGCAGGAAGGCGCGTTCGTCGTCTACAAGTTCTTCTCGACCGCCGTCACGTATCCGCTGCTGTTCGCGATCGGCGTCGCGATGACGCCGTGGGACAAGCTGACCGCCGCGTTCACGATCGTCAACGTCGTGACCATCGTGTCGACCGTCGCGACGCTGATGGGCACCGGTTTCGTGGTCGGCCGCCTGATGAAGATGTACCCTATCGACACCGCAATCGTGAACGCGTGCCATAGCGGGCAAGGCGGCACCGGCGACGTCGCGATCCTGACCGCCGCGAACCGGATGCAGTTGATGCCGTTCGCGCAGATCGCGACGCGGATCGGCGGCGCGATCGTCGTCACGGTCACGCTGATCCTGGTCGCGCACTTCGGGTGACGCACCGCCGCGCGCACCGTCGCGCAGGCCGCTTCGCACGCGCCGCTGCCGGCGCGCGGCGCGCGTCGTTAGGGCCGGCCGATTGCGGACGGCCGGTTGCGGACGGCCGGTAGCGGGCTTCGATGAGGGCGAACGTGCAGAAGAGCTTCAAGGGAATCCCGTGGTGGGGCTGGGCGTCGGCGGCCGTGCTGTATGTCGGCGTGGCCGGTGCGGCCGTCGATTTCGCGTGGGAACGCGCGATCGACGCGCTCGAGGAAACCGGCGCGCACCGGCTCGACCTGTATGCGTCGAGCCTGAAGAGCGAGCTCGGTCGCTTCGAGATCCTGCCCGGCCTGGTCGCGCGGCAGGACGGCGTACGCGCGATGCTGAAGGCCGCGCCGCACGACGCGCCCGATCTCGTGCACACGGTGAACACGTACCTCGAAGCCGTGAACCGCGACGCGGGCAGCGGCGCGGTCGACGTGATCGACCTGCAAGGCGAGGTGATCGCCGCCAGCAACTGGAACGAGACGCTCAGCTTCGTCGGCACCAACGTGTCGTACCGGCCGTACTTCAAGGACGCGCTCGCGCGCGGCAGCGGCCGCTTCTTCGGCATCGGCACCAACACGGGCGTGCCGGGCGTCTATTTCGCCAGCGCGGTGCGCGACGACGGCGTGCCGATCGGCGTGGCCGCCGTGAAGATCAGCGTCGATTCGCTCGAATCGGCCTGGCGCGCGCCGGGCGTCGCCGCGATGGTCGTCGACAGCAACGGCGTGGTCGTGATCTCGACCGAACCCGAATGGAAATTCACCGCGCTGCGCCCGATCACCGCGCAGCAGCAGCGCGACATCCAGGCGTCGCGGCAATACGCAGGCCGTACCGTCGACGCGCTGCCGTACCGCCGCATCGGCGACCGCAGCGCGGCCGCGTGGCTCGGCACGTTCCCCGATCCGCGCCGCGCCGGCCACAACACACGCTATCTGGTGATGTCGCGGCCCGCGCCGCAGGCCGGCGATTCGCTGATGGTGCTGCTCGACATCGCGGGCGCGCGGCGCCAGCAGCAGACGGCGTTCGTGTTCGTCACGGGCGCGTTCCTGATCGCCGCGCTGCTGGCCGGCTACGCGATCCAGCGCCGCCGCGCGATCGTCGCAAGGCTGAATGCGCAGGACGCGCTGCGCCGCGCGAACGACCGGCTCGAGCTGACCGTCGCGCAGCGCACGGCCGCGCTGACGGCCGCGAACGAGCAGATGCAGCGCGAGATCGTCGAGCGCGAGCGCACCGAGCAGCGGCTGCGCGATTCGCAGCAGGAAGTCGTGCACGCGGGCAAGCTCGCGGTGCTCGGGCAGATGGCCGCCGGCCTCACGCACGAGCTGAACCAGCCGCTCGTCGCGATCCGCACGCTGTGCGACAACGCGCGCACGTTCTTCGCGCGCGGCCAGCCGGCGCAGGCCGATGCCAATCTCGAACGGATCGGCAAGCTCGTCGACAGCATGGCGGTGCTCACCGGCGAGTTGAAAACCTTCGCGCGCAAGCCCGACGTCGAGCGCGTCGCGGTGTCGCTGAACGAGGCCGTCGCACATGCGCGGCTCATCTACGACGCGCGGATCCGCGACGAAGGCGTGCGGCTCGACGTGCACATCGCGCCCGGCACGGCGGTGTCGGCCGAATCGAGCCAGTTGCAGCAGGTGATCGTGAACCTGCTCGGCAACGCGCTCGACGCGGTGCACGATGCGCCCGTGCGCCGCATCGTCATCGAGGCGGCCGACGCGGACGAAGCCGGCCGCGTGCGCTTCACGATCGCCGACAGCGGCGCCGGCATCGCGCCCGACGTGCTGCCGCACCTGTTCGAGCCGTTCGTCACGACCAAGCCGCGCGGCCAGGGCCTCGGGCTCGGCCTCGCGATCACGTCGCGCATCGTCGAGGCGTTCGGCGCGAAGATCGCCGCGACGAACCGCGACGAAGGCGGCGCGCAGTTCAGTATCGAATTCGCGGCGGCGACGCTGCAAAGGACAGAGCATGGAAGATGAGATTCGGGTGCTGGTCGTCGAGGACGATGAAAACGTCCGGATCGGCGTCGAGCAGGCCGTCGCGCTCGCCGGGTTCCCGGTCGACGCGTTCGCGTCGGCCGCCGACGCGCTCGCGCACGTCGCGCCCGGCGCGCCGGTGGTGATCGTGTCGGACGTGCGGATGCCGGGCATCGACGGGCTGCAGTTGCTCGACCGCGTGATGGCCGTCGATGCGCAGATCCCGGTCGTGCTGATCAGCGGCCACGCGGATATCTCGACGGCCGTCGGCGCGATGCAGGTCGGCGCGTACGACTTCATCGAGAAGCCGTTCTCGTCGGACGTGATCGCCGGCCGCGTCGCGCGCGCGGTCGAGAAGCGCCGCCTGACGCTCGAAGTGCAGGGGCTGCGCGCGGCGCTCAACAACTGGCAGGGCATCGAAGCGTACGTGCTCGGCAAGTCGCCCGCGATGGCCGACGTGCGCAAGAAGATCCTGCGCCTCGCCGATACGTCGGTGTCGGTGCTGATCACCGGCGAAACGGGCACCGGCAAGGAACTGATCGCGCGCAGCCTGCACGACTTCGGCGGCCGGCGCGATGCACATTTCGTCGCGCTGAACTGCGGCGGCCTGCCTGAGCAGATCTTCGAGAGCGAACTGTTCGGCCACGAGGCCGGCGCGTTCACCGGCGCGATCAAGAAGCGCATCGGCAAGATCGAATGGGCGCATGGCGGCACGCTGTTCCTCGACGAAATCGAGACGATGCCGATTTCGCTGCAGATCAAGATGCTGCGCGTGCTTCAGGAGCGCGTGGTCGAGCGGCTCGGCGCGAACGAGCTGATTCCGGTCGACTGCCGCGTGGTTGCCGCATCGAAGGCCGATCTCGCCGAACTCGCAGCCGACGGGCGCTTTCGCGCGGATCTGCTGTATCGCCTCAACGTCGCGCAGATCGAGCTGCCGCCGCTGCGCGAGCGGCGCGAGGACGTGCCGCTGCTGTTCGAGCATTTCGTGCTCGCGGCCGCGCGGCGCTTCGGGCAGCCTGCGCCGGTCGTCACGGCTGCGCAGGTGTCCGAACTGATGACGCACGCGTGGCCCGGCAACGTGCGCGAGCTGCAGAACGTGGCCGACCGCTTCGTGCTCGGGCTGACCGGCGACAGCCTGCTGACGTCGGGCGGCGCACCCGCCGTGGGCGGCACGCTTGCGGAACAGCTCGCGTATTTCGAACGGATGCTGATCGAGGACATGCTGCAGCGTCACCACGGCAACGTTGCGGACGCAAGCGTCGCGCTCGGCATGCCGAAGAAGACGCTCTATCACAAGCTGCGCAACCTGCGGATTCCCGCGCGCGGCGACGCGGCGGCCGACGGCGGCGAATGACGCGAACGAGGACACGCACCACAGCATGAATCGCATCGAAGTCACCGAACACGGCCGCCTCATTGGCCAAACCCGCGGCCACCTGATCCGCGGCGTCACGCGCGCGCAGAAGACCTTCCGCCCGAGCGACTGGCCCGAACGCCTCGCGGGCGTCATCACGTTGTTCGTCGGCGAACGGCGTCCCGGCTATCCGTGCGCGCTGTCGCGGCTCGCGATGCCGGTCGTCGACGGCGGCATCAAATGCCTGTTCGTGTCGGACGAATTGCGCGACGTATGCGCGGACGCGTTCGACTTCGCGATGCAGTTCGCGGCCGATAACGACCTTCCCGTCGAGCTTCAGACTGCGCCTGCGTTGGCGGTGCGGTGACGCGCAGAGCCCCCTGCCTCCCCTCTTTTCCGGTGCGTTTGCGCGTGCGCGCAGGCCACCGCACGCCCTTCCTCCGCCGAAATCAATCGTCAGATGATTGAAGGCTTCGATGCATGACCACGCTCTGACAAGGGTTTTCAGCCGAGCCATCAATAAAATTGATCGTCACGATGAAAATTATGCGTTTTCCTTGCAGGTCGCCGTGATGCATAGTTGCGTCGTGTTGACGCACCTTTGAGTCTTTCAGTCATGAACATGCGAATCGAGCCGTCCGTGCTCGCGAACCCCGACCTGCAATTTGCGACGCTTTCGTCAGGCATCAGCCTGCCGTATGTCGAGCGGGGCAGCGGCGCGCCGATGGTGTTCGTGCACGGCTCGCTGTGCGACTACCGCTACTGGGATCCGCAGCTTGCATCGCTGTCGGCCCACTACCGCTGCATCGCGCCGAGCCTCAGCCACTACTGGCCGGCCGTCGAAGCAGGCATCCAGGACGAGTTCAGCTGGCAGAACCACGTCGACGAGCTCGCCGAATTCATCGACGCGCTCGATCTCGGCCCCGTGCATCTGGTCGGTCATTCGCGCGGCGGCAGCGTCGCGTTCAACGTCGCACGCCAGCATCCGCAGCTCGTCGACACGCTGACGCTCGCTGATCCGGGCGGCCCGCTGCAGCAGCAGGGCGTGCGCGAAGCCGCGCTGCCGGCTGCCGCGATCGCGCTGCGCACGCAGGCCGTGAACCTGATCGGGCAAGGCGACGTCGAGTCCGGCCTCGAGATGTTCGTCGATTCGGTGAGCCTGCCCGGCGCATGGAAAAAGAGCACGTCGCGCTTCCGCACGATGGCGATCGACAACGCGAGCACGCTGCCGAAGCAGTTGCGCGATCCGCTGCCCGCGTATTCGCAGCACACGGCCGGCGATATCGCATGCCGCACGCTGCTGATCGACGGCCAGCGCAGCCCGAAGATGTTCCGCAACAACGTCGACACGCTGTCGCAGTGGATCGGTGATGCGCAACGGCAGACCGTCGCCGGCGCGTCGCACGGGATGAATGCAGCGAGCCCCGCCGTGTTCAACCGCTACGTGCACGAGTTCATCGCCGCGTAAGTTCACGGGCGGCGTTCGTTCCGCCCGGTTCTCCTGCTTCATCCGGAAACGGTGCGGGCCCGCCCCGCATCGCTTTCCTGTCGCCCGCCGCACATCACCGGCGCATCCGCCGCGCGGATCCGGACACCTCTGAACGATCCACGTCCGCGTGCCGGACACCGGCGCGGCGCATTGCATCACGCAGCCGCGTCGGCCTTCCGCGTCACCGCATCCGGCAGCCCGAACACGCTGTCGAACGACCAGTTGTACACGAACGTGAAGATCGGGAAGAACACGATCAGCACCGCGTCGAACAGGAACGCCTGCACCAGCGACACGTCGAGCCACCATGCGATCAGCGGGATCAGGAACGTCACGAGCGCGACCTGGAAACCGACCGCGTGCAGCACGCGCCGCCCCACGGTGCGCGTCGTCGCCGCGCGCCGCCGCTCCCACGCCTCGAACGCGAGGTTGTACAGGAAATTGACGGTGACGCCCGTCGTCGAGATCATCACGCCCAGCAGGCCGCTCGTTTCGGCGCTCGCGCCGCTCAGCACGCCGAGCACCGTCGACGCGATCAGGATGCCGAGCACCTCGAACATCACGACGTAGACTATGCGTCGCTTCCAGCCTTGCATGAACATCCCCTTCGAATCGAACAAGGTGGCGAGACTAGCAGCGGGTACCCTGTCCGCCAAAGTCAGGTCCTTTCAATTTTTCTGACAGGAGGCCGCACGTGCTGACCAGCGACCACATCGACATGCTGCTGACCGTCATCGACAAAGGCTCGTTCTCGGCGGCCGCGCGCGCGCTCGGCCGCACGCCGTCGGCGGTCAGCATGGCGATCGCGAACCTCGAGGCCGAACTCGATCTCGTGCTGTTCGACCGCGGCACGCGCGAACCGACACCGACCGCTG
Organism: Burkholderia sp. BE17; assembly: GCF_009362305.1. Taxonomy (NCBI): domain Bacteria; kingdom Pseudomonadati; phylum Pseudomonadota; class Betaproteobacteria; order Burkholderiales; family Burkholderiaceae; genus Burkholderia; species Burkholderia sp. BE17. The sequence continues at coordinate 48,749 of NZ_WHNU01000024.1, forward strand.
CAATGGCCGCGCTGTTGCCCGATGCACGCTCGATCGCCGAACGGCTGCACGCGCTGCGCGCGCATGCGCAGCACCTGTCGGAAGGCGTCGAGGACACACTGCGGCTCGGGCTCGCGGCCGAACTCGACAGCGCGCCCGTCGCCCGCGCGCTGACGGCAGTCGCCGCGAAATATCCGGCGCTCGCGATCAGCATCGTCACGGCGCCGCAGGACGCGATCGTCGACGCGCTGCACCGCGGCGCCGTCGATCTGTGCGTCGCGTACGGCGGGCTCGACCTGCATCCGCAAGAACAGATCCATGCGCTGTGGACCGAAACGCTCATTGCGGTCGCCGCGCCGAGCCATCCGCTGATCGCCGAAGCCGCGCATCCTGAAGCGATCGAGCGGCTGTCTGGCTTCCGGCAGATCGTGATCGCCGATCCGGAGCGGCAGTTGACCGACGTGCGGCCCGTGATCGGCAACCGCACATGGAAGGTGACCGACATGGCCACCGCGATCGCGCTCGTGACAGCCGGTCACGGCTGGGCAAACCTGCCCGCATCGATGATCGGCCGGTATGTCACGGCCGGCGAACTCGCACCGCTCGCGTTCGCGAACATCCGCAACGGGCTGCCGCTGCCGGTGTACCTGCGGCGGCCGAAACACACTGGGCTCGGCAAGGCGGCGAGCGAACTGGTGCAGGCGCTGCGGGCTGCTGGCGAAACCACGTAACCGGTGCGGCGGCGATTGCCGCCGCACCGTCGGTCAACGCATGACGGATCGACCGTTAGTTGCAGTTACTGCGCAGCCGCGGCCGCACTCTGGATCGAATCGACGAGCGACGCGTTGTCGTAGCGTCGTCCGGCAATCCCCCATCCGCCGTCGACGGCATGGACGACATTCACCCACACTTGCGCCGGCGTCAGCCGCCCGCCGGCCCGGCGCAGCACGATCGCGGTCGCCCGTTCGACGAATTGCCGCTGCGTGTCGGGCGCCGCCAGCGCCACGGCGGGAAGCTTCAGTTCGACGAATGCGGCAGGCTCCGCGCGTCCACGCACGAAGGTCCGGTGCCGCGGCAGCACGTTGAGCGTGCCCACCACGTTCGGCGCCAGGAACGCATTCCCGGTCAACCCTTCGACATCCAGCAGCGCATCGGTCAGCTCGGCAAATACCGGCCCTTCGTCGTCCGGCGTGAAAACCCCTTCAGATACTGTTAGCGTGATCGGCATCGCACTTCCTCCTGGTCAGGTGATCGGAATCGTGACGTGATATAAATATCAGTCACTCTCTATACATTAGACACCGATCGCTCTCTTTGCAAGATAAAGAGCGATCGCTCTGAAGCGAGCCTGTCATGCGTTATTCCGTCGAGCACAAGCACGAAACCCGCGCGCGCATCCTCGATGCCGCGAGCCGATTGTTCCGTCAGGAGGGGTATGGCGGCTCCGGCATCGGTCCGCTGACGAAGGCGGCGGGCGTCACCAACGGCGCGTTCTACGGGCATTTCAAATCGAAGGGTGAAGCATTCCGCAGTGTCGTCCTCGCCGGCCTCGACCAGCTCCGACAAGGGGTCGCGACGTTCAAGGCCGAACATGGCGCGCGCTGGCGGCGCCCGTTCGTTTCGTTCTACCTCGGGCCGCGGCGCACCTGCGAACTCGGCGAAAGCTGTGCGCTGCCGAGCCTGTCCCCCGAAGTGATGCGCGCCGACGACGACACGCGCGACGCGTACGAACAGGCATTGCGGCAGATCGTCGACGAAGTATCGTCCGGACTGGGCGACACACCGGACGACGACCGAGCGATCGCATTCCTCGCGCTGCTTTCAGGCGGCGTCACGCTCGCGCGCGCGGTGCGCGACCCCGCGCTGGCGGAACGCATCGCCGATGCGGTCGGCCGGTACGCGGTGGTGATCGCGGAACGCACGGACGTGAAACCGGAGCAGCAGGCATAGCGGACGGCCGATGAACGGTCAATAAAAAACCCCGATCCGCGTCATCACGGATCGGGGTTCTTCGATCATCCACCTGCTACGGCGGCCCGTCGCGGGCCGGCATCTCAACGCACGGCGACTTCCTGCCTGGCCGTCGCCGCATCGCCAACCGCCGTCGGCGCCGCGCCCCACCCGCCGCCCAACGCACGAATCAGGTTCACGGTCGACACGGCCTGCGCACCGGTCAACTGGTTCGACTGCAACTGCGACTGCAGCACCGAGCGCTCGCTGTCGATCACGTCGAGATACGCGACCTGGCCTTCCTGATACTGAGTGCGCGACAGCGTCGCCGCACGGCGCGACGCATTGACGGCCGCGTCCTGCGCGCGGATCTGATCATCGAGCAAGCGCAGGTCGGCGAGATTGTCCTCGACCTCGCGGAACGCGACGAGCACCTGCTGCCGATAGTTCGCAACTTGTTCGTCGTACTGCGCACGCGCCTGCTGCACGCCGGCCGCACGGCGCCCGCCGTCGAACAGCGGCAGCGTCAGCGCGGTACCGGCGAACGGCCCGAGCAGGAACGTGCGGCTCGACCACAGGAACAGGTTGCCGAGCGTCGACGCCTCATAACCGAACGCCCCCGTGATATCGAGCTTCGGGAAATACGCCGACTTCGCGAGGCCGATCCGCGCGTTCGCGGCCGCCATCGCGCGCTCGGCCGCCGACACGTCCGGACGGCGTTCGAGCAGCGCGGACGGCAGGCCCGCCGGAATCTTCACGCCGACCGGCACGATCGGCGTTTCCTTGAACGCGAAATCCGCGGGCGCCTTGCCGAGCAGGATCGCGAGCGCGTGCTCGGAAGCCGCGCGCCGGCGCGCGACGCCGACCGCATCGGCCTGCGCGCTGGCCAGCTCGTTCTTCGCGCGCGACACGTCGAGCTCGCTGATGTCGCCTTCGTTGAAGCGGCGCTGCACGAGCTTCAGCGCCTGATCGCGCAATTCCACCGTGCGGCGGTACAGGTCCTGGTCCGAGTCGAGCTGGCGCAGTTCGAAGTAGTTCTGCGCGACGTCCGCCTGCAGCGCGAGCTGCACCGAACGGAACAGCGCTTCGCTCTGCGCCTGGTCGGCGCGCGACGCCTCGACGTTGCGGCCGACGCGGCCGAACAGGTCGGCCTCGTAGGACACCGTGCCCTGCGCGCGCCACAGCGTCGCGGTGGTCGGGCCCGTGCCTTGCGGCTGGAACTGCGACGCCGACGACAGCCCTTCGCGCGTCGGCCCGAAACCGGCGCCGACCTGCGGGAACCATTGCGAGCGCGCCGAACGCGTCGCCGCGCGCGCTTCCTCGACACGCGCGGCCGCGGCCTTCAGGTTCTGGTTCGCGGCGAGCGCCTGCGTCTCGAGCGAATCGAGCACCGGGTCGCCGAACACCGTCCACCATTCGCCGCGGTGCGCGCCGTCCGACGGCTCGGCCGTCTTCCACGTGCCGGCCTGTTCGCCCGCGGCGAGCGTCGGCGCTTCCCTGAACGCGGCGGGCGTCGACACATCCGGGCGCTTGTAGTCGGGGCCCACCGCGCACGCGGCGAGCAGCGTCGCGAGCAGAGTGCTCGCGGCCGCCGCCTTCGCGAAGCGCATCAGGCCATTCGTGTTGTGCATGTTGTCCATCTTCTTATCCTCAAGCATCCGAAGCCGGTACGCCCTGGGCTGGCACGCCATACCCGGCCGAGTCCTTGCCGGCAACGTGGATCTTGCCGCCCGCGAGCGTACGCAGCACGACGTAGAACACCGGCGTCAGCATCAGCCCGAACAGCGTCACGCCGAGCATCCCGAAGAACACCGCGACGCCCATCGCGTGCCGCATCTCCGAACCCGCGCCGGTCGACGTGACGAGCGGCACGACACCCATGATGAACGCGATCGACGTCATCAGGATCGGGCGCAGCCGCATCCGGCTCGCCTCGATCGCGGCCTGGAGCGGCGTCCTGCCGTCGTGCTCCAGTTCACGCGCGAATTCGACGATCAGGATCGCGTTCTTCGCGGACAGCCCCACCAGCACCATCAGGCCGATCTGCGTGAAGATGTTGTTGTCGCCCTGCGTGAGCCACACGCCCGTCAGCGCCGACAGAATGCTCATCGGCACGATCAGGATCACCGCGAGTGGCAGCGTCAGGCTTTCATACAACGCGGCGAGCACCAGGAACACGAGCAGCACGCTGATCGGGAACACGACGATCGCCGCGTTGCCCGCGAGGATCTGCTGGTACGTGAGGTCGGTCCACTCGAACCGCACGCCGCGCGGCAGCGTCTCGTGCGCGATCCGCTCGATCGCGGCCTGCGCCTGGCCCGACGAGAAGCCCGGCGCCGGGCCGCCGTTGATGTCGGCCGCGGTGTAGCCGTTGTAGCGCACGACCATTTCAGGGCCGAACGTCGGCGTTACCGTGACGAGCGACGACAGCGGCACCATCTCGCCCTTGTCGTTGCGCGTCTTCAACTGCAGGATGTCGTCAGCACGCTGGCGGAACGGCGCATCGGCCTGCACGCGCACCTGGTACACGCGCCCGAAGCGGTTGAAGTCGTTCACGTACAGCGAGCCGAGATACACCTGCATCGTGTTGAACACGTCCGTGACCGGCACGCCGAGCTGCTTCGCCTTCACGCGGTCGAGATCGACGTTGAGCTGCGGCACGTTGATCTGGTAGCTCGTGAACAGCGGGCCAAGCTCGGGCGCCTGCTGCGCGCGCTTGATGAAGTCGTTGGTCGCATCCGCAAGCCGCGCATAACCGACCGCGCCACGATCCTCGATCTGCATCTTGAAACCGCCGAGCGTGCCGAGGCCGAGCACCGGCGGCGGCGGGAACACCGCGACGAACGAGTCCTTGATCGCGCCGTACTGCTGGTTCAGCGCGCCGGCGATCGCGCCGGCCGACAGCGCCTTGCCGTGCCGCTCGGAGAACGGCTTCAGCGTGACGAACACGATGCCCGCGCTCGAGCTGTTCGTGAAGCCGTTCACCGACAGCCCCGGGAACGCCACCGCGCTCTCGACGCCCGGCTGCTTCAGCGCAATCGAGCCCATGTCGCGGATCACCTTCTCGGTACGGTCGAGCGATGCACCGTTCGGCAGTTGGGCGAACGCGATCAGGTATTCCTTGTCCTGCGCGGGCACGAAACCGCCCGGCACGACCTTCGTCACCAGCACGGTCGCGCCCACCAGCACGAGGTACACGCCCAGCATCAGCGTCTTGCGCGACAGCACGCCGCGCACGCCGCGGCCGTAGTTCTCCGCGCCGCGATGGAACACCTTGTTGAAGCCGCGGAAGAAGCCGCCGAGCACGCGGTTCATCACGCGCGTGAGCCAGTCTTCCTTTTCGCCATGACCCTTCAGCAGGATCGCGGACAGCGCCGGCGACAGCGTCAGCGAGTTGAACGCCGAGATCACCGTCGAGATCGCGATCGTCATCGCGAACTGCTTGTAGAACTGGCCGGTCAGGCCCGACATGAACGCGAGCGGCACGAACACGGCGACGAGCGTCAGCGCGATCGCGATGATCGGCCCGCTCACTTCCTGCATTGCCTTGTAGGTCGCCTGCCGCGCATTCATCCCGCTTTCGATGTTGCGCTCGACGTTCTCGACGACGACGATCGCATCGTCGACCACGATACCGATCGCGAGCACCATCCCGAACAATGACAACGCGTTGATCGAATACCCGAATGCGAGCAGCAGCGAGAACGTGCCGATGATCGACACCGGCACCGCGATCAGCGGAATCAGCGACGCGCGCCAGGTCTGCAGGAACACGATCACGACGATCACGACCAGCGCGATCGCTTCGAGCAGCGTGTGCACGACGGCCTTGATCGACGAGCGCACGAACTGCGTCGGGTCATAGACGATCTTGTAGTCGACACCCGCCGGCATGTCCTGCTTCAGCTCGGCCATCGTCTTGCGCACTTCGTCCGAGATCTGCAGCGAATTCGCGCCCGGCGACTGGTTGATCGCCATCGCGACGGCCGGCTTGTTGTCGAGCAGCGAGCGCAGCCCGTATTCGGATGCGTCGAGTTCGATCCGCGCGATGTCGCGCAGGCGCGTGACGCCGCCGTCCGGCGTCGTCTTCACGACGATGTCGCCGAACTCGTCTTCCGTCTGCAGACGGCCGCGCGCGTTCACCGACAGCTGCAGCGGCGTGCCGGGCAGCGACGGCGACGCGCCGATCACGCCGGCCGCGACCTGCACGTTCTGCTCGCGAATCGCCTGCACGACGTCCTCGGCGGACAGCCCGCGCTGCGCGACCTTCTGCGGATCGAGCCACACGCGCATCGCGTAGTCGCCCGAACCCCACAGCTGCACCTGGCCGACGCCCTGGATCCGCGACAGGCGATCCTTCACGTTGATCAGCGCGTAGTTGCGCAGGTAGGTCATGTCGTAGCGGTTGTCCGGCGAGATCAGGTGCACGACCATCGTCAGCGTCGGCGAGCTCTTCACCGTGGTGATGCCGAGCCGCTGCACGTCTTCCGGCAGGCGCGGCAGCGCCTGGTTCACGCGGTTCTGCACGAGCTGCGTGGCCTTGTCCGGATCGGTGCCGAGCTTGAACGTGACGGTGATCGTCATGTTGCCGTCGCTGTTCGCCTGCGACTGCATGTAGAGCATGTCCTCGACGCCGTTGATCTGCTCCTCGAGCGGCGACGCGACCGTCTCGGCGATCACTTTCGGGTTCGCGCCCGGGTACTGCGCCTTCACGATCACGGAAGGCGGCACGACTTCCGGATATTCCGAAATCGGCAGCAGGAACATCGCGATCACCCCGCCGAGCAGGATGATCACCGATAGGACTCCTGCAAAGATCGGCCGGTCGATAAAGAATTTGGATATGTTCATTTCTGGCTCTGTCTGGTTGAACGCGGATGCGAAGCGGCGGACCGCTTACGAATCCGCCTTCGCCGGTGCGGCCGGCTTCGCGGTGCTCGCGAGCGGCGCGGACGGCGCATCGCCGCCCGTCATCGGGACCATGTGCGGCTTCACCTGCTCGCCGGGCCGTACGCGCTGCGTGCCGTTCACGATCACGCGGTCGCCCGCGGAAAGCCCGCTCACGATCACGCGCCGGTTGCCGTGCTGCATCCCCTGCTGCACTTCGCGGTACGACACGCGGCCCTGCTGGTCGACGACGAACACGAACTTCTTGTCCTGGTCGGTGTTGATCGCCGCGTCGTCGACGAGCAGCGCCTCGTGCGGCGCGCTGCCGCCCACCTTCACGCGCGCGTAGAGGCCCGGGACGAGTGCGCCGTCGGCGTTGTCGAAGCGCGCGCGCACGCGGATCGTGCCCGACGACGTGTCGAGCCGGTTGTCGACCGAATCGATCACGCCGCTGCGCGAGTAGCCGGTTTCGTTCGCGAGGCCGAGCTCGACCGGCACCTTGCGGCCGTCGCGCGCGCCGTTGATGTATTGCAGGTAGGTCTGCTCGTCCGCATCGAACGACGCATAGATCGGCGACACCGACACGAGCGTCGTCAGCGGCGCGGCCGATGCGCCGGCCGACACGACGTTGCCGACCGTGATCTCCGCGCGCGACACGCGGCCCGACACGGGCGCGGTGATCCGCGTATAGCCGAGGTTGATGCGCGCCGTTTCCAGCGCGGCATCGCCCGCCTTCACGTTCGCCGCCGCCTCGCGGGCTGCGTTCTGCTTCTCGTCGTAATCGCGCTTCGCGATCGCGTTGTCGCCGATCAGCCGCTGCGCGCGCTGCCAGTCGGTCTGCGCATAGCCGTTGCGCGCCTGGGCGGCCGCGAGCTGCGCGGCCGCGCGGTCGACTTCGGCCTGGTACGGGCGCGGGTCGATCACGAACAGCACGTCGCCCTTCTTCACGAGCGCGCCGTCCTTGAAATTCACCGCGACGATCGTGCCCGACACCTGCGGGCGTACGTCGACCTTCTCGATCGCTTCGAGGCGGCCCGAATAACCTTGCCAGTCGGTCACGGTCTGCGGCACGACGGTCGCGACATCGACTTCGGGCAGCGGCGCGGCCGCTTTTTCGGGCGCGTTCGCGCTCACGCGCATTGCGCCGAACGTTCCGAGGCCGACGACGGCGAGCGTCACGATCGCCGCTGTCGCGATTCGGGAACGGGAGGTGCGTAGGATGGCCATGTGGATCTCCAGTAAACGTGGATTGGTTCTGGTTATTCGGAACGGTTCGGCTGGCGCGCGTTGAAGCGACACTGGAAGAAGCGCACGGCTTCCTCGAATGCGGCTTCGTGCGTCGCTAGCGCGGCGTGCGTGATGTCCGGATAGCGGATCACCTGCGTGAGCACACCCGACGAAATCAGGCAGCCCGCATATTTCTCCGCTTCGACGTGCAGCACGTCGTTCTGCGCGGTGACGACGAGCGTCGGCGGCAGCCCCGCGAGGCGCACCGATTCGATCGGCGCCGCGTACGGGTGCATGCGCTGCGCCGCCTGCGGCAGATACGCGCGATAACAGGCCGCGCATTCGCGCGCTGTGATGTCGGACGCGAGGCGCTCGGCGTCGCCGATGCGGGTCATGCTCGGGTCGAGCATCGGCCCGAACAGCGCCTGCGCGGCGATCGACACTTCGCCGCGGTCGCGTGCGATGAATGCCAGACAGTTCGCGAGCTGGCCGCCCGCGTCATGGCCCGCGACACCGATCTTCTTCGGATTGCCGCCGAACGCGCGAGCACGTGTCGCGGCCCACACGGCCGCGCGATACGCATCCTCCGGCGCGGCCGGAAAAGGAAAGGCCGGCGCGAGCGAATAATCGACCGACACTACGAGAGCTGGTAAGCGTTCTGCTAAAAAACGCGCGGCGAAATCGGCGTCTTCGAGCGAACCGCGGACGAAACCGCCGCCGTGGAAATAAAGCACTACTGGCAACCCGGTCTTGTCCGGGCGGCGGTAGAGGCGCAGCACGATGTCCTGCGCGTAGCCGGGAATTTCCACTTCGGCGACCGTCAGCGCCGCGCCCGCCAAGGCTTGCGCGGGCAGCGCGGCTTTCAGGAATTTGCTGAATTCAGAAGCGTCCATGACGATGCAGCATCCATTTCGAGATGGAACGAATTCTGGGTCCGGCAGACATTGGGATAAATGCCTATAATCCGGCAACACAATTCAACGACCCCGAACAATCCGAGGCTGCGTTCACCCACGAGGTAGCGCAGCCTTCTTGTTCCGGCGGCAAAAGGGTCTGCTTGCATATGGAACGCACATGCGAATGCCCGAAATCGCTCGTAGGGCAAGGAGTGAGGAGCGCCGTTTGGCCGAGCCAAACAAGCGACGAGCGACGCCGCCATACGGGCGATTTCGGGCATTCCCGTGACATGAATTTTTTAATTTGGGGTTGCCACGAGAACGGCCGCTCGCCGCGTTGCGCTCCTTGGCGATACGTCAGTATTCGCGGCGTCGCGCGCCTCGCGAGCGGCCGTTCTCGTGGCAACGCATGCGCGTCCCATATACAAGCAGACCCTAGATTGCGGAGGTTGTGATGGACCGGCTTCAGGCCATGCAGGTGTTTACTCGCGTCGTCGATACAAGCAGCTTCACCAAGGCAGCAGAAACGCTCAGCTTGCCGCGGGCGTCCGTCACGACGATCATCCAGAATCTCGAAGCGTTCCTCGGCGTGCGGCTGATGCACCGGACCACGCGCCGGCTGTCGCTGACGCCGGACGGCGCCGCGTACTACGAAAGATGCGTGCGGATCCTCGCGGACGTCGAGGAAACCGAAGCGAGCTTCCAGGCCAACAACCGGAAGCCGCACGGAAAGTTGCGTATCGACATGCCGGGTTCGATCGGGCGGCTGCTCGTGATTCCGTCGCTGTGCGAATTCCACACGCGCTATCCGGACATCGACCTGCAACTCGGCTTGTCCGACCGCCCGGTCGACCTGCTGCAGGAAGGCGTCGACTGCGTGATCCGCGTCGGTGCGCTGCAGGACTCGTCGCTCGTCGCGCGCCGGGTCGGCCTGTTCGAAGGCGTGACGGTCGCCGCGCCCGCCTATCTCGAGCACTTCGGCGAGCCGAAGACGATCGAGGATCTGAGCCAGCACAAGGCCGTCAACTATTTCTCGAGCCGCACCGGCCGCACGATCGACTGGTCGTTCCTGATCGACGGCAAGGAAACCGAGATCAAGATGGAAAGCATCGTGTCGGTGAACGATGCGGATGCATACGTGACCTGCGGGATCGAAGGCTTCGGGCTGATCCAGCCGCCGCTCTTCATGGTGCTGCCGCACCTGCGCGAAGGCCGGCTCAAGGAAGTGCTGCCCGGCATCAAGCCGCTGCCGATGCCGATCTCGGTCGTGTATCCGCACAGCCGCCATCTGTCGCCGAAGGTGCGCGTGTTCGTCGACTGGATCGCCGAAGTGTTCGACCGCTGCCCGCTGCTGAGCGGCAAGGGCAGCCTCGACGCGACGTGCAGCAAGCGTACGTTCGAGGAAGCCGAACGCGCGCCGGCGCTCGATACGCCGGTCATCAACGAGTGGGTCGCGTAATCGTCTGAACCAGCACGCGCGGGCGGCAAGGCCCGCGCGTTGTCCCGCCTTCGCGCCGCGTTCCCGCGCGGTGCCTGCCATCTTTCCCGAATCCGCAGCAATCCTTTGTGCAGAACGCGGCAATCGTCCGCGTGCGTCGTTGCGCGCCGTCGTCGCACCCGTGTGAGCCCCGCTGCATGGGGCTACCGGCGATTTCCGCATAACCCTGCCGGCCGTGCGGATGACGATTGTTCCTTTGCAACGACAAATCAATTCGCGTCTGCCGCATTTATCGCGACCGAACAGATACCTAGAGTAAACCCTGTCGCGCACCTCGTTGCGCATTGAACAGATCCCGCTTGATGGGACCGGAGCGAGCGCTGAAGCGCCAACTCCGACACAGAGGAGTTACGTCATGAACCGCCGCACCCTTCTCTCCGCCGTTGCCCTCGCACTCGCCGTGTCCGCACCGGCCTTCGCCGATTCGGGCACGCCGCACGCCGGCGACTACGGCAACACGTCGTGGTACTCGCAGCACAACGGCCCGCGCACGCGCGCCGAAGTGAGCGCGGAAGTCGAACAGGCTCGCCGCGACGGCACGCTCGCGTACCTGCGCAAGGCGACTTCGTATCCGCAAGGGCTCGAACTCGCACAAGGCCCGTATCGCTCGATGCCGGAAAGCAACCAGCTCGCCGGCGGAGGCCGGTAAACGCGCGACGCCGCGCAGCGGGTCGCCCCGTGCGCGGCGTCGCGAAACACCCATCGACGACTCGCTGAGTCAGTTAGTTGCAGGAGCACATGATGAACGACCAACTTCCTTCGCCGCTCGATCACTGGGACGACACCACGCCGGTCTGGACGCCGTTCCGTTCGGCCCCTCACTTGCATTGACCGCCGGCTGAGTCACCGTCCGGCCATCAGCGGCGCGGCACGCCGTCGCGCCATTCGCCCCAGTGCGTCACGATGTCCTGCACGAGCGGGTTGCCCGCGCGGTACAGGTTTTCGGTCGCCGGGGCGAAACCGCCCTGGTCCGCGTAGTTCAGCAGGTTGTCGGCGCTCGTCTGCCCCGCATACGGCCGGTCGAAATCGGAGCCCGTGCGCAGCACCGCGACGCGCGACAGGTCGACCCGCTTCACGCTCGCCGCGCGCTTGAGCGCTTCGTATGTCGCGTTGTCTTCCTGCGCGGTCATGCAGTAGGTGCCCTTGCCGTCGGTCAGAATTTTCGTCCACTGGCGCGCGCGCTCGCCGATCAGCGTGCCCGAGAACCACGTGTTGCCCGACGACGTGTCGCACTGGATCACCGTCGGCGGCCGGTTCGCCGGCGCATACGTGAACTTCGCGCGCGCGGCCTGCGCCTGCGCGCTGTCGGCGAGCACGACGTTGCGCGACAGCGCGTACGCGGCGTCGGTCAGTTGCGGATTGAGCTGGAACACTTCGGTGCGGTAGTCGAGCGGCGGCTTGTCGTTCGGGCTCTTCGTGTTGATGCCGAGAAAGCCGGTGTTCCAGCCAGACGGAATCTCGCGCGCATCGAGTTCCCACTGCAGGCTGAAATCGACGAGATACTTCGACCACGCGGCGGACCCGACCGTGCCTTGCGCGGGGTCAACGCCCGCGATGCCGGAGATCAGGAAATACGTGCGGCGCAGATCGAAGCGCTGCGAGAACGTGAGCGCCATGATCGTCGCCGACGCGTTCGCATAGCCCATGCCGGTCGTCACCACGCATACATCCTGCTTGTTGCAGTGAACGGCCGGATAGTCAGGCGACAGGCCCGGCACGGCGATGTCGCGCCACGGGCCGATCCGGTCGAGCCAGGCCTGGCCCTCCGGACCGAACATCGTGATGATCATGACCTTGACCGGGCGGCCCTGTGCACCGGTCTCGGCAAATGCAGCGTTGCCCGCGTTGTTGCCCTGGTTGTCCTGCGCGATCGACGGCGCGGTCGCACAGGCCGCGAGCGAGAATGCGGCGGCGGAAAGAATGGAGCGAGTCAGCATCGGCGTTCCTTGTTTCGGTGATGTTGGGTGAGAACGGCTCTCGGAGACTGCGCGAGGGAGTATAGAACGGGCCTGCGCAATGCGGAACCCGGCTACGAAACGGCCACCCGTGTTTCGTGCGACGGTGCGCGTGTTGCACAACGCGATGCGCTTCATTGGTTTCGCACCGTCACCGTGCACGGCAACCGTCAGGAATGCTATCCGGTTGGCAGGCACGAACGCCCGCCGACATACCCATGCGCGTCACGGTCGTCGACGTCGACTTCGGCCGGCTCCCGAACCGCTATACGCGCACGAGCCCCGCGACGCCGTAACCGAGCACGACCAGCGCGGCAACCACATGGCTCGCCGCGAGCCACCCAGGCGACTTCACGATACGCCCGATCGCACTGCCGCCGAATGCGAACACGAGCTGCCCCGCGAGGCTGCCGGCAAACACGCACGCGGCGCCGAACAGCCAGTGCCGATGCGCACCGGCGGCAGCCGTCGCATAGCCATAGAAAAGCAGGATGGTCAGCGGGTTCGCGAGCGTGACGAAAAACATCGACGTGAACGGGCGATTGCCCGGCGTCGGTACATCGCCGTCGAGCGTGCGGCGCCGATCCGTCAGCGCCTGCCACAGCATCCGCGTGCCCATCGCGAGCAACACGAGCGCGCCGATGGCACGGAACAGCGACAGGTGCGACGCGAGCGTGCTCGCGAGCATCGCGCCGATCGTAAACGCGACGACCGCATAGCAGCCGTCGGCAGCGGCCACGCCCACCGCCGCGCGCATGCCGGTGGCGGTGCCGGCGCGCATGCCGTAGTTCGCGATCATCAGCGCGACGGGCCCAACCGACAGCGCGATCGTCAGCCCGAACAGGAAGTCGTTCATCGGTCGCCGATGCCTTCGAGGGAAGGCATCGATTCCAGCGACCGCCGAACGATCCGGTGCGGCAACGCCGCGTCAGGCGACGTCGACGCGCGCAGGCCCGTCCACCATCTCGCCGATCACGGCTGCGTGGTCGAAGCCGTCGGCACGGAAGCACGCGAGGACTTCGTCGACCGTTTCCGGCGCGCACGCGACGAGCAGGCCGCCCGACGTCTGCGGATCGGTCAACAGCGCCTGTGCGACGGGCGGCAGGCCGTCGGCGAGCCGCACATCCGTGCCGTATGCGGCCCAGTTGCGGCCCGATGCGCCGGTGAACACGCCGTCGGCGACGAACGCCTCGACGCCCGCGAGCCACGGCAGCGATGCGTAGTGCACACGCGCGGTGAGATGCGCGCCGCGTGCCAGTTCGAGCGTATGGCCGAGCAGCCCGAAGCCCGTGACGTCGGTCAGCGCGTGCACGCCCGGCAGCGCGGCGAGCTCGGTGCCCGGCCGGTTCAGCTTGGTGGTCGTCGCGACCATCTGCGCATAACCCGCGGCGTCGAGCTGGTTCTTCTTCAGCGCGGCCGACAGCACGCCGACGCCGAGCGGCTTGCCGAGCACGAGCACGTCGCCCGCGCGCGCGGCCGCGTTGCGCTTCACGCGCGACGGATGCACGACGCCGATCGCCGCGAGCCCGTAGATCGGCTCGACCGAATCGATCGAATGGCCGCCCGCGACCGGAATGCCGGCGTCCGCGCACACCGATTCGCCGCCGCGCAGCACGGCCGCGATCGTCTCGTGCGGCAGCACGTTGATCGGCATGCCGACCAGCGCGAGCGCGAGGATCGGCTTGCCGCCCATCGCGTAGACGTCGGACAGCGCGTTGGTCGCCGCGATGCGGCCGAAGTCGAACGGATCGTCGACGATCGGCATGAAGAAATCGGTGGTCGCGACGATCGCCTGCTCGTCGTTCAGCCGGTACACGGCCGCGTCGTCGGACGTCTCGGTGCCGACCAGCAGGTCGGGGAACAGCGCGGGCGGCGTCGCGCGCTTCAGTAGCTCGGACAGCACGCCCGGCGCGATCTTGCAGCCGCAGCCGCCCCCGTGCGACAGGCTCGTGAGGCGCGGAACGGCAGGCTGGGCTTGGGTGGCTTCGGTCATCGTCGGCATCCGGTGAATAACAACGCTCCATTATCGACAATTCCGCGCGAGCGCGCCCGATAGCTACATAATCGTCGGCGCCCGCCCTCGTCCGCCCCCTCGTTCATGGATCACCTGTTCATCGGCCTCGTGCTGTGCTCCGCACTGCTGCACGCCATCTGGAATGCATTCCTGCACGTCAGCGAGGACCGGCTCGTCCAGCTCGGCACGATGTCGCTGCCGTATCTCGCGTTCGGCGTCGCCGGCGCCGTGCTGCTGCCCGCGCCGGCGCCCGCCGCATGGCCGTATGTCGCCGCGTCGGCCGCGCTCGAGATCGCGTACTGCTTCACGCTCGTGCGCGCCTACCGCAGCGGCGAGTTCGGGCAGATCTATCCGATCGCGCGCGGGATGTCGCCGCTGCTCGTGTCGGTGCTCGCGTTCGCGATGCTGCACGAGCGGCCGACGCCGTTCGGCTTCGCCGGCATCGCGCTAGTGTCGTTCGGCATCATGTCGCTCGCGCTGCGCCGCGGCTTCAGGTTCTCCGGGGAAGGCGTGCCGTATGCGCTGCTCACGGGCGTGTTCATCGCCGCGTATTCGATCTGCGACGGGATCGGCTCGCGCGTGTCCGGCAGCGCGCTCGGCTACATCGCGTGGGTGTACCTGCTGTGGAGCGTGCCGCAGCTCGTGCTCGTCTGCGCGCTGCGCGGCGGCCCGCGCGCGGTGCTCGGCTCGCGCAGCGCGCTCAAGCAGGGGGCGATCGCCGGCACGATCTCGCTCGCAGCCTATGCGATCGTGATCCTCGCGTACCGGCACCTGCCGGTCGCGACCGTGTCGGCGCTGCGCGAAACGAGTTCGATCTTCGCGGTCGCGATCGGCTGGTTCGTGATGCGCGAGCGGCCCGGCGCGCAGCGGCTCGCCGCATGTGCGCTGGTCGTGGCGGGTGCAGCGCTGATCCGGTTGTAGGCGCGCGGGCCGACGACCTTCGTCGCACCGACGCCCGGGATGCGGCCCGCGCATCTCGCCGCCCGCCCGTACGTTCCATCCGCGCCGCGGAGAGACGGTGGCGATCGACTCGCACTGCTCCGCGACGCAGCGACACCATCGACCATCAAGCAGCCACCGCCACCCCGCCGAACGCCCGCTCGTCGATCGCCTCCGCGAGCGTCGCGAATGCCGGCGCGATCTCGTCCTCCGGTACGCACGCATAACCGAGCAGCAGCCCCGACGCCGCGCGCCCGCGATCCGCGTAATAGCCGGACAGCGGCCGCACGACGATATTGCGCTCGAGCGCGGCCTGCGCGACCGCGCGATCGTCGACGCCTTCCGGCAATTGCGTGACGAGATGCAGCCCCGCGTCGCTGCCGAGCGCCTGCAGCGTGTCGCCGTAGCGGCGCGCGACCGCATCGAGCAGCACCTCGCGGCGTTGCCCGTACAGCGTGCGCATCTTGCGGATATGCGACACGAAATGCCCTTCCGCGATGAATTCGGCGAGCACGGCCTGCTGCAGCAACTGCCCTTCGCGATACAGCTCGGCGCTCGCGGTCGCGAAGCTTTCCGCGAGCGGTTCCGGTGCGACCAGGTAGCCGACCCGCAGCCCGGGGAACAGCGTCTTGCCGAAACTGCCGACGTAGATCACCTGCCCGGCCGTATCGAGACCCTGCAGCGACGCGAGCGGCCGGCTGCCGTAGCGGAATTCGCTGTCGTAGTCGTCCTCGATGATCCAGCAGCCGTGCTGGCGCGCGTATTCGAGCAGCATCCGGCGCCGCGCGAGGCTCATCACCATCCCGAGCGGATACTGGTGCGACGGCGTGACGAGCATCAGCTTCGGCGGTTCGGCGAGATCGGCGGCCGACGGCGCGATGCCTTCGTCGTCGACCGGAATCGGCCGCGTGGTCAGCCCCGACACGTTCAGCACGCTGCGCACGCCCCAGTAGCACGGGTCCTCGGTCCAGATCGCGTCGCCGGGATCGGTCAGGAGCCGCACCGCGAGGTCGATCGACTGGTGGATGCCGGTCGTGATCACGATCTGCTCGGGCGTGCAGCGCACCGAGCGCGACGTGCGCAGGTAGTCGGCCAGCGCCTCGCGCAGCAGCGCGAGCCCGCCGCCCGGCGCATAGGTCAGCAGGTCGGGGCGCAGGCGCCGCCAGTACTTGTTGTGCAGCCGTGTCCACACGCGCGCCGGAAATCGCGACACATCGGGCACGCCCGGCATGAACGCGCCGCCCTGGCGCTTCGACACGCCGGCCCCTTCGACGAGCCGCGTGCCGCGCGCGGACAGCCGCCGCGCGGACGGCAATACGACAGCCGGGCCGGCCGCCGCGTCGGGCGGCGCGCCGACGATCTCGTCCGGCGCGCTGTCGGCGACGAACGTGCCGCGGCCCGTCGCCGAGTTCACATAACCTTCGAGCGCAAGCTGTTCGTAAACCTGCGTGACCGTGTTGCGCGCGATCCCGAGCTCGGCGGCCAAGAGCCGCGACGACGGCACGCGCGTGCCGGCCGGCAGTTCGCGCGACAGGATCGCCTGTTGCAGCAGCCGGTGAAGCTGCCGGTAGATCGGCTGTTCGCCGCCGCGCACGAGGCGCTGCGCCAGCCAGTCCGACAACACGCTCGCGCGCATGATTGGCTCCTGAATATTTATTGAAATGGCTCTGATTGCCAGAGCCAAATGTGATTATAGTCGGCTCCATGGGCTGCCAACGCGCCCGATTTTCTACCCACCGGACAGAACATCAAGGAGATGACCGTGAAGAATGCCGACCTGCAGGCCCGCAAGAACGCCGCCACCCCGCGCGGCGTCGGCGTGATGTGCGATTTCTACGCAGCCCGTGCCGAGAACGCGGAACTGTGGGATGTCGAAGGCCGCCGCTTCATCGATTTCGCCGCCGGCATCGCGGTGCTGAACACGGGCCACCGCCACCCGAAGATCGTCAAGGCGATCTCGGATCAGCTGAACAGCTTCACGCACACCGCCTACCAGATCGTCCCGTACGCGTCGTACGTCGAGCTGGCCGAGAAGATCAACGCACGCGCGCCGGGCGACTTCCCGAAGAAGACCGCGTTCTTCACGACCGGCGCCGAAGCCGTCGAGAACGCGATCAAGATCGCGCGCGCCGCGACCGGCCGTCCGGGCGTCATCGCGTTCTCGGGCGGCTTCCACGGCCGCACGATGATGGGCATGGCGCTGACCGGCAAGGTCGCCCCGTACAAGCTGAACTTCGGCCCGTTCCCGGGCGACGTGTTCCACGCCCCGTACCCGACCGCGCTGCACGGCGTGACGACGGCCGACTCGATCAAGGCGATCGAGATGCTGTTCAAGGCCGACATCGATCCGAAGCGCGTCGCCGCGATCATCTTCGAACCGGTCCAGGGCGAAGGCGGCTTCAACCCGGCGCCGGCCGAATTCGTGCGCGCGCTGCGCAAGATCTGTAACGAACACGGCATCCTGCTGATCGCCGACGAAGTCCAGACGGGCTTCGCGCGTACCGGCAAGCTGTTCGCGATGCAGCACTACGACGTGCTGGCCGACCTGATCACGATGGCGAAGAGCCTCGCGGGCGGCATGCCGCTGTCGGGCGTCGTCGGCCGTGCGGACGTGATGGACGCGGCAGCGCCCGGCGGCCTCGGCGGCACGTACGCGGGCAACCCGCTGGCGGTCGCATCGGCGCACGCGGTGCTCGAGATCATCGACGAAGAGAAGCTGTGCGAGCGCGCCACGCAACTCGGCGACGTGCTGAAGGCGAAGCTGAACGCGCTGCAGGCCGACGTGCCGCAGATCGCCGACGTGCGCGGCCCGGGCGCGATGGTCGCGGTCGAGTTCCTGAAGCCGGGCTCGGGCGAGCCGGATGCGGAATTCACGAAGCGCGTGCAGGCGCGTGCGCTCGAGCGCGGCCTGCTGCTGCTCGTGTGCGGCGTGTACTCGAACGTCGTGCGCTTCCTGTTCCCGCTGACGATCCCGCAAGCCGTGTTCGACGAAGCGCTCGTGATCCTCGAGGAAGTGCTGAAGGAAACGGTCGGCGTGCCGGCCTGAGTTCCCGTCAACTGAATGCGCCGCCGCCGTCGTCAGGACGGCGGCGGCCGTTTCGTCTTTCATCTTCAAGGCAGGCTACATACACATGAGCACTGTTCAGGAAACCCTGGCACTGAAAGATCCGTCGCTGTTCCGCCAGCAGGCGTACGTCAACGGCGAATGGCAAAACGCATCGAACGGCGAGACGTTCGAAGTCCGCAATCCGGCGACGGGCGGCCTGCTCGGCACCGTGCCGGCGATGGGCACGGCCGAGACGCGTCACGCGATCGACGCCGCGAACGCCGCATGGCCGGCGTGGCGCAAGAAGACCGCGAAGGAACGCGCGGTCATCCTGCGCAAGTGGCACGACCTGATGATGGAAAACGCCGACGACCTCGCGCTGATCCTGACGACCGAGCAGGGCAAGTCGCTGGCCGAGGCGAAGGGCGAGATCGGCTACGCGGCGTCGTTCCTCGAATGGTTCGCGGAAGAAGGCAAGCGCGTGTACGGCGACACGATCCCGACGCCGGCGAGCGACAAGCGCATCGTCGTGACGAAGGAAGCGATCGGCGTGTGCGCGGCGATCACGCCGTGGAACTTCCCGGCGGCGATGATCACGCGCAAGGTCGGCCCGGCGCTCGCAGCAGGCTGCCCGATCGTCGTGAAGCCGGCCGAGGCAACGCCGTTCTCCGCGCTCGCGATGGCCGTGCTGGCCGAGCGTGCCGGCGTGCCGGCCGGCGTGTTCAGCGTCGTCACGGGCGACCCGAAGGCGATCGGCGGCGAGCTGACGTCGAACCCGATCGTGCGCAAGCTGTCGTTCACCGGCTCGACGCCGGTCGGCCGCCTGCTGATGGCGCAGTGCGCGGCGACGGTCAAGAAGGTCTCGCTGGAACTCGGCGGCAACGCACCGTTCATCGTGTTCGACGACGCGGATCTCGATGCGGCCGTACAGGGTGCCATCGCGTCGAAGTACCGCAACAGCGGTCAGACGTGCGTGTGCACGAACCGCTTCTACGTGCATGAAGCCGTGTACGACCAGTTCGCGCAGAAGCTCGCGGCGGCGGTCGGCCAGTTGAAGGTCGGTCGCGGCACGGAGCCGGGCGTCACGCAAGGCCCGCTGATCAACGAAGCGGCCGTGCTGAAGGTCGAGGCGCACATCGAGGACGCGCTCGCGAAGGGCGCGACCGTCGTGACGGGCGGCAAGCGCCACGCGCTCGGCCACGGCTTCTTCGAGCCGACCGTGCTGACGGGTGTCACGCCGGCGATGAAGGTCGCGAAGGAAGAAACGTTCGGGCCGCTCGCGCCGCTGTTCAAGTTCGGCAGCGACGACGAGGTGATCCGCCTCGCGAACGACACCGAGTTCGGTCTTGCCGCGTACTTCTACAGCCGCGACATCGGCCGCGTGTGGAAGGTCGCCGAAGCGCTCGAATACGGGATGGTCGGCGTGAACACGGGCCTGATCTCGAACGAAGTCGCGCCATTCGGCGGCGTCAAGCAGTCAGGCCTCGGCCGCGAAGGCTCGCACTACGGCATCGACGACTACGTCGTGATCAAGTACCTCTGCCTCGCCGTGTGACGGTTCAGCGCCTGTCGCTTCGGTGACAGGCGCTGACCGCCCGGCCGGAACCGGGCGGTCCGACGCGGGCCGGTACCCCTCTCCGCCGCGCCCGCGTCGCCTCTCCTCCCCGCGATCAGCGAAACACGTTCACCGCATCGACCAGCCGCGTCGCCTGCTGCTTCAGGCTCTCCGACGCCGCCGTGCTCTGCTCGACGAGCGCCGCGTTCTGCTGCGTGATGTTGTCCAGGTGCACGACCGCCTGGTCGACCTGCGCAACGCCCGTGCTTTGCTCGGCCGTCGACGAGCTGATCTCCGCGATCAGGTCCGACACGCGCTTCACCTGCGTGACGATGTCCTCCATCGTCTTGCCCGCGCCGTCGACGATCCGCGCGCCCGACTCGACCCGCTCGACGCTCGCGCCGATCAGCGTCTTGATCTCCTTCGCCGCGTTCGCGCTGCGCTGCGCGAGCGCCCGCACCTCGCCCGCGACCACCGCGAAGCCGCGCCCCTGATCGCCCGCGCGCGCCGCCTCGACGGCCGCATTCAGCGCGAGGATGTTGGTCTGGAATGCGATGCCGTCGATCACGCCGATGATGTCCGCGATCTTGCGCGAGCTGTCGGTGATGTCGTTCATCGTCGCGACGACCTCGCTTACCGCCTGCCCGCCGCGCCCGGCGGCTTCACTCGCCGACACTGACAACTGATTCGCCTGCAGCGCCGTCTCCGCGTTGCTCGACACGGTCGCCGTCATCTCGGCCATCGACGCCGCCGTCTGCTGCACGCTCGTCGATGCCTGTTCGGTACGCGCGCTCAGGTCGTTGTTGCCCTGCGCGATCTCGTTGCTCGCGCGCTGCACGTTGTGCACCTGTTCGCTGACATCGTCGACGAGCCAGCGGAACATCAGCCCGAGCTGGTTGATCGTGCGCAGCGTCATCCCGATCTCGTCGACGCGGTTCATCCGCACGCCGCTGCGGCTCTCGCCGGTCGCGACGCGCAACGCCTCGTCGCGCAACTGCATGAGCGGGCGCGCGATCTGCGCATCGAGCCACAGGCCCGCGGCAACGGCGGCGCCCGCCGTCACCGCCGCGAACGCCGCGAGCGGGCCGCCGGCCAGCCCGCATGCCCAGCCGCCGGCCACCACCACCGGCGCGAGCACGCACAGCGACGCATGGAGCCGCGCGCGCACCGACATCGTCTGGAACAGCGACGTGAAGCCCGCAATGCCCTTGCGGACGATCAGCCCCTTGTGAAAATGCCGGTTGCCCGCGCGCCCTTCGCGGAATTCCTTGTACAGCGCCTCGGCAGCGGCGATCTCGTCGCGCGACGCTTTCGTGCGCACCGACATATAGCCCTTCGGCTGCCCGTTGCGCATCACCGGCACCGCGTTCGCGCGCACCCAGTAATGATCGCCGTTCTTGCGGCGGTTCTTCACGAGCGCGGTCCACGGCTCGCCGCCCTTGAGCGTCGCCCACATGTCGGCGAATGCCTCCTTCGGCATGTCCGGGTGGCGCACCACGTTGTGCGGCTGACCTTCGATCTCGTCGGGAGAAAACCCGCTGACCTGGATGAATGCCGCGTTCGCATACGTGACATGGCTGTCGGCATCGGTCGTCGACATCAGCGTCGCATCGTCGGGGAATTCGAATTCGCGTTGCGTGACGGGCTGGTTGTTGCGCATGGTGAGGAGCTCCGGGTAGCGGATCTTGCGCCCGCTTGTCGATTGATTCGAGACCCCGCGCATTGCGGTCGATCCGCAAGCGCGTAGGTCATGCTCCTGCGCTTTCGGCAAATTCGGCGAAAACATTATGCTGCATTAGGGAAAATATGCATTGAATATGCATCATCTTGTTTTCACCAAACAATTTGTTTATGGATGAAATAAACCACCAGGCTGGGCAACGGTTCGACAGCCATTCGGCGGATTATTTCGCGCAATTCCCTCCGAGTCGATTCAATGGATGAACGCAAAATCCGAAATACGGACATCAGTCGTTTGGCGTATTTCGATTGAATCGAGAAACCTGAACTCGCATGGCGCGCGACAAGCCGGATGCATTGATCGGGCACGCATGTCGCGCGCGCCCGACGATCACCTGAACACGTTCACCGCATCCACGAGCCGAGTCGCCTGCTGCTTCAGGCTCTCCGACGCCGCCGTGCTCTGCTCGACGAGCGCCGCGTTCTGCTGCGTGATGTTGTCCAGATGCACGACCGCCTGGTCGACCTGCGCAACGCCCGTGCTTTGCTCGGCCGTCGACGAGCTGATCTCCGCGATCAGGTCCGATACGCGCTTCACCTGCGTGACGATGTCCTCCATCGTCTTGCCCGCGCCATCGACGATCCGCGCGCCCGACTCGACCCGCTCGACGCTCGCGCCGATCAGCGTCTTGATCTCCTTCGCCGCGTTCGCGCTGCGCTGCGCGAGCGCCCGCACCTCGCCCGCGACCACCGCGAAGCCGCGCCCCTGCTCGCCCGCACGCGCGGCCTCGACCGCCGCATTCAGCGCGAGGATGTTGGTCTGGAACGCGATGCCGTCGATCACGCCGATGATGTCCGCGATCTTGCGCGAGCTGTCGGTGATGTCGTTCATCGTCGTGACGACTTCGCTCACCGCCTTTCCGCCGCGCTCGGCCGCATCGCTCGCCGACACCGAGAGCCGGTTGGCCTGCAGCGCGGTTTCCGCGTTGCTGTCGACGGTCGCCGTCATCTCGGCCATCGACGCCGCCGTCTGCTGCACGCTCGACGCGGCTTGCTCGGTGCGTGCGCTCAGGTCGTTGTTGCCCTGCGCGATCTCGTTGCTCGCGCGCTGCACGTTGTGCACCTGTTCGCTGACGTCGTCGACGAGCCAGCGGAACATCAGCCCGAGCTGGTTGATCGTGCGCAGCGTCATCCCGATCTCGTCGACGCGGTTCATCCGCGCGCCGCGCCGGCTTTCGCCGGTCGCGACGTTCAGCGCCTGGTCGTGCAGCCGCTTCAGCGGACGCACGATCTGCGCGTCGAGCCACAACCCGGCCGCCGCCGCCACGGCGACCGTCACGCCGGCAAACGCCGCGAGCCCGCCGCCGGCCAGCCCGCATGCCCAGCCCGCGCCGATGACAGCCGGCGCCAGCACGCACGGCGCCGCATGAACGCGCGCACGCACCGACATCGTCTGCGACAGCGACGCGATGCGCAGCAGCCCGGTACGAATGACCAGCCCCTTGTGAAACCGGCGCTGGCCGGCCTTGCCTTCGCGAAACGCGCGATACAGCGCGTCGGCAGCGGCGGTCTCGTCGCGCGGCGCCCTCGTGCGCACCGACATGTAGCCCTGCGGCTCGCCGTCGCGCATCACCGGGATCGCGTTCGCGCGCACCCAGTAATGATCGCCGTTCCTGCGGCGGTTCTTCACGAGCGCGGTCCACGGCTCGCCGCGCCGGAGCGTCGCCCACATGTCGGCGAACGCCTCGCGCGGCATGTCCGGGTGGCGCACCACGTTGTGCGGCTGGCCGACGAGTTCCTCGTTCGAGAAGCCGCTCACCTGCGCGAACGTCGTGTTCGCGTACGTGATGGTGCCGTCGGCATCGGTCGTCGACATCAGCGTGACGTCGTCGGGAAAATCGAATTCTTGTTGGGTAACGGGCTGGTTGTTGCGCATGCAAGGCTCCGAAAGGCGGATCTGTCGTCCGCGTCGCGCTGAAATCGCGCTCAGTAGCCGAAAAACGGTTTATCGCTTTACGACGGTCTTCTTTTTTACTGTCGGCAATCCGGCGGAAAACCTTACCCTTTGCGCCCATGAAATATGCAATTCAGCCGGCACAATGATTTCGATCAAATAATCCGGCGATAGTCGCCGCGCGCGCTGATGCGCATGTCACAACGCGGAGCGTGTCAATACCGGCATTCGTTGCGAGCGGTGAAACGATTCGGCCTGACCTGCCTCATTCAACCGGCATTCGAATTCGATGAAAAAGGCTTTGCATGAACTGAATCGACGGCCCTGGAATACGGCGACAGTCGCGCATAACCGCCATAAAGGCGATCAGGCCGCCTTTTTCCGCCATGGCGGCTCGACGGAACGCGAGCTGCTCGGCGACGTCACGGGCCTGCGGCTCCTGCAGTGCAACGCAGGGCAGGACACGCCGAGCCTCGTGCGCGACGGCGCGGACGCGACGGGCGTCGGCATCTCCGACGAAGCGATCGGCTTCACGATCAGCGCATCGCCCGACCCGGCGCTGTACGCGCTCGCGCCGGAAGACATTCATCTGGAAAGGCCTGCGAACTGACGCACCGGCATGCGGGTGACGCGTAGAATTTCCCGCTTTGCCGCGGCTACCATCAGCCGACACGGAGAGCGAAATTGCAGAACGAACCGCAGCCGCAAGCCACGCCGAAGATCCTCGTCAGCATGTGCGTGATCGGTCATCCGGTGCGTTACAACGGCTCGGCCAAAACCGCCGCGCACGAGGCGCTCGAACGGTGGCTGCGCGAAGGGCGTCTCGTGCCCGTCTGCCCCGAACTGGCAGGCGGCCTCAGCGTGCCGCGCCCGCCCGCCGAAATCGCGGATGGCGAATCGGGGCAGCGGGTTCTGTCGGGCGCCGCACGCATCGTCGACGTGAACGGAACCGACGTGACGGCGCCGTTCGTCTCCGGCGCGCAAACCGCGCTGGCGCTCGCGCGCGCGCACGATTGCCGCTTCGCGATCCTGGCCGACGGCAGTCCGTCGTGCGGCAGCACCTTCCTTTATGACGGGAGTTTCGCGAACCGGCGGCACGCGGGCGCCGGTGTCACGGCGGCATTGCTGCGCGAGCACGGCATCGAGGTGTTCGCGGATACCGAGATCGACGCGCTCGACGCGCGCCTCAGGCAGATATCGCAGGCCGGTTAACGACAATGCGCGGCACGACGATTGTCGTGCCGCGCATCGTTCGGGGAACGGCGAAGCGACGCTTGTTCGGTCGCTTCGCCGCGTAACGCGGGTCAGACGCGTTCGATCGCGATCGCGATGCCCTGGCCGACGCCGATGCACATCGTGCACAGCGCAAAACGGCCGTTCGTGCGATGCAGCTGGTACATCGCGGTCGTCACGAGACGCGCGCCCGATGCGCCGAGCGGATGGCCCAGCGCGATCGCGCCGCCGTTCGGGTTCACGCGCGGATCGTCGTCGGCGACGCCGAGCATGCGCAGCACCGCGAGGCCCTGCGACGCGAACGCCTCGTTCAGCTCGATCACGTCGAACTGGTCGATCGTCATGCCGAGTCGCGCAAGCAGCTTCTGCGTGGCCGGCGCGGGGCCGATGCCCATCACGCGCGGCGCGACGCCGGCCGTCGCGATGCCCAGCACGCGTGCGCGCGGCGTCAGGCCGAAGCGCTTCGCGGTTTCTTCGTTTGCCAGCAGCAGCGCGGCGGCGCCGTCGTTGACGCCCGATGCGTTGCCGGCCGTCACCGAGCCGTCCGGGCGCACGACGCCCTTCAGCTTCGCGAGGGTTTCGAGCGACGTCTCGCGCGGATGTTCGTCGCGCGACACCACGACCGGATCGCCCTTCTTCTGCGGAATCGTGACTGCAACGATTTCCTCCGCGAGCGTGCCGTCCTGCTGCGCCCGCGCAGCCTTCTGCTGGCTGCGCAGCGCGAACAGGTCTTGATCGGCGCGGCTGATGTTGTAGTCGACCGCGACATTCTCGGCCGTCTCCGGCATCGAATCGACGCCGTGAAGCTGTTTCATCAGCGGATTGACGAAGCGCCAGCCGATCGTCGTATCGTAGATGTCGGCCTGGCGCGCGAACGCGCTCGCGGCCTTGCCCATCACGAACGGCGCGCGCGTCATGCTCTCGACGCCGCCCGCGACCATCAGCGCGGCCTCGCCCGACTTGATCGCGCGCGCGGCCACGCCGACCGCATCCATCCCGGAACCGCAAAGCCGGTTGATCGTCGAACCCGGCACGCCCTGCGGCAGGCCCGCGAGCAGCAGCGACATGCGCGCGACGTTGCGGTTGTCCTCGCCGGCCTGGTTCGCGCAGCCGTAGATCACGTCGTCGATCGCCGTCCAGTCGACGTCGCGGTTGCGCTCGACGAGCGCCTTGAGCGGCACCGCGCCCAGGTCGTCGGCGCGCACGCCGGACAGCGCGCCGCCGTAACGGCCGATAGGGGTACGGATCGCATCACACAGAAAAGCTTCGGTCATCAGTGTCTCCTGTCGATCAGAGTTGGCGCTTCAGCGCTTACTCTGATCCCATGGCGTGGTTGGCTGGAGTTGGCGCTTTAGCGCTTACTCCAACCCCACGGCGGTCGATCGGAGTTGGCGCTTTAGCGCTTAGTCCGATCCCATGGCGTGGTTGGCTGGAGTTGACGCTTTAGCGCTTACTCCAGCCCCACGGCGGTCGATCAGAGTTGGCGCGCTAGCGCCGGCTCCGGCCACATACAAGGCTGGGAAATGAACGGGCGCGCCCCTTGCATAACCCGCCGGGATGCGCTTAAATGTTCTATATACGAACATAAGATCGTGTATCGAACGTTCAACGCATCATAGGGAGTGCGGGGACGACCTGTCAAGCGCCCGGTCCGCCATGCGGTTGGCGTGTCAGGCCCCATGCGCTATCTTCTCGGCTGCACGATATTCCAACCGCCCATGACAACCGAAGACACTCAGAAACCCGGCGACTCCTATGTGCAGTCGTTCGCGCGCGGCCTCGCGGTGATCCGCGCGTTCGACGCGGCGCGTCCCGAGCAGACGCTCACCGAGGTCGCGTCGGCTACCGGCCTGACGCGCGCGGGCGCGCGCCGGATCCTGCTCACGCTGCAGACGCTCGGCTACGTCGACGCCGACGGCCGGCTGTTCCGGCTCACGCCGAAGATCCTCGAGCTCGGCTTCGCGTACCTGACGTCGATGCCGTTCTGGAATCTCGCCGATCCCGTGATGGAACAGTTGTCCGCGCAGATCCACGAAAGCTGCTCGGCCGCCGTGCTCGACCGCACCGAGATCGTCTACGTGCTGCGCGTGCCGACGCACAAGATCATGACGATCAACCTGTCGATCGGCAGCCGGCTGCCCGCGTACTGCACGTCGATGGGCCGCGTGCTGCTGTCCGCGCTCGACGACGCGGCGCTCGACGAAACGCTCGCGCAGAGCAACATCCGCGCGCACACGCCGCGCACGATCACGGACCTCGGCGAACTGAAGGCGACGATCGCACAGGTGCGCCAGCAAGGCTGGGCCGTGGTCGACCAGGAACTCGAAGTGGGCCTGATGTCGATCTCCGCGCCGATCCGCAACCGGCGCGGGCAGATCATCGCGGCGATGAACATCAGCGGCAACGCGCAGCGGCATACCGCGAAGCAGATGGTGAAGGAATTTCTCGGGCCGCTGCAGCAGGCCGCGCAGACGGTGTCGGAGCTGGTGGCAAGGCGCGGGTGAGTGACGGGGCGCGCATACGTAGCGGATCGTCAGGCCGCTCTGCCCGATGCAATTGTCGTATCGGCGATACGACATTCTCCGTAAAGAAAAAAAAGCGGGCAGCACAAGCTGCCCGCCAACTCTGACCCTCTTGCAACGTTCTTCTCACGGAACACGGAGCAAACTCCGCGCCGCACAATCTAGTGACGCGACGAGCCCCGGTCAATCTGACGAGAACGAAAATGCGCGGCGTCCTTCGGACATGCCGCCCGCTCACGCGCCGAGCAACATCCCCGTGCGCACCGGCACCGTGCCCGTCACGCGGCCGAGCGGCGCACCGGCCGTCACGAAACGGATCGCGCGCCGCATATAGAACACCCCATCGGTCCCGCTCGAGATTGTCGTGATCGCATCCGTCAGCGGATCGACGATGTCGAACAGCGGATCGCCGGCGCGGATCGTCGCGCCGATCGCCGCACGGTGCACCAGAATCCCGCTCACCGGCGCATATAACTGCTCGCTGCCCGCGAGCGGCGTGGCCGGCGCGGCAAGCGGCGGCAGCGGCGCGCGTTCGCGCTGCACCGCGCCGCGCCACACCAGATAGTCGACGAGCGCATCGGCATCGCGTTCCGCATATTCATACGTCACGTCGCGCTGGCCGCGGCACTCGACCGTCACGGCCACGGTGCCGGCCGCCATCGGCGTGCCGTCCGGCAAGTGCTGCCGCAACTGCGACCACAGCAGGTGATGCGCATCGTCGAACGCGTGCCCGCCGGAATCCTCGGCGAGCAGCGACACGTCCGCGCCGAGATAGCGCGCCAGCGGCTCGACCTCCGGCCACGCGGTGTCGCTCGTGTACACGTGCATCACCGCTTCGAGCGAACAATGCAGGTCGATCACGACATCGGCGTCATGCGACAGCTTCAGCAGCGCGAGCTGCAGCGCGTCGAATTCGGTGCGCGGCGCGATATCGTCGAGCGCCGCGCCGACGCATTCGTGCACGATCGCGCGATTGCGTTCGGGGTCGTCGCCGAGCCGGTCGCGCGCACGCGCAGCGATTTCCGCGAGCGGCAGGAAGCCGCGATTGAAATTGCGGCCGCTCGCGAGGTCGAAACGGCCGATGAATTGCCCGAGCAGATGATGATTGAGGCCGACCGGGTTCGCGACCGGCACGAGCACGATCTCGGCCGCGAGCCGGCCTGCCGCATCGAGCTGCGCGAGACGCTGCTTCAGCACGAACGCCGCAAGCATCGCGGGCGTCTCGTCCGCGTGCAGCGCGGCCTGCAGGTAGATCTTGCGGCCGGTATCGGCCGGCCCGAAATGAAAGCTCGTCAGCGTGCGCTGCGTGCCGATCGACGGCGACAGGAGCGGTGTGGTGCGAATCTGCATCGATGGTCTCGAACGGATGAAAGCGGAGGAATCGGGGAACCCGCCATGCACGGCGCTCAGTCGCCGTACGGGTTGAAATCGAAGTACTGCTTCGCGATCCTGTCGTAGGTGCCGTCCTTCAGCATCGACGCGATCGCGCCATCGATCGACGTCTTGAGCGCCGTATCGGACTGCCGCATGCCGATGCCGACACCGCGATCGCCCATGTCGAGCGGCGCGCCGACAAACGCAAAGCCCTTGCCGCGCGCTTGGCGCAGGAACCCGTAATCGGCTTCCACCGTACCGAGCAGCGCGGCGTCGAGCCGGCCGTTGACGAGATCGGCGAACACGTCGTCCTGGCTCTTGTACGGCACCACGCCGACGCCGGCCGGCGCCCAGTGCGCGAGCGCCCACGATTCGAACTGCGTGCCCGACTGCACGCCGACGCGCTTGCCGGCCAGCGACGCCGCCGAACTGCCGAGCCCGCTCTCGGGCCGCGCGACGAGCCGCGACTTGAAACGGAACAGCTTCGACGAGAACAGGATCTGCTTCTCGCGCTTCTCGGTGATCGCCATCGACGACAGGATCGCGTCGATCTTGCGCGCCTGCAGCGCGGGAATTATCCCGGAAAACTCGAGCTCGACCCACTGGCAGCGCAACTGCGCGCGACGGCAGATCTCGTTGCCGAGATCGACGTCGAAACCCTTCAGGCTGCCGTCGGGCGCCTTCGCGTCCATCGGCGGATAGGTCGGGTCGATGCCGAGACGCACGACATGCGCGTCGAGCGCGCCGGCGGATGTGGCCGCCAATCCGATGCACAGGGAAACGAGCGGGACGAGGAAGCGTTTCATGATCGACGGGAGGCAGGAAGAGGGGCAAACGGCATGAGCCGGACTGCCAGCGATCGTAGTGCGCACGCGCCGCCGCCGGAATCATCGGCTGCCTTATCATGATCAGCATTTCCGATCACCGGCATCGCGCTTGCCCATGGCGTTCACGCTATCCCAGCTTCGCATCTTCCAGGCCGTCGTCGAGCACGGCAGCCTGCGCGCCGCGGCGCGTGCGCTCGATCTCGCGCAAAGCGGCGTCACGCAGCAACTGCAAAGCCTCGAGGCGATGCTCGGCGCGACGCTGTTCACGCGTACCAATCGCGGGATCGTGCCGACGGCCGTCGGCCAGCGGCTGCTCGCGCGCTCCGGTTCGATCCTCGGCGAATGCGAGCAGGTCGAGCGGGAAATCCGGCAACTGAGCGGCGCATACGAAGGCACCGTCACGCTCGGTCTCGTGACCGAACCGCTGATCGACGCGTTCGCGCCCGTGCTGACCGCGTTTCGCGCGCGCTTCGACAAGGTCGACGTGCACCTGCGCACCGGCACGTCGCGGATGATGATCGGCTGGCTGCGGGAAAGTGCGATCGATTTCGCGATCTCGCACGTCGCGAAGCAGACCGACACGACCGACCTCGCGGTCACGCCGCTGCATGCGTCGGCGCCGGTGGTCGTGTGCCGCACCGGGCATCCGGCGATGCACGCGCAATCGCTCGCCGAGCTGGCCGGCTACGCGTGGGTGTCCACGCGCTCGCCGAACCTGAGCGCCGACCCGGTCGTCAACCGGCTGCTCGCATACTTCGACGCGCACGGTCAGCCGCCGCCGAAGATTCTCGCGACCGTCGAAGGCATGTTCGAGACGCTGCAGATCGTCACGCAGACCGATTCCCTCGCACTCGAAACCGAAGCCATCACGCGGCACGGCCCGTTCGCCGGCGCGCTCGCCAAGGTGCCCGTGCGCGAGCAGGCGGAATCGCAGGACGTCTGCCTGCTGCAGCGCGCGGCCGTGCCGCTGGCGCCGGCCGCGCAGGAACTCGCGACGATGCTCGCGTCGTACCTGAGGATGGTGCGCGGGCGGTAGGCGCGTCTTGCCGACGGATGCCCGTCGCCGGATGCCAGTTGCCGGATGCCCGCTACGCCGCGCGTCAGTCCATCGACTCCCGAGCCGTCTCGCGCAGCATCGCGACCGCGATCAGCGACAGCACCACGCACGCGGCCACGTAGCCGGCCGGCGCGAGCTTGCTGCCGGTCGTCTTCACGAGCCAGGTCGCGATGAGCTGCGCGGTGCCGCCGAAGATCGTCACCGCGAGCGCATACGCGATCGAGATGCCCGTCGCGCGCACATGGCGCGGCAGCGACTCGCACATCAGCGCCATCTCCGACGCCGAGCCGAGCGAATAGAACAGCAGCATCAGTGCGGTCAGCGGCAGGATCACCGACAGCGTCGGATGATGATTCATCAGCCAGAACGCCGGGAACAGCAGTACGACCAGCACGCCGCGGCCGACGAAGATCGGCACGCGCCGGCTGCCGATCCGGTCCGACAGCCAGCCGAACAACGGGCACGTGACCAGCATCACGCAGCCCGATGCGACGCCGACGAACATCGACAGCTTCATCGGCAGGCCGAGCGTATGGATCGCGTAGGTCGGCATGTAGAAAGTCAGGATGTAGGTCGACACCGTGCCGCCCATCACCGTGAGCATCAGCAGCAGCACCGTGCGCGCGTGCTTCGAGAACAGCTCGTGCAGCACGCCGCGCTCGATCGCGTGATGGCTGTCGCCGGGCGCGTCGTCCGCGAGCCGGCGGCGCAGATACATGCCGACCGGCGCGATCAGCACGCCGACGAGGAACGGCAGCCGCCAGCCCCAGCTTTCGAGCGCATCCTTCGTCATCGTGTTCGACAGCAGCGCCGCGAAGCCCGAGCCCATCAGCGCGGCGCCGCCCTGCGTCGCGAGCTGCCAGCTTGCGCGGAACGCGCGGCGCGACGCGCCGCCCTGTTCGAGCAGCGTGGTAGTCGCCGCGCCGAATTCGCCGCCCTGCGAGAAGCCCTGCATCAGTCGCGCGAACACGACGAGCAGCGGCGCGGCCATGCCCGCCTGCGCATACGTCGGCGCGATCGCGATCAGGCCCGTGCCGAGCGCCATCAGCATGATCGTCAGGTTCAGCGCGGCCTTGCGCCCCTTGCGGTCCGCGTAGACGCCGAGCACGACGCTGCCGAGCGGCCGCGTGAAGAAGCCGGCGGCGAACGTCGCGACCGACAGCAGCAGCGACGTGGTCGGATCGCTCGACGGGAAGAACAGCTTGCCGATCAGCACCGCGAAAAAGCCGTACACGGTGAAATCGAAGAATTCCAGCCAGTTGCCGATCACGGCCGCCGCGATCGCGCCGCGCCGCGTCACGGCGGGTGCGCCGGCTTCGACGGCCACCGCCGGTGCGGGGTGCAGTGCGAGATTGTCTTTCTGCATCATTCCGGTCTCCTTCTCAATACGGCCGGAAGCGCCGGCCGCGCGCCACCGCGATCACCGCCCCAGGTAACGCTCCACGAGACGCGTCCAGAACGCCGCGCCGATCGGCAGGTTGCGGTCGTTGAAGTCGTATTTCGGGTTGTGCACCATGCAGCCGTCCTCGCCTTCGCCGTTGCCGAGCCGCACGAACGAGCCCGGCCGCTGCTGCAGCATGAACGCGAAATCCTCGCTGCCCATCAGCAGGTCGGTCTGCTCGACCACGTGCGCATCGCCGACGAGCTCGCGCGCGACCTGCGCGGCGAAATCCGTTTCGGCATCCGTATTGACGACGACCGGGTAGCCTTCGATGTACTCGACATTCGCGCTCGCGCCGTAGCTCGCGGCCTGCGTTTCGGCCAGCTCGACGATGCGGCGCTTGAGCAGCGCGCGCACGTCGGGGCTGAACGAGCGCACGCTGAGTTCGAGGCGCGCGCCGTTCGGGATCACGTTGTTCGCGGTGCCCGCGTGCATCGAGCCGACCGTGACGACCGCCGGCTGCGCGGGGTCGACGTTGCGCGCGACGATCGTCTGCAACGCCATCACGATGCTCGCCGCGACGACGACCGGGTCGACCG
Source organism: Burkholderia sp. BE17 (assembly GCF_009362305.1). NCBI lineage: Bacteria > Pseudomonadati > Pseudomonadota > Betaproteobacteria > Burkholderiales > Burkholderiaceae > Burkholderia > Burkholderia sp. BE17. The sequence continues at coordinate 81,322 of NZ_WHNU01000024.1, forward strand.
TCAGGTGCGGCCGCGCCGCGTGGCCGCCGACGCCTTCGATCGTGATGATCGCCTTGTCGCCGGCCGACATGAACGGGCCGCGCCGCGTGAGGAATACGCCGGGCGCCGCGCCCGGATGGTTGTGCATGCCGAACACGGCGTCGCACGGGAAGCGCTCGAACAGGCCGTCGTCGATCATCTTCTTCGCGCCGCTGTCGACGCCGTGTTCTTCCGCCGGCTGGAAATACAGGTGCACGGTGCCGGAGAAATTGCGCGTCTTCGCGAGATGCTGCGCGGCGCCGAGCAGCATCGTCGTGTGGCCGTCGTGGCCGCACGCGTGCATCTTGCCGTGCGTGCCGCTCGCATACGGCAGGCCCGTCGCCTCGATGATCGGCAGCGCATCCATGTCGGCGCGAATGCCGATGCTGCGCGCGCCGTCGCCCACGCGCAGCGTGCCGACGACGCCTGTCTTGCCGACCCCGCGCGTCACCTGCCAGCCCCATTGCTCGAGCTTGTCCGCGACGAGCGCGGCCGTGTCGTGCTCCTCGTACGCGAGTTCGGGATGGTGATGGATGTGGTGACGGATCTCGCGCAGCCCGCCGGCGGCGGGCATCAGATCCTCGATTTCGGTGAAGCGGACGTCGGTGGTCATCAAGCGGCTCCTGCTGATTGTCAGCGTGTCAGCCACACGCGGACGGTGCGTGCGGGAAAGCGAGCCACTATATCGAGCCGATATCGGTTCAATAAGATGCGGAATTTTTCACCGCGATAAGGTTTATTAATCAGGGTTAATACGGGGGCGAGCGTTTATCGCGCCCCCGTCACAACGGCCGGCCGCCGATCGTCCGGCCGCTCGCGTCGGACCTGCCGCTACGCACGGCCCGCGCCGCCGCGCGAGCCGCGCATGGCCGCGCTCATTACACGCGCTTCAACGCGTCCAGCCCCTCCGGCAGCTTCGCATCCGGAAACTGCGTGGACAGCGTCGCATCCCGCCACCGCGCCGCCTCTTCCGCGCGCTGCGTTTCCGCCTGCTCGCACACGAACAGCGCATCGCCGCCGAGCAGCAGGCGCATCGGCACGTCGTCGCGACGCGACAGCTCGACGATCAGCTTCGCGATCCGCACCGGATCGCCAACCTCATGGCCGCCATACGCGCCGAGCAATTCGAGAATCGTCCCGACCGAAGGCTGGTAGTCGGGCAGCAGACCGTCGACACTGCGCTTCGCCTGCGCGGCCCATTCGGTGCGCATCCCGCCCGGCTCCAGCGTGCACACGCGTACGCCGAACGGGGCGACTTCCTTCGACAGCACGTCGCTGAACCCGCCGACCGCCCACTTCGCCGCCTGGTACGCGGACAAACCGGCCGTCGACGTGCGCCCGCCGACCGACGACACCTGGAAGATGTGGCCCGCGCGCTGCGCGCGCATCGTCGGCAGCACCGCGCGCGTCAGGTTGATCACGCCGAACAGGTTCGTTTCGATCTGGTCACGGAAGTCATCGGCGCCCATCTGCTCGAACGGCGCCGTATGGCCGTAACCCGCGTTGTTCACCAGCACGTCGATGCGGCCGAACGCTTCGCGTGCCGCCGAGACGGCCCGCGCGGCCGCCGCTTCGTCGGTGACGTCGAGCGCCACCGGCAGCAGCCGGTCGCCGTATTGCTCGGCCAGATCGGCCAGCCGCGCGGGATCGCGCGCGCCGGCCACCAGCCGGTCGCCCGCCGCCAGCACGGCTTCCGAAATCGCTCGGCCCAGGCCGCGCGCGGCCCCTGTTACCAGCCAGACCTTCGACATTTTTCCACTCCTCGAAAAGATGAAACCACGAAAATGAATGATTACTCACTCATTAATATCGACGATGCATCGATGATTCGTGCGATGCGTCGCCCTGCCTGAAACCGTGAAACCGTCCTGCCTTCCGTCGTACGGCGCACGCACCGCCTGTGCCGTCGCGACGGCCAACCCTTCCGTCACGTCGTTCGCCTCACGCTCACACGGCGTGCAGCACAGCCCACAGCGCACGAAACCCGGCTTCCCGGTACGCATCGGCCCGCGCCGGATCGCGCGCAACCGACTCCATCGCCGTTTCCGCGATCGACGTAAACAACGCCGCGCAGAAAGCGTGCGCTTCGTCGGCCGTCAGCCCGCGCGACGCGACGATCTGCTCCCGCAGCAGCGAGCGGATCGCGCCGAAGCCTTCGGCGCCGGCCGCGCGATGCGCGTCGTCGATACGCCCGCTCACGCCGAGCTGCTGCAGCGCGCGCCGCCCGTCCGGATTCGCGACACCCCACGATACATAGCCGTTCCACGCATGCCGCACGGCATGCTCCGCCGGCGCGCCTTCCGGAAACCCGGCCATCATCGCTTCGCGCATGTCGGCCTTCAGGCTCAGGTACAGCGCGTTCAGCAACGCATCCTTGGTCTCGAAGTACGTGAACACCGTGCCTTCCGCCACGCCGGCGAGCCGCGCGATGCGCGCGGTCGTCGCGGTCGCGCCGTCCTCGGCGAGCGCGCGGGCGGCGGCGGCGAGGATGGCTTCGTGCTTGTCGGGACTGCGCGGTCGGGCCACGTTCGATTCCTTTAATGAGTGAGCGCTCAATCATAATCAGGCCGTCCGACGGAACGCAAGCCCTGTTACATCTGGGGGGAACGCACACGCAATCCATCAAAACCGTGCACTATTATCGTTTTGCCGTACCGGTGCCGGCACATCGGCGCCCGATGCCTTCGACGTTCGTTTCACGTTCCCCGTTTCAAACCGCGAACCACTCATGACGAATCAGCCTACCCAGACCGCGGCCGACCGGCCCGTCGACATGATCATCTTCGGCGGCGGCGGCGACCTGGCCGCCCGCAAGCTGTTGCCCGCGCTGTACATGGCGCACCTGCACTGCAACCTTCCGCCCGAGACGCGCATCATCGCCGTCGGCCGCCGCGACTGGGGCATCGACGGCTATCGCAAGTTCATGGACGAGCAGTCGCGCCCGTTCATCGACGAGAAGGCGTTCAACGCCGACGCATGGAGCCGTTTCCTCGACCTGTTCAAGTACGTGCTGATCGACGTGAACGCGCCGGACGACTACCTGCGGCTCGCCGAAGCGGCGCGCGGCGATGCGATCCGCGTGTTCTACCTGTCGACGTCGCCGGAGCTGTTCACGACGATCTGCGACAACCTGTCGGCCGCGCACCTCGTCGACGCGCGCTCGCGCGTCGTCCTCGAAAAGCCGCTGGGCCACGATCTCGCATCCGCGAAGGCGATCAACGATGCGGTCGGCAAGCACTTCGAGGAATCGCAGATCTATCGGATCGACCACTACCTCGGCAAGGAAACCGTGCAGAACCTGATGGTGCTGCGCTTCGGCAACCCGATCTTCGGGCCGCTGTGGCAGGCGCCGAACATCCGCAGCGTGCAGATCACCGTCGCGGAAACGGTCGGCGTCGGCAGCCGCGCGGGCTTCTACGACCATACCGGCGCGCTGCGCGACATGGTGCAGAACCACCTGCTGCAGCTGCTGTGCATCGTCGCGATGGAGCCGCCCGTGTCGCTCGACCCGGACGCGGTACGCGACGAAAAGCTGAAGGTGCTGCGCTCGCTGCGGCCGATGACGCTGTCGGACGTCGCGCGCGAAACGGTGCGCGGCCAGTACACGGCCGGCGCGGTCGACGGCCAGCCGGTCAAGGGTTATCTCGAGGAAGACAACGTGCCGGCGGACAGCCGCGCGGAAACCTTCGTCGCGCTGCGCGCGCACATCAACAACTGGCGCTGGGCGAACGTGCCGTTCTTCCTGCGCACGGGCAAGCGGCTGCAGCGCCGCCAGTCGGAAATCGTGATCGAGTTCGCGGACATGCCGTTCTCGATCATCCCGACCGGCCCGCGCCATTACGGCAACCGCCTCGTGATCCAGCTCCAGCCGGAAGAATCGATCCAGTTGCAGATGCTCGCGAAGGAACCGGGCAGCGGCATGAACATGGTGCCCGTGAGCCTGAACCTCGACCTGCAGCAGGCGATTCCGGAACGGCGCGCGGAAGCGTACGAACGGCTGCTGATCGACGTGATCCGCGGCCGCCTCACGCACTTCATGCGCCGCGACGAGCTCGAAGCCGCATGGTCGTGGGTGGAGCCGATCCTCGACGGCTGGAAGCAGCTCGGCGACCGGCCGCGCCTGTATACGGCCGGCACGTTCGGGCCCGCGGCCTCGTCGGCGCTGCTCGCGCGCGACGGCATGTCCTGGTCCGAAGAGGCATAACCGCAACACGACGCGCAGCACGACGGCGTGCCGCCACGCGGCACGCCGGGCCGATCGGGGCGCATGTCCGCCACGCCTCGCCCCGCCTTCCCCCGCAAGCCGCCCGCCGCCGCTATCGCGACTCCAGCCACACGGCCTTGCGCCGCGCCGGCGCATCGCTGCCGCTACTGCCGCCGCCCAGCACCTCGATCATGTAGTCGACGAACGACGCGATCCGCGCCGAAATCGCGGTATTGCGGTAGTACACCGCATGGATCGGCTGCTCGACGTCGAGCGTCTGGCGCGCGAGCACCTGCACGAGCCGCCCCGCTTCGCGATCCTGCGCGGTCATGAAATCCGACAGGCAGACGATGCCCGCGCCGTCCAGCGCGAGCTGCCGCAGCGTCTCGCCGCTCGACGACCAGATGCCCGGCTCGATCCGGCACGGCTCGCCGTCGGTGCCGAGGATCGGCCACACGTTCAGCGATTCGGGCTGCGTGAAGCCGAGCAGCGTGTGCTTGCCGAGATCCTCGACCTTGCGCGGCTGTCCGTGCGCTTCGACATACGCGGGGCTCGCGAGGATGCGCAGCCGGCTGTTGCCGATGCGCCGGCTGTGCAGCGTCGAATCCTTCAACCGGCCGATCCGGATCGCGACGTCGGTGCGCCGCTCCAGCAGGTCGATGATCCCTTCGTTGCTGTTCAGCTCCAGCTCGACTTTCGGGAAGCGTTCGCGATAGCCGCGCACGAGCGGCACGATCACGTGCAGCATGAACGGCGTCGCGGCGTCGACGCGCAGGCGCCCCGACGGCATCTCGCGGCGCGCGAGCATCTGCTCCTCCGCGTTCTCGACCGATTCGATGATCGCGCGCGCGTCCTGCAGGAACGCGCGCCCTTCCTCGGTCAGTTCGAGCCGGCGCGTGGTCCGGCGCAGCAGCGTGGTCTTCAGCTTCTCCTCGAGCCGCGCGAGCGTGCGGCTCGCCGCCGATACGGTGAGGTCGAGCTGCTGCGCGGCGGCGGTGATCGAACCGGTGTCGACCACGGCGGCAAAGGCCTGGAGTTCGTCGAGCGTGACTTTCATTGTTGATCTGAAATCAAAACAATTTGGTTTATAGACCAGTTTTTCAGCAAAAGTAAAGGCGGCACACTGCGATCCATCCTTACTGGAACCAGGATCCCATCATGCCACTCGCCCTGCTAGCGCTGACCATCAGCGCGTTTGCCATCGGCACCACCGAATTCGTGATCGTCGGGCTGATCCCGACGATCGGCGCCGACCTCGGCGTCAGCCTGCCGTCGGCCGGCCTGCTCGTCAGCCTGTACGCGCTGAGCGTCGCCATCGGCGCGCCGCTCCTTACCGCGCTCACCGGCCGCGTGCCGCGCAAGACGCTGCTCGCCGCGCTGATGGCGCTCTTCACCGTCGGCAACCTCGTCGCATGGCAGGCGCCCGGCTACGAATCGTTGATCGTCGCGCGCATCCTCACCGGCCTCGCGCACGGCGTGTTCTTCTCGGTCGGCTCGATCATCGCGACCACGCTCGTGCCGAAGGACAAGGCGGCCAGCGCGATCGCGACGATGTTCAGCGGGATGACCGTCGCGTTCGTCGCCGGCATTCCGCTCGGCACCTTCATCGGCCAGCACTTCGGCTGGCGCGCGACGTTCCTGATCGTCGCGCTGTTCGGCCTCGTCGCGTTCCTTGGCGCGGTCGCATTCGTGCCGCGCGCCCTGCCGCAAACGCCGCCGGCGCCGCTCGCCCGCCAGCTCCGCGTGCTCGGAGAGCCGCGCCTGCTGCTCGTCTTTGCGATGACGGCCGTCGGCTACGGCGGCTCGCTGATCGCGTTCACGTACATGGCGCCGCTGCTCGAACAGATCGCCGGCTTCACGCCGTCGCAGGTCAGCCTCGTGCTCGTCGGCTACGGCCTGTCGGTCGCGGTCGGCAATGTGTGGGGCGGCAAGCTCGCGGACGCCGTCGGCCCCGTGAAGGCGCTCAAGCGGATCTTCCTGCTGCTCGCGATCGTGCTGCTCGCGCTGACCTTCACGATCCACGTCAAATGGCTCGCGGTGCTGACGATGCTCGCGTGGGGCGCGGTCGCGTTCGGCAACGTGCCCGGGCTGCAGGTGTACGTCGTCAAGCAGGCGCGCCACTTCGCGCCGGACGCCACCGACGTCGCATCGGGCTTCAACATCGCCGCGTTCAACCTCGGCGTCGCCGGCGGATCGTCGCTCGGCGGCCTGATCGTCGCGAGCGTCGGCCTCGGCCACACGCCGTGGATCGCCGCCGTCGTCACGCTCGGCGCGTTCGCGCTCACCGCACTGAGCGGCCGTCTCGACCGCCACCACGGGCTGCCGGAACGCACGGCGGAACCCGTCGAACTCGCCCATTGAACGTCACATCTTTTTGCAGGAGCTGATCAGCATGAACGCATCGACCCAGCGTCCGCCGTTCGCCGGCAAGACCTTCGAAGTCCGTTACGACGGCCTCACCGCGCTCAACGCGTACGACGAGGACGGCCGCCGCATGCGCTACGAGATCACCGAAGGCACCTACGCCGGCGCGAAGGGCGAAGTCGCCTGCACGTGGCAGCACATCGCCGGCGAGACCTACGCGATCTCGTGGCAGGAAGCCGACCGCGCGACGGTCGTGCATATCGACGATTTCGCCGCCGGCACGTCGCGCTCGTTCTTCACCGCGTCGTCGCTCGATTTCCACCGCCTCGACGGCAGCCTGCGCGCGGTCTGAACGGAGCTAGACCATGTCCACTTCACTCGACAAACTCGCCGACGGCGGCTTCAGCATCGGCATCGAACTGCCGCTCGACAACGACTGGTCGCCGGCCGGCGACGCGAAGCGCCAGCACGACGGCCGCCGCCCCGGCGTGCCGGACCTCGCCATCCACGCGGAGCTCGCGCAACTGGCCGACACGCTCGGCTTCCGCGCGCTCTGGGTGCGCGACGTGCCGGTGTACGACCCGTCGTTCGGCGACGCCGCGCAGGTGTTCGAAACGTTCTCGTATCTCGGCTACCTCGCCGGCATCACGCGCGACATCCTGCTCGGCACGGCGGCCGTCGTGCTGCCGCTGCGCGAACCGCTGCTGACGCTGAAATCGGCCGCGACGATCCAGGAACTGAGCGGCGGCCGCCTGCTGCTCGGCGTAGCGAGCGGCGACCGTCCCGTCGAATATCCGCTGTTCGGCCGCGACTTCGCATCGCGCGGCGCGAATTTCCGCGACCAGATCGCACTGCTGCGCGACGGCGCGCGCGGGCACCTGCCGCCCGGGCTGGACGTGCTGCCCGCCGCCCGTTCGCCGGTGCCGCTGCTCGTCGCAGGCCTCGCACAGCAGACGCCCGCGTGGATCGGCGAGCACATGGACGGCTGCCTCGCGTATCCGGGCACGCCGGCCGACCACGCGCAGCGCGCCGCGAACTGGCGCGCCGTAGCCGGCGACAAGCCGTACGTGAGCTTCATCCACCTCGACCTCGCGGAAGACCCGCACGAACCGCTGCAGCGGCACCGCTTCGGCGCCCGCGCGGGACGCATCGCGCTGACCGAAGAACTCGCTGCGATGCGCGACGCCGGCGTGCGGCACATCGGCCTGCATTTCCGCCGCAACCGCCGTCCGCTCGACGAGACGATGGCCGAGATCGCAGCGGAGGTGCTGCCTGCGTTCCATGCGAATGCGAACACGAGCGCGAGCGCGCAAACACGCGTCGCATAAGGCCGGCACCAGCCCGCCGCGGGCCCGGCTCACAACCGATATTTGAATTTTAATCAAATATTTTTGACCTCTAAAGGCGTTTATCTCATCAGTCTCAAACGCCAGAATGACTCGCATACCGCAACCGTTCCCCTCTCCCAGGAGCACACGATGAGCAAGATTCCCGCATTCGGCCTCGGCACTTTCCGCCTGCAAGGCCAGGTCGTGATCGACTCGGTCCGCAACGGCCTCGAGGTCGGCTACCGCGCGATCGACACCGCGCAGATCTACGGCAACGAAGCCGAGGTCGGCGAAGCGATCGCCGCATCGGGCGTGCGCCGCGAGGACCTGTTCCTGACCACCAAGATCTGGGTCGACAACTACGCGCCGGAAAAGCTGGTGCCGAGCCTCGAAGAAAGCCTGCGCAAGCTGCGCACCGACCATGTCGACCTGACGCTGATCCACTGGCCGGCCCCGGACAACGGCGTCGCGCTCGACACGTTCATGACCGCGCTGGCCGACGCGAAGGAAAAGGGCCTCACGCGCCGGATCGGCATCTCGAACTTCAACATCGAACTGACGAAGGAAGCGATCGCGGCCGTCGGCAAGGATGTGATCGCGACGAACCAGATCGAACTGAGCCCGTACCTGCAGAACCGCAAGCTCGTCGAGTTCCTAAACCGCGAAGGCATCCACGTGACGTCGTACATGACGCTCGCGTACGGCAAGGTGCTCGGCGACCCGGTGATCGGCGCGATCGCGCAACGTCACGACGCGACGCCCGCACAGGTCGCACTCGCGTGGGCGCTGCAGCTCGGCTACTCGGTGATTCCGTCGTCGACGAAGCGCGAGAACCTCGCGAGCAACCTGCTCGCGCAGACGCTGCGCCTGACCGCTGACGACATGGCGCAGATCGCCGCGCTCGACCGCAACGGCCGCGAAGTCGACCCGGCCGGCCTCGCGCCGAAGTGGGACTGACGCGCCGCCCGCCATTCGACATTTGACCCGTCCGCGGCCAGCCGGCCGCGGCACCGACAGGACATCATCATGACCCAGGACCCGCTTTTCCAACCGCTGCGACTCGGCGCACTGACGCTGCCGAACCGCATCGTGATGCCGCCGATGACGCGTTCGCGCGCGAGCCAGCCCGGCGACGAAGCCAACGAACTGATGGCCGCGTATTACGCGCAGCGCGCGAGCGCGGGCCTGATCGTCAGCGAAGGCACCTATATCGCGCCGCTCGGCAAGGGCTACGCGTGGACGCCCGGCATTCACACGCCGTCGCAGGTCGCCGGCTGGCGCAAGGTGACGGACGCCGTGCATGCCGCGCACGGCCGCATCTTCGCGCAGCTGTGGCACGTCGGCCGGCTGAGCCACACGAGCCTGCTCGGCGGCCGGCAACCCGTGTCGTCGTCGCCGATCCAGGCGAAGGGCGTGAACGTGTTCATCGCCGGCGAAGACGGCAGCACGCCGGGCTTCGTGCAGGCGTCCGAGCCGCGCGCGCTGACGGTCGACGAAATCCGCGAGATCGTCGGCCAGTACCGCGCCGCCGCGCGCCACGCGATCGAAGCCGGCTTCGACGGCGTCGAGCTGCACGGCGCGAACGGCTATCTCGTGAACCAGTTCATCGACTCGAACGCGAACACGCGCACCGACGCGTACGGCGGCTCGCTGGAAAACCGGCTGGGCTTCCCGCGCGAAGTCGCGCAGGCGCTGATCGAAGGCACCGGCGACGCATCGCGCGTCGGCATCCGCCTCGCGCCGCTGACCACGCTGAACGGCTGCGTCGACGACGATCCGGAAACGACCTACCTCGCTGCCGCGAAGCTGCTCGGCGAACTCGGCGTCGGCTACCTGCACATCGCGGAAGCCGACTGGGACGACGCACCGCTGATGCCGGTCGAATTCAAGCGGCAACTGCGCGCCGCGTACCCGGGCGTGCTGATCTACGCCGGTGCATACACCGCCGAGCGCGCGCGCGAAGCGATCGCCGCCGGCTGGGCCGACCTCGTCGCATTCGGCCGCCCGTTCGTCGCGAACCCCGACCTGCCCGAGCGCCTGCGCACCGGCGCCTCGCTCACGCCGCACGACCGCAACACGCTGTTCGGCGGCGGTGCGCAAGGCCTGACCGACTATCCGACGCTCGCGCAAGCCGCCGCGTGAACGATCCGCAGGAGTCCGACATGAGAATCACGCTCCCTTCCCGCCTGGGTTTCGGCACGGCGCCGCTGGGCAACATGTATCGCGACATCCCGAACGAAGAAGCACTGGCGACGGTCGACACGGCCTGGGAAAGCGGTATCCGCTACTTCGACGCCGCTCCGCTGTACGGCGCGGGCCTCGCCGAGCTGCGCCTCGGCGAAGCGCTCGCAGGCCGTCCGCGCGATGAATATTCGCTCGGCACCAAGGTCGGCCGGCTGGTCCTCGACGAACACGAGGACGCGTCGCAGCGCGATCTCGGCGAAAAGGGCGGCCTGTTCCGCCACGGCCTGCCGAACAAGATCGTCTACGACTACACCGAGGACGGCACGCTGCGCTCGATCGAAGCGAGCCTCGAGCGGCTGCGCACCGACCGGCTCGACACCGTGTGGATCCACGATCCGGCCATCGACTTCCACGGCGAGCGCTGGCTCGACGTGTTCGACGTCGCGATGTCGGGCGCGGCGAAAGCGCTCACGCGGCTGCGCGACGAAAAGGTCATCAAGGGTTGGGGCCTCGGCGTGAACCGCGTCGAGCCGTGCGAGCTCGCACTCGAACGCTCGGATCCCGACGGCTTCCTGCTGGCCGGCCGCTACACGCTGCTCGACCATGCGGGCGCGCTTGAACGGCTGATGCCGGAAAGCGTCGCGCGCGGGCTCGGCATCATCGTCGGCGGTCCGTACAACTCCGGCGTGCTCGCCGGCGGCACCCACTTCGAGTATCAGCCGGCGACGCAGGACATGCTCGATCGCGTCGCGCGCATCCGGCAGATCAGCGAACGCTTCGGCGTCGATGTTCGTGCGGTGGCGCTGCAGTTCTCGCTCGCGCACCCTGCCGTCGCCGCCGTGATCCCCGGCGCGAGCCGGCCCGATCGCATCGACGAGAACCTGCGGCTTGCCGCGGCGCCGATTCCGTCCGAACTGTGGGACGCGCTGAAGGCCGAACGCCTGATCGCCGAGCACGCGCCGACGCCGGCCGGCGCGGCCTGAGCCGCTTCCGCGCGACCGCCGCGACGAGCGGCCGCGCACATCCGCTCCCACGCAATCGCGGCGACTATCGCCGCGATTGCCATTTCCGAATTGCAGCCTGCGCAATCGGCGTCTAGCGTTTACAGGATCGACTCCGCACGACCGTCACCCGACCTGAAAGGACGCCCCGCCATGCCAAGCCGCTCCCCGAAACGCGACATGCTGCTGGCCCTCGCGGCCGGCCTTTCCTTCTCGGCTTTCACGTTGCCGGCTTACGCCGACGATGCGGCCGGTCTCGCGCCGCCCGAGCCTGCGACGCCCCTGCTGTCGACGACCGCGACCGGCGTGCAGATCTACGCATGCGAATACGACAATGAACACCGGCTCGCGTGGGCGCTCCAGCGCCCGGAGGCGACGCTGTTCGACGCCGGCGGCACGCTCGTCGTCCGGCACGGCGCGGGGCCGTCGTGGGAAGCGCTCGACGGCAGCCGCATTACCGGCAAGAAACTCGCGGAAGCGCCGAGCGCACGCGCGAACAGCATTCCGCAACTGCTGCTCGCCGCGACGCCGGCCGCAACCGGCACGCTGACCGGCGTGCGCTTCGTGCAGCGGCTCGATACCGCGGGCGGCACGCCGCCGGCCGCGACGTGTGCGACCGAGCATGCGATCGGCCGCTTTCCGTATTTCGCACGATACGTGTTCCTGAAGTAACGCACGGCGGCGTCTCCAAGCGCGGACGCCGCCTTCAGGTTGCTCGCAGTCCGTCCATCTGATCAGTTATCCTGCATTTATGGATCGGACACCCAGCGTCTTCTTCGTCGTCGTTCCGGCTACGAAATGATGCGCGCGCGTCAGCGTATCCGCATCGACAGCTCGACATCGCCGCCGAACGGCACCGACAGATAGCCGTTTTCCGGCGCGCGCACGTGAGCAAGGTAGTCGGGACTGTATTCCGCGTTGTCGGCAACGACGAACGCACCCGCCCCGAGCCGCGGTTCGACCAGCGCGAGTATCTCGGGATACAGCGCCTTCGCGCCATCGAGCAGCAGCAGGTCGACCGTTTCGGGCAGATCGGCCGCCAGCGTGCGCAGCGCATCGCCTTCGCGAATCTCCACGAGATCGGCGAGCCCGGCGGCCGTCAGGTTCGCCCGCGCGCGCACGACCTTCGACGGCTCGAACTCGCTCGTGATCAACCGGCCGCCGCCGTTGTCGCGCAGCGCGGCCGCGAGATGCAGCGTCGAAATGCCGAACGACGTGCCGAATTCGACGATCGCCCGCGCGCCGCTGCTGCGCGCGAGCATGTACAGCAGCGTGCCCGTGTCGCGCGATACGGCAAGCGGATAGTCCTTCAGGCGCGCATAGAAATCGGTGTAGTCGGTCTTGCTGCGCATCAGCCGCGCGTGCTCGTCGTGCGACAGGTCGGCAAAGTCCGGGCTCGTCGCGGGCGACGACGCGTCGGCCTCGTCGAACAGGCGCTCCAGCAGCGAGGCAAGCGGGTCGAGAATCAGGGTGGTCATGCGAATCTCCGGGATCGGGTTGAGTGCGTCGTTGCACCCGATTAGAATATGACGAACTATTCAGGTTTCACTATTCGCATTGGCAGACCGCTCATGACCGACCGCCGAAACACCCGGATCGCCACGCGCAAACAGCCCCAGCAGGCCCGCTCGACGCGTCTCGTCGAAGACGTCCTCCAGGCCGCTGTTCAGGTTTTGGCGAGCGAAGGCGCGCAGCGTTTCACGATGGCGCGCGTCGCCGAGCGCGCCGGCGTGAGCGTCGGCTCGCTGTACCAGTACTTCCCGAACAAGGCGGCCGTGCTGTTCCGGCTGCAGCACGACGAATGGCGGCAGACCTCCGAGATGCTGCGCGCAATGCTGGAGGACGCGCGTCAAACGCCACTCGAGCGGCTGCGCACGGCCGTCCACGCGTTCATCCGCTCGGAATGCGACGAGGCGCGCATGCGCATCGCGCTCGACGACGCCGCGCCGCTCTATCGCGACGCGCCCGAGGCACAGGAAGCGAAGGCGGCCGGCAACCGCATCTTCCAGACGTTCATGCGAGAGGCGCTGCCCGATGCGCCGGATGCCGCACGCGCGCTCGCATGCGACCTGATCACCACCACGCTCGCCACGGCCGGCAAGGCGTTTTCGGAAAGCGAGCGCACGCTCGCGGAAATCGACGCGTATTCGGCGGCCATGAGCGACATGTTTTGCGCGTACCTCGAGCGTCTCGCCCACAACTGATGCCTGGACGGGAGCGAGATCCGCACACGCGCGACGCGCCGTATCGTCCGGATGCAGGTAGCGCGCAGCGCGCGAACCACCGCGTGCGCAGCCGCTTCCGCCAGCGTTCCCGGCCACGACGAAAGACTTTCGTAATACTCGATGCGCCACCCGCTTCCGCCCCGCCCGCCGACGCCGCATTCAAATAGTCGCGTTAACGGATTCGAACTAGGCGTATACACGCGTTCCGGCACGACGAAGCCCCGTTTCACGCCGATATAAGCGCTGCGACATGCGCTGCATGCTCTTCCTCCAATGGGACGTGATGGGCGGTTCGCCTAACCTTCGCTACGGCAAAGCACACGTGACGGGGTCGACCACACCGCGCGTCGTACGACGCGACTCGCTCGCGATCGTTTCGATCCGCGCGTAGCGACACGGATCGTGCGTCATTCGTCCCCACGACGTTGCCGACAATTCCAACCAGATTCGAGACACCCTGACGACGGCTCGCTACGGGCCGTTTCAGCATGCTGATAAAGGAGCAAGCTCATGAGTGATACCCCGGTGCAGCCGACGGTCGGCGTCGGCGCGAAAGAAACTGACTTTGGCACCACGGGAGTCATCGACCGGTACTTCGGCATTTCGTCGCGCGGCAGCACGCAGCGCCGCGAAATCATTGCGGGCGTGACCACGTTCCTCGCGATGGTCTATTCCGTGTTCGTCGTGCCCGGCATGTTCGGCAAGGCCGGCTTCGACACGAGCGCCGTGTTCGTCGCGGTCTGCCTCACCACCGCGTTCGGCTCGCTGCTGATGGGCCTGTGGGCGAAGCTGCCGATCGCGATCGGCTGCGCGATCTCGCTGACCGCGTTCACCGCGTTCGGCCTCGTGCTCGGCAAGGGGCTGCATCCGACGGTCGCGCTCGGCGCCGTGTTCCTGATGGGCCTCGTGTTCACGGGCATCTCGGTCACCGGCGTACGTTCGTGGATCCTGCGCAACCTGCCCGCGGGCGTCGCGCACGGCACCGGCATCGGCATCGGCCTGTTCCTGCTGCTGATCGCGTCGAACGACGTCGGCCTCGTGATCAAGAACCCGGGCGCCGGCCTGCCGGTCTCGCTCGGCCAGATCACCGCGCTCCCGGTCATCATGTCGGTCGTCGGCCTCGCCGCGATCTTCGGCCTCGAAAAGCGTCGCGTGCCGGGCGGCATCCTGCTCGTCGTGATCGCGATCTCGGTGTTCGGCCTCGTGTTCGACCCGGCCGTGAAATACCACGGCATCTTCGCGCTGCCGTCGCTGAGCGCGCCGGGCCATGCGTCGCTGATCGGCGCGATGGACATCAAGGGCGCGCTGTCGATGGCCGTGCTGCCGAGCGTGCTCGCGCTGGTGATGACTGCCGTGTTCGACGCGACCGGCACGATCCGCGCGGTCGCCGGGCAGGCCGGCCAGCTCGACGAGAACGGCCGCATCATCAACGGCGGCCGCGCGCTGACCGCCGATTCGATCAGCTCGATCTTCTCCGGCTTCCTCGGCGGTGCGCCGGCGGCGGCCTACATCGAGTCGAGCGTCGGCGTGGCCGCCGGCGCGAAGACGGGCCTCGCGGCAGCCGTGGTCGGCCTGCTGTTCCTCGTCGTGATGTTCTTCTCGCCGCTCGCGGGCCTCGTGCCGTCGTACGCCACCGCACCCGCGCTGATGTACGTCGGCCTGCTGATGCTCGGCAGCGTGAGCAAGCTGCACATGGACGACATGGTCGACGCGATGTCGGGCCTCGTGTGTGCCGTGTTCATCGTGCTGACCGCGAACATCGTGACGGGCATCATGCTCGGCTTCTCGACGCTCGTGATCGGCCGCATCGCGAGCGGCGAATTCCGCAAGCTCAACGTCGGCACCGTGCTGATCGCGGCCGTGCTCGTCACGTTCTATCTCGGCGGCTGGGCAATCTGACCGCGGATCATGCGCGACGTCGCCGACAGAAGGACGGCGCGCATCGGGGCGACAACGTCTCCTCCACCATCATCGTTGATGGTCTCCCGCCTGGAAACGCGAGTTTCCGGGCTTTTTTTGTCGATGCGGCGCGGTGCGACGCGCATCGCCGAAGCGGCGCGACGCGAATTCACGGCCGGTGCTACGATCACATTTTGCCTTCAGGAGCCGCCATGAACGCGCTCGGCATCGTCTCCGAATCGAGCACCCGGACCTCGGCGCGCAAGCCGCCGTTCATCCCGTCGTTCGGCTTCCACGAAGTGCATGAATCGCAGCCGATCCATGCGCCGCCGGCCCGCATCATCGACGCGGTCGCGTCGCTCGACATGCGCGCCGATCCGGTCATCGATACCCTGATGACGGTGCGCGAATTCCCGACGGCCGTCGTCGACACGTTTCGCAACGGGCCGGCCCGAAGCGAACGCGCGCGTTTCGGTTTCCACACGTTCACGCTGCTTCACCGGGACGACACGTCGCTGTCGCTCGGTCTCGTCGGACGCTTCTGGCGCCCGACGACCGACGTGCGCGCCATCGCCGATGCAGCGGCCTTCGTCCGCCACGACGACCCACGCGACGCGAAGCTGGTGCTCCGGTTCGAAGTCGTCGGGCTGGCATCGGGTGCATACATCCTGCGCACCGAAACCTTCATCCACTGCCCGATCGCACGGACGCGGCGGCTGTTCACGCCGTACTGGCTCGCGATCCGGCTGGGGAGCGGCTGGATCCGGCGCCGCATGCTGGCGGCGGTCGAAACGGCGCTGGCGTAGGCCCACGCATCAAAACGGCTTGATCACGACCAGTCCGACGACGATCCCCGTCGCGACCACGACAGCGCCCGCTGCCTGACCGAGCCATGGCGCGGGCACGACGACGAGATCGTCGCGTTCCATGCGCCGCAGCGTGCCGGCCAGCATCCCGTGCAGCGCCGACAGCGCGACGACGACCGCGAGCTTCACCGACAGCCACGCAGCGCCGAACCAGTGTCCGCTCAGCGCGATCGCAATCCCCGTGATCCAGACGAGCGCGAGCGCGGGCGCCGTTACCGAACGATCCCAGCGCCGCACCGCGCGATGCACGGCGAGGTTGGCGATACGGACGCCGACGGACAACATCAGCAGCCCGCCGACGAACGTGACGACGGCGACGACATGCGCGGCCTTGAGCAGCAGGTAGATCATTGCGCGTGCCTCCTGCGCGCGATCCATCCGGCGCTCGCCAGCCCCGCGAACGGCACGACGGCCGACAGCACGAGCCGCGCGACGTCGCCCTTGCTCCACAGCCCGCTCGACGCGGTGCCGACGACCGCCCACACGTACATCGCGAAAGCGATGCCGTGAATCGGCCCCATGATCGATACCGCCACCGGATAACCGGCCAGGTGCTTGAGCGGCACCGCAATGCACACCAGCACGACGAGCGTGGTCGCCTCCAGCAGCGACAGGTATTGCAGGTTGCGCAACGCATTGCGATCGTCTTGTTTCATCGATGGGCCCCCAGGTTGGTCAGCCGCAATTATGGCGTGTGGTACAGGCCCGATCCATTGGCTAGAATGCCATCTTTAAACGGATTCTGGCCACGGTCTCGAACGCCATGCATACGGTCGCCGTCCTCGCTTTGCCCGATGTCGTCCCGTTCGATCTGGGCGTCGCATGCGACACGTTCGCGCGCGTGCGTTCGCCCGGCGTCGAGCCTGCGTACCGCGTGCGCGTGTGCAGCGAGCATGCGCGCGTGGCCGGCGACCTGTTCGAACTGCGGCCCGCGTTTCGACTCGATGCGCTCGCCGACGTCGACACGATCGTCGTCCCCGGCACGTCCGTGCCGCTCGCGCCCACGTCGCGCCGCGTGATCGCGGCACTGCGCGCGGCAGCCGCACGCGGTTGCCGGATCGCGTCGATCTGCAGCGGCGCGTTCGTGCTCGCGGAAGCCGGGCTGCTCGACGGCCTGCGCGCGACCACGCACTGGCTGGCGGCCGGCGAACTCGCGCGCCGCTACCCGAACGTGACGGTCGACCCGAACGTGCTGTTCATCGACAACGGCCGGATCCTGACATCGGCCGGCGCAGCGGCCGGCCTCGATCTGTGCCTGCACATGATCCAGGCCGACTACGGCGCGGCGGTCGCCGTCGACGCCGCGCGCTACGCGGTGGCGCCGCGCGTGCGCGAAGGCGGGCAGGCGCAGTTCATCGCGCCGGAATGGCCGGCCGGCACCGACGGGCTGCAAAGCCTGATGGACTGGCTGCAGGCCAACCTGCGCAAGCCGCTCACGCTCGACGCGATGGCCCGCAAGGCGTCGACGAGCGTGCGCACGCTGACGCGGCGCTTTCAGGAGCAGACGGGCACGTCGCCGCGGCAATGGCTGCAGACCGCACGCGTCAGGCATGCGCAGCAGTTGCTGGAAGTCACGGAGCTGTCGATCGAACATGTGGCGACGGAAGCCGGGTTCGGTTCGGTGACCGCGTTTCGCGAGCGGTTCGCGCGCATCGTCGGCACGTCGCCGCAGCGGTATCGCCACGCGTTCCGCGCGCGGTCCGGCGCATGACGTTCGCGCTGCGCATCGGCACCCGATGCTTCGACCCGGCGACGTGAACCCGCGCGCACAATCGTCAGGATCGCTACCGGAGGCCGCCGCCCCCGCCACCTCGCCCGCCAAAGCCCCTTTCGCGCCAACCGGACCCGACCGATGACCCGCATCCGCAATCCCCTGAACATCGCGCAGCTCCAGGCGTTCGTCTCCGCCGCGCATCTCAAGAGCCTGCGCGCCGCCGCGCGCGAGCTCGGCGTCACGCAGCCCGCGATCACGCACACGATCCGCGAACTCGAAACGGCGCTCAACGCGGAGCTGCTCGCGCGCAGCGTGCGCGGCGTCGAGCTGACCGCCTGCGGCCACGCGCTGCTGCCGCGCGCCGAGCAGTTGCTCGGCGACATCCGCCGCACGGTCGAGGCCGTCGAGCAGGTGAAAGGCGAGATGTCGGGGCGCGTCGCGGTCGGCACGATGCCGTCGATCGCGCTGACGGCGCTGCCGCACGCGGTGACGGCGTTCCGCCGGTCGATGCCGAACGTCAGCCTGCATCTCGAGGAAGTGACGGTGCCCGACGCGCTCGCGCAGTTGCGCAACGGCACGCTCGACATCGCCGCGATGCACCACGTGCCCGCGCTCGACCGCGATTTCACACAATCGCCGCTGCTGTCGACCGAATTCACCGTCGTGATGCGCGAAGGCCACCCGCTCGCGCATGCGCGCCGATTAGAGGAACTGCTCGACGCCGAGTGGATCGTCACCGTCGGCGCCGAGCAGTTTCCGCACAGCGTGATGGTCGGGATGTTCGAGGCGCGCGGGCTGCCGCTGCCGAAACGCCTGCTGAGATCGCCGATGTCGTTCGCGGTGACGCTCGGGCTCGTCGCGCGCTCGGACGTGATCGGCTGCTTCACGCGCCCGCTCGCCGCGATGGTCGCGCCGCTCGGCGTCCGCACGGCCGAACTCGACGAAAGCATGCCGCGCTTCGACCTGTCGATCATCGCGCGGCGCGACATGCTGCCCACGCCCGCCGTTTCGCAATTCGTCACGTGCCTGCAGCGGGCGGTCAACGAAACGCTCGGCTGAATCGTTCCTGTGTCTGAAACGGTCGCGCGCGTCCGCGCGCTGCCGCCGGGCCCGGTATCGGGGCTTGTCCTAGGCGCCCTGCCGGTATTTTGTCTTGATAATCTCCGCACGTCGCGCGCCCGCATCGGGCGGGCGAAACGGACAGTCCGGCGCGAAGCCGTGCCGGACCGAAGGCTTACGGCGCGGCACAACCGCGCACCCATCGAACAAAACGAGGAGTCACCGAGTGAAAAAGATTCTTGCGGCTGTGACCGTGGCCCTGCTTGCCGTATCGGCCGGCAGCGCGTACGCGAAGGACTGGACGACCGTGCGGTTCGGCGTCGACGCAAGCTACCCGCCTTTCGAATCGAAAGGCCCCGACGGCAAGGTGGTCGGCTTCGACGTCGACCTCGGCAACGAAATCTGCCGCCGCATGAACGCGAAGTGCGTGTGGATCGAAAACGACTTCGACGGGATGATCCCGGCGCTGAAGGCGCGCAAGTTCGACGGCGTGCTGTCGTCGATGTCGATGACGCCGGCGCGTCAGGAACAGATCGGCTTCTCGTCGAAGCTGTTCAACACGCCGACGCGCCTCGTCGCGAAGAAGGGCGCCGGCCTGCTGCCGACGGCCGAATCGCTGAAGGGCAAGTCGATCGGCGTCGAACAGGGCACGATCCAGGAAACCTACGCAAAGACCTACTGGGCCGCGAAGGGCGTGAAGGTCGTCCCCTACCAGAACCAGGACCAGGTCTATGCCGACCTGATCGCGGGCCGTCTGGACGGCGCGCTGCAGGACGCGGTGCAGGCCGAGATCGGCTTCCTGAAGACGCCGCGCGGCGCGGGCTTCGATTTCGCCGGCAAGGATATCGACGATCCGAAGACGCTCGGCAACGGCGCCGGCATCGGCCTGCGCAAGGAAGACACCGACCTGAAGGCGAAGATCGACGGCGCGATCGCCGGCATGCGCAAGGACGGCACGTACGACAAGATCGCGAAGAAGTACTTCGATTTCGACGTCTACGGCAAGTAATACGGCAAGCAAGCGAGCAATTCGCCTCGACGCAAACGGGCTCCGCAAGGAGCCCGTTTTTTTTCCGCACCAACCCTATGATTCTCAAGGAAAATCAGCGTGTTCGGTAACCGGTTTGATGGCGGCGACGCAGGCAACGTACAATCGATCTTCCACGCACACCGGATCATTCGCGGCTGCGCCGCACTCCCCTCATCATGCAAACGCAGACCCATCCGCTGATTTCCCCCGCCGTCGGCACCGAACGCCAGATCACGAGCTTCCACTACGGCCCGCGCGGCGGCAAGAAGGTCTACATCCAGTCGTCGCTGCACGCGGACGAACTGCCCGGCATGCTGGTCGCCGCGCTGCTGCGCCGCAAGATCGCCGCGCTCGAAACGGCCGGCAAGCTGCGCGGCGAAGTCGTCATCGTGCCCGTGCCGAACCCGATCGGCCTGTCGCAACACGTGTTCGGCGATCACCTCGGCCGCTTCGAGCTCGGCTCGATGCAGAACTTCAACCGCAATTTCTACGATCTCGCGGCGCTCGTGCTGCCGCGCGTCGAAAGCCGGCTCACGAAAGACGCGCAGCACAACCTCGTCGCCGTGCGCGCCGCGATGCGCGAAGCGCTCGACGAGCAGAAGCCGCGCACCGAGCTCGACTCGCAGCGCCTCGCGCTGCAGAAGCTGTCGTTCGACGCCGATATCGTGCTCGACCTGCACTGCGACAGCGATGCGGTGATGCACCTCTATACGAATCCCGATCTGTGGCCGGACGTCGAGCCGCTGTCGCGCTACCTCGACGCGCAGGCGTCGCTGCTCGCGCTGAATTCGGTCGGCAACCCGTTCGACGAGATCCACAGCTTCTGCTGGTCGGATCTGCGCAACCGCTTCGGCGACCGCTTCCCGATCCCGAACGGCGCCATTTCCGTCACGGTGGAACTGCGCAGCGAACGCGACGTGTCGTACGAGTTTGCCGAAAAGGATTCTCAGGCAATCGTCGAATACCTGACCGAGCGTGGCGTCGTCGACGGCACGCCGGCGCCGCTGCCGCCGCTCGCGCACCCGGCCACACCGCTCGCGGGCACCGATCCGCTCGTCGCGCCGGTGTCGGGCGTGATCGTGTTCCGCACGCCGGTCGGCGCGATGATCGAGGCCGGCCAGGAAGTGGCCGACATCGTCGATCCGCTGACCGATCGCGTCGTCACGCTGAAGAGCAGCGTGTCGGGCGTGCTGTATGCGCGCCAGATCGTGCGTTTCGCGACGGCCGGCATGGAAGTCGCGCGAATCGCCGGCGCGACCGCGATCCGCACGGGCTCGCTGCTGTCGGCCTGAGCGATCGGCCCGCGCGCCGGGCAACGGCGCGCATCGACGCGTTCCAACACGCACCAATGAAATCGCCCGCTTGCGCGGGCGATTTGCTTTCCGACAGGCCCGGCGATCCCCGCCGGGCGGCGGCACGCGTGAACGTTCAGAACGCCGGCACGATCGCGCCGCCGAACTTCTGGTCGATGAACTTGCGCACGTCGTCCGATTCATAGGCCGCGACGAGCTTCTTCACCCACGGCTTGTCCTTGTCCTGCGCGCGCACCGCGATCAGGTTCGCGTACGGCCCGCGCAGATCCTCGATCGCGATCGCATCCTTCACCGGCGTGAGCCCCGCCTTCACCGCGTAATCCGTGTTGATCGACGCGGCATCGACATCGGGCAGCGCGCGCGGCAGCTGCGCGGCGTCGAGTTCGACGATCCTGATCTTCTTCGGATTCTCGGCCACGTCGAGCGGCGTCGCGTTCACGCCGTTCGTGCCGGCGCCCGGCTTCAACTTGATCACCCCGTATTTCTGCAGCAGCAGCAGTGCGCGGTTGCCGTTCGACGGATCGTTCTGGATCCCGACCTTCGCCCCGACCGGCAAGTCCTTCAGCGACTTGATCTTCTTCGAATAGAAGCCCATCGGCGCCGTATAGGTGAGCCCGACGTTGACGATCCGGTAGCCGCGCTGCTTGATCTGGCTGTCGAGGAACGGCTGGTGCTGGAAGCCGTTCGCGTCGAGGTCGCCCGAATCGAGCGCCGCGTTCGGCTGCACGTAATCGTTGAATTCGATGACCTTGATCGCAAGCCCTTCGCGCGCGGCCACTTTCGTCACTTCGGTCCAGATCTGCGCGTCGGGGCCGCTCATCGTGCCGATCTTCAGCGTTTGCGGGTCGGCGTGCGCGCCGGGCGCCGCGAATGCCAGCGCCGCGGCGAGTGCGCCGAGGCCGGTCAGGATCGAACGTCGCATGGTGTCCTCTTGTCCCGTGTCGTTGTTGAAGCACGGATCGTGGCACGGGGCCCGAACAGCACCAACCAAGCTTATTTCATGTGCATATTCCCGATTCCGATCGAATCTCAGCCGAAATCGGTATAACTCCCCGCTATACAACCGGGCAGAATCCAATGTCGCATCGGCGCCACACATTCTTCATATGACAGTCGCTGTCATATTCATTACGTGGCCCGCCGATAAAGTTGCCGCCGGTCCGTGAAAGCGCCCACAGAGAGCGCCGGAACCGCAACTGGACACGCCATTTATTCGCTCGGAGAATCCTTTGAACAAGAAACTGTTGACCATCGCCGCCCTCGCAGCAACGGCCGGCACGGCACACGCGCAAAGCAGCGTGACCCTGTACGGCGTCATCGATGCCGGTATCAGCTACGTGAACCACAGCAAGACCGCCACCGGCGGCTCGGGCAAGCTGTTCAAGTACGACGACGGCGTTGCCCAGGGCAGCCGTTGGGGCCTGCGCGGCACCGAAGACCTCGGTGGCGGCCTGAAGGCGATCTTCGTGCTCGAAAACGGCTTCAACAGCGGCAACGGCACGATCGGCCAGGGCGGCGCGATCTTCGGTCGCCAGGCTTACGTCGGCCTGAGCCAGTCGCAATACGGCACGGTCACGTTCGGCCGTCAGTACTCGTTCTCGACCGACGTCCTCGGCTCGAACTACTCGACGGGCGGCAACACGGTCGCGGGCAACTACGCGTACCACGTGAACGACGTCGACCAGCTCACGTCCAGCCGCATCAACAACTCGGTGAAGTTCCAGAGCGCGAACTACGCGGGCTTCACGTTCGGCGCGTTGTACGGCTTCTCGAACTCGACCGACTTCGCCGGCGCACCGGCCACGACGTCGGGCACGACGACGACGGCAGGCTCGTCGCGCGCATACAGCTTCGGCCTGAACTACGCGAACGGCCCGTTCGCCCTCGGCGCCGCGTACACGGACATCCGCTTCCCGAGCCAGTCGACGCCGGCGTTCTCGACGACGATCGCGAACATCAGCACGGGCAACATCCGCGACCTGCGCACGTATGGCGTCGGCGGCCGCTACATCTTCGGCCCGGCGACCGCATGGCTGCTGTGGACGCGCACGCAGTTCACCCCGCTCGCGAGCGGCGCATCGGGCACGTTCTACAACGCATACGAAGCAGGCCTGAAGTACGCGATCACGCCGGCCCTGTCGGCAGCAGCCGGCTACACGTACACGAACGCGACGCAGAGCGGCAGCTCGGCGCACTGGAACCAGGGCAACCTGGCGCTCGACTACGCGCTCAGCAAGCGTACGGACGTGTACGGCCTCGTCGTCTACCAGAAGGCGTCGGGCAACAACGTGCAGGCGCAGATCGGTTCGAGCACGAGCTACTTCAACACGTCGGGCAACGGCTCGTCGAACCAGCTCGCCGCTCGCGTCGGTATCCGTCACAAGTTCTAAAGCATCCGCTTAACTCGCGGATCACGACGGCAAGAAGCGCCCCGCTCCACGCGGGGCGCTTTTTTATCTGCTTTTAAGTTTCGCTTAATTCTGGGCTGAGAGGATGCTCTCACCCCCCCTGTTGGCCGCCTGAGCATCGGCGGCTTTTTTTTTAAATGCCGACGGCGCCGCCATCGATTGCCAACAAGACAGGATCGGAGGCCATGATGATCGAAGATACCGTTTTCAGCCATCTGCACGCGATTCTGACGTGCCAACACTCGCTGCCGGTCCAGAGCTGCCGCGTATCGGTAGAAATGCAGCGCCCGTGGGGCCGCCCGTACCGGCTCGTCGAATGGACGATGCATCTCGACGCGCCCGCGCGGCGCCAGATCGTGCCGGCCGAATCGACCGACGAAGAGATCGCCGAGGTCGTCGCGTCGCACGTGCCGGGCCGGCTTTACGGCGACGGCCGGCTGCAGTTCTGAACGGCTCCCTGTTCCACCCGCTTCCCGTGTTTCGGCCGCCCCGCACGCATCGTGCGGCAGTCGGTCTCGTTTGACGCGGCAACGAAACCTGCTACGCTGCGCGTTTTCGTCCACGCAACACACGATGGAAAACGCATTCAACGAACGCGGCGTCATGATCACGCGCAACGGCCTGTCGGCCGCCGGGCAGGTATTCGCACTGCGTGACATCCGCCATGTCGACGTCGTCAAGATTCCGAAAAACCGCGTCGTTCCGGCGCTGATCTCGCTGATCGGCGCGGCGGCCGCCATTGCAGGCGGCATCGGCGCATCGAGCGCCGCACTCGTCGTCGGCGTGATGCTCGCCGTCGTCGGTTATCTCGCCTGGACCACGCAGGACGTCACGTATCGCCTGATGGTCGAGATGCCCGACGGCAAGCGCGAAGCGCTGTCGAGCGTCGATGCCGAATTCGTCGAACGCGTCGCGCAGGTCGTGCGAGATGCGCAGGCCGCGACGGCTGCCGGCTGATTCCTTTCGCATCCCTGCACGCTTCGGGTCGCGGTTCGCGGATGCGCGCGGCGCGTATCGGCTCGCGCAGCGCATCGCTGCGTCGGGCCGAGTCGTCTTCATCGAATCGGCTTCCCGCGTCATCATCGTGAGTTCAGCGCCTGCGCTGCGTACGCCGACCGCCTAGTATGGAAAGAGCGGCCCGCCGCCGCATCGTCCGAGGAGGTCGGCATGAACGTTCAATTGCTGTCCGGCATGCTTCGCGCGCAGGAACTGCTGCTCGTGTCGATGATCCGCGCGCTTCCCCTTGACGAACGCCGCGCGCTCGTCGACCTCTACACCGAACAGATCGCGTTCGCCGAACAGGCGGGCCTCGAAAGCCACAGCGATCGCGCAACGCACGATGCGTTCATCGCGCATGCGCGCAACCTGCTGATCCGCATCGAAGCGCTGGCCTAGCGCTCGCGCGCCAACGCGTTTCTCCCGAATTTCCCGCCGCGGCTCGCTCGAGCCGAGCAGGTAAGCGCTCACCCGCATGGGCCGCTTGCCGTCCTTGAATTGATAATGATTCTCATTTACAATGGTAAAGTTATCAGTTCCTTTCAATTCGCCGTTCGCCGCATGCCGCGCGCGGACGGGCCAGCCAGGTGAACGCGTCACCCAGCCAGCCTTCGGGCTTGTTTTCGTCAATGGGAGACCACCTGTGCATTGCTATCCGCTGGCGCGGCGGCCGATCTGCGCCGCGCTGTTCGGCGCGTTCGGCCTGTCCGCCGCCCCGGCTCACGCCGATTCGTCGCCGCAAGGCGCCACCCCGCCTCCTGCCGTCCTCGTCGCCGCGTCCACGCGCGGCGATGCGGCGCTGCTCGACCCCGTCACCGTCACGGCCACCCGCACCGCCACCGCCGCGAGCCGCACGGCGGCGTCCGTGTCGGTGATCACCGACGACGATCTCGAGGAACAGCAGGCCACCAACATCAAGGACGCACTGCGCTACGAGCCGGGCATCACGGTGCGCCGCACCGCGTACCGGCCCGGCAGCGCCGCGCTCGGCGGCGGCCGCGACGGCGATTCGAGCATCAACATCCGCGGCCTCGAAGGCAATCGCGTGCTGCTGATGGAAGACGGCATCCGCCTGCCGAGCGCGTTCTCGTTCGGGCCCCTCGAAGCCGGGCGCGGCGACTACGCCGATCTCGACACGCTCAAGCGCATCGAGATCCTGCGCGGGCCGGCCTCGGCGCTCTACGGCAGCGACGGCCTGACCGGCGCGGTGAACTTCATCACGAAGGATCCGCGCGACCTGCTGTCGATCTACAACAAGCCCTATTACTTCTCGTTCCGGCCGAGCTACGACTCGGCCGACCGCAGCATCGGCGCGACCGTGTCGGCCGCGGGCGGCAACGATCGCGTGCAGGGCATGATCATCGCCGACGGCCGGCGCGGCCACGAGGTCGACACACGCGGCGGCAACAACTCGGCGAGCACGCTGCGCACGACGTCGAACCCGCAGGACGTCTATTCGGAATCGCTGCTCGGCAAGCTCGTGCTGACGCCCACCGCGCGCGACACGATCAAGCTCACCGCGGAAACCGTGCAGCGACGCGTGAGCACCGACGTGCTGTCCGCGATCAATCCGCCGACCACGCTCGGCCTCACGACCCACGACCGGCTCGAGCGCAACCGCTTCAGCGTCGACTACGACTTCCGCGACGACGCGTTCCGCTGGTTCCAGACCGCGCACGTGCAGTTCTACTACCAGGACGCGAAGCAGGATCAATACGCGTTCGAGACGCGCGGCAGGCAGCCTTCGCGTTCGCGCGACAACCAGTACAAGGAACGCACGTTCGGCGGCTCCGCGTTCGCCGAAAGCGGCTTCGCGACCGGCCCGCTCGCGCACAAGCTGCTCTATGGCGTCGACGGCAGCCTGTCGCGCGTGACGAATATGCGCAATGGCACGGTGCCGGGCGTCGGCGAAGCGTTCCCGAACAAGGCGTTCCCCGACACCGACTACACGCTGTTCGGCGCGTTCGTGCAGGACCAGATCGGCTACGGCCGCCTGCTCGTCACGCCGGGCCTGCGCTTCGACACGTACCGGCTGAGCCCGACCGGGAACGATCCGCTGTTCACCGGCAAGGCCGTGTCGACGAGTGCGAACGAGTTGTCGCCGCGCGTCGCCGTGCTCTACGAGATCACGCCTGCTGTCATTCCGTACGTGCAGTACGCGCACGGCTTCCGTGCGCCGACGCCCGACCAGGTCAACAGCAGCTTTTCGAACCCGGTGTACGGCTATACGTCGATCGGCAATCCGAACCTCAAGCCCGAGACGAGCGACACGTTCGAAGCGGGCCTGCGCGGCAAGGCCGGCACGGGCTACGGTGTCGTGCGCTACAGCGCGGCCGCGTTCACGGGCCGCTACCGCAACTTCATCTCGCGCACGACGATCGCAGGCAGCGGCCGGCCGGCCGACCCGTTCGTATTCCAGTACGTGAACTTCGCCGACGCGCGCATCCACGGCCTCGAGGGCCGCGCCGAATGGGCGATGCCGAACGGCATCACGCTGAAGACGGCGATGGCGTTCACGAAGGGCTCGACGCAGAACGACGGCGCGGCCAGCCAGCCGCTCAATACGGTCAACCCGTTCTCGGCCGTGTTCGGCGTGCGCTACGAGCCGGGCGAGCGCTGGTTCGTGCAGACCGACCTGCTGTTCCAGGCCGCGAAACGCGACAAGGACATCGACAAGTCCGACTGTTCGAACAAGGCGTGCTTCACGCCGCCGTCGTCGTTCGTCGTCGACCTGCGCGGCGGCTACCGCTTCAACAAACATGTGAGCGCAACGATCGGCATCCGCAACCTGTTCGACCGCAAGTACTGGAACTGGTCGGACGTGCGCGGCATCGCCGCCGATTCGCAGGTGCTCGATGCATATACGTCGTCCGGACGCACGGTCGCCGTCAGCATGAAAGTGGATTTCTGATGCGCGACGCCCGCGCTGCCACCCCAACCGTTCCTTGAAGGAGTCCGACATGATGCAATCCGCCCTTCCCGGCCAACCGGCCGGCCCGGCCCGCGCGGCCGCCGCATTGCGCGACGCGTTCATCAAGCTCAAGAGCGAGCGCCAGCTTCGCAACCGCGACGTCGCGCAAGCGCTCGGCGTCAGCGAAGGCGAGGCGCTCGCCGCGTTCGTCGGCGAGCACGTCGTGCGGCTCGACGCGCGCTTTCCGGCGATGTTCGAGGAAATGCCGCGCCTCGGCCGCGTGATGGCGCTCACGCGCAACGACACGGCCGTCCACGAAAAGGACGGCGAATTTGCGCAGATGAGCCATGACGGCCCTGTCGGCCTCGCGCTCGGCGACATCGACCTGCGGATCTTCTATCGCCACTGGGTGTCGGCGTTCGCGGTGCGCGACGAGACCGCGCACGGCCCGCTGAAGAGCCTGCAGTTCTTCGACGCGCAGGGTCGTGCGATCCACAAGGTTTACCTGCGCGCGCACAGCGACCACGCCGCGTACGACGCATTCGTCGAACGCTGGCGCGCGCCTTCGCAGGAGCCGGGCCTCGACGTCGCGACCGCCGCACCGAAGACGCCCGAGCGCGCCGACACCGAGATCGACGTCGCGGGCTTTCGCGCGGCGTGGGACGCAATGACCGATACGCACCAGTTCTTCGGCATCACGCAGCGTTTCGGCGTGAGCCGCATGCAGGCGCTGCGCCTCGCCGATCCGCAATACGCGTATCCGGTCGAAACCGCGCATGCGCTGCGCCACGTGCTCGAACGGGCCGCGCAAAGCGGCCAGCCGATCATGGTGTTCGTCGGCAATGCGGGGATGATCCAGATCCATACGGGCCCCGTCGCGAACGTGCGCGAGGTCGGCGCCTGGATCAACGTGCTCGACCCGGGCTTCAACCTGCACGTGCGCGAGGACCTGATCGCCGCCGCGTGGGTCGTGAAGAAGCCGACGAGCGACGGCATCGTCACGTCGCTCGAACTGTTCGACCGGCAGGGCGACCACGTCGCGCTGCTGTTCGGCGAACGCAAGCCCGGCAAGGTCGAACGCGACGACTGGCGCGCGCTCGTTGCGACGCTGCCGCCGGCCGCACGCGGGGACGCGCGGTGAGCGCGCGATCGTTCGATCCGCGGCGCCGCGCGGTGCTGGCGAGCGCGGCTGCCGGCGCGCTCGCGGGCGCGCTGCCGGGCCGCGTGCTCGCACAGACTGCGCAGGCCGCGCCGAAGCGCGTGGTCGTGATCGGCGGCGCGCTCGCGGAAACCGCATTCGCGCTCGGCGGCGCCGAGACGCCCCGCTACCGGCTCGTCGGCGCCGATACGACGTGCACGTACCCCGACGCCGCGAAGCGCCTGCCGAAAGTCGGCTACCAGCGCGCGCTGTCGGCCGAGGGACTGCTGTCGCTGCGGCCCGATCTCGTGCTCGCGTCGGCGGAAGCCGGCCCGCCCACGGCGATCGCGCAGGTGAAAGGCGCCGGCGTCGCGGTGACGACGTTCGACGAACGCCACGACGTCGAGTCGGTGCGCGCGAAGATCACCGGCGTCGCGCAGGCGCTCGACGTACGCGATGCGGGCGCCGCGCTGCTGCAGCGCTTCGATCGCGACTGGCAGGCCGCGCGCGACGCGGTCGCCGCGCGCGCGCCCGGCGGCGCGCAGCCGCCGCGCGTGCTGTTCGTGCTGAACCATACCGGCAACCACGCGCTCGTCGCCGGCCAGCGCACGGCCGCCGACGCTATGATCCGCTATGCGGGCGCGCGCAACGCGATGCAGGGCTTCGATCACTACAAGCCGCTGACGACCGAGGCGCTCGCCGCCGCCGCGCCCGACGTCATGCTGATCTCCGACGAAGGGCTCGCGGCCGTCGGCGGCCGCGCCGCGCTGCTCGCCACGCCCGGCTTCGGCGCGACGCCGGCCGGCCGCGCGCAGCGCGTCGTGTCGCTCGATGCGCTGTTCCTGCTCGGGTTCGGCCCGCGCCTGCCGCTCGCCGTCACGACCCTGCACCGACGCCTGTCGGATGCGCTCGCCTGATTCCGGACCGCCCCGATGCCCGCACACGCTTCGCCTTTCCACACGCGGTCGCCCGCCTCGCGCTCCGGCGCCGCGCGCGTCGGCACGTCGCGCCGCTTCGCGCCGTTCGCGCTGGCCGCCCTCGCGTGCCTCGTGTGCGCAATGTCCGTCGTCGCGCTGTGCGTCGGCGCGTACCGCATTCCGCTCGCGGAGGCATGGGCCGCGCTGACCGGCGATGCGGCCGCGCGGCAGGCACGCGCGGTGCTGTTCGACATCCGCGCGCCGCGCGTCGCGCTCGCGCTGCTGGTCGGCGGCGGCTTCGGCGCGACCGGCGCCGCGATGCAGGCGCTGTTCCGCAATCCGCTCGCCGATCCGGGGCTCGTCGGCGTGTCGAGCGGCGCCGCACTCGGCGCGACGACGATGATCGTGCTCGGCCCCGCCCTATTTGCCGCGCACGTGAGCGCGGCCGCATTGCCCGTCGCGGCCTTCGCGGGCGCGCTCGCGGTCGCGGCGCTCGTCTACCGGCTCGCCGCATCGCGCGGCCGGCTCGCGCTGCCGCTGCTGCTGCTCGCAGGCATCGCGATCAACGCGCTGGTCGGCGCGGCGATCGGGTTGCTCACGTTCGTCGCCGACGACGCGCAGCTGCGCTCGCTGACCTTCTGGAGCCTCGGCAGCCTCGGCGGCGCGCAATGGTCCGCGCTGGCGGCCGTTGCGCCGTGCGTCGCGATCGGCTGCGTGCTGCTCGCGCGCGAACGCGATGCGCTGAACGCGTTGCAGCTCGGCGAAACCGAGGCGCTGCATCTCGGCGTGCCGGTGCAGCGTCTGAAGCGGCGCGTGCTCGTCGCGGTCGCGCTCGCGGTCGGCGCGCTCGTGTCGTGCGCGGGCATCATCGGCTTCATCGGGCTCGTCGCGCCGCATTGCGTGCGGCTCGCGTGCGGCCCCGACCAGCGCGTCGTGCTGCCCGGCGCCGCGCTGCTCGGCGCGTTGCTGACGCTCGCCGCCGATCTCGCCGCGCGCACGATCGCCGCGCCCGCCGAAATTCCGCTCGGCGTGCTGACCGCGCTGCTCGGCGCGCCGTTCTTTCTCGCGCTGCTGTGGAAAAGCCGCGGCGCGCTCGGCGGGTAACCCTTCCGTCACGACGACCATGCTGACCGCTCACCATCTCGACGTCGCCCGCCGACACAACGCCATCCTTCGCGACCTGTCGCTGTCGATCGAACCCGGCCGCGTGACCGCGCTGCTCGGCCGCAACGGCGCAGGCAAGAGCACACTGCTGAAGACCTTCGCCGGCGAACTGACCGGCAGCGTCGCGCCGAACGGCGTGCGCGTGACGGGCAACATCACGCTGAACGGCGAACCGCTCGCGCGCATCGACGCGCCAAGGCTCGCTTGCCTGCGCGCGGTGCTGCCGCAGGCCGCGCAGCCGGCTTTCCCGTTCAGCGTCGACGAAATCGTGCTGCTCGGCCGTTATCCGCATGCGCGGCGCAGCGGTGCGCGGCACGTGATCGCGCACCGCGATCGCGACATCGCGTGGCGCGCGCTCGAACGCGCGGGTGCCGACTCGCTCGTCGGTCGCGATGTCACGACGCTGTCGGGCGGCGAACTCGCTCGCGTGCAGTTCGCGCGCGTGCTCGCGCAGCTGTGGCCGGACGATGACGGTGCGGCAAGCGGCCCACGCTACCTGCTGCTCGACGAGCCGACCGCCGCGCTCGATCTCGCGCATCAGCACCGCTTGCTCGATACCGTGCGCGCGGTCGCACGCGAATGGCGGCTCGGCGTGCTTGCGATCGTGCACGACCCGAACCTCGCCGCGCGGCACGCGGATACGATCGCGATGCTCGCCGACGGCACGATCGTCGCGCACGGCGCGCCGCGCGACGTGATGACGCCCGCGCATATCTCGCAGTGCTACGGATTCGCCGTGAAGATGGTGGAAACCGGCGACGGTACGCCGCCGGTGATGGTGCCTGCGTAGCGTAGGCAAATACTGCACGGTCGTCGTGTCGCTCGATGTCCTGCGCTGCCTTCGACAGCGACTTTCAATCGACATCATTCGTGCATCGCCTTCGAGGAGACCCACATGCCGCTTCCGATGACCCGCATCATCCTGTACGTCCGCGACGTCGCATTGCTGAAGACGTTCTACCAGCGGTATTTCAACCTTCCCGTCATCGAGGAAATCGCCGGTGAATGGGTCGTGCTCGACGCGGGCGCAATCGAACTGGCGCTGCATCTGGCGGGCCCGGCGTTTCGCCATGCAGCCTCGTCCGTGCATGCGAATGCCGATGCAAGCACCATGAAGCTCGTGTTCTCGATCGACGCCGATATCGCCGCGCATCGCGACCGGCACGCCTGTGATGGCGTGACCGTGCGCGATCTCAAGCGCTACGACGGCTTCGCGTACCGGATGTATGACGGCCTCGATCCGGAGGGTAACGTCTTTCAGGTGATGCAGCCGGACTGAATTTCGGCGCGCGGGCCGCGCTCAATGCTCGACATCCGCCGCGCCGAAGGTCCGCATCTTCCACCCGAGCCGCACCGCAAGCATCCGCATCGAGAATCCGGCCGCCAGCGCGACCACCGTCGCGAAGCCCGCATCGATGCCGAGATGCTGGATCCCGACATACAGCGTGCCCGTGACGAACGCGACGCTCGCGTACAGCTCCTCGCGCAGGATCAGCGGCATCTCGTTGCACAGCAGGTCGCGCAGCATCCCGCCGCACACGCCCGTGATCGCGCCGGCCAGCACGACGATGATCGGCGCCGTGCCGGTCGACGCACCGATGTCGCAGCCGATGATCGTGAACGCCGCGAGGCCGATCGCGTCGACGGTGACGAACAGCGTCTTCATCCGCGCGACATGCCGGGCAACCCACGATGCGACGGTCGCCGCGACGAGCGTGATCACGAGGTATTCGGGATGCGCGATCCAGCCGAGCGGATAGTGGCCGAGCAGCACGTCGCGCACGGTGCCGCCGCCGAGCGCCGTCACCGCGCCGACGAGCGCGAGCCCGAAGCGGTCCATCCCGCGCCGCATGCCCATCAGCGCCCCCGACATCGCTTCCGCGACGATCGCAATCAGATAGAGCGTATGCATCGCGCGCGTCAGTCGTCGGTCCGGAACAGGTCGAGCACGCGTTCGCGCTCGGCCGCATCGACCGCGGCAGGCATCGGCTCGTCGGGCCTGCCACTGTCGGCAGGCGCGTCCGACGCGTCCTGCACCGCCGCGCCGCCGCAGGCGAAGCGGCTGCGGATATACGACGGCACGTCGGCCGTGCACGTGCCGCGCGTGTATTCGGCGTAGACGAAGTCGCCGTCGACGAGCGCGACGTCCTGCGGCGGCGAAGCATCGACCGGCGTGCGTCCGTCGACGGCCGTCTTCATGTAGTCGAGCCAGACCGGCAGCGCCAGCGTCGCACCGGTCGCGCGCCCCATCGGGCGCGGCGTGTCGTAGCCGAGCCACGCGACCGCGACGATGCCCGACGAGTAGCCGGCGAACCACACGTCCTTCGACCCGTTCGACGTGCCCGTCTTGCCGGCCGCGTCGTCGCGGCGCAGCGCGAGCGCGCCGCGCGCGGTGCCGGCCCGCACCACGTCGCGCAGCATGCTGTCCATCACGAACGCGTTGCGCGCCGATACGACGCGCTCGCCCGCCGGTGCGGTCGCCTCGTATATCGCGCCGCCGTGACGCTGCTTCACCGACAGGATCAGGCGCGGCTCCATCCGCGTCCCGCCGTTCGCGAACACGCCGTATGCGCTCGCGAGCTCGAGCGGCGTCACTGCGCCCGCACCGAGCGCGAGCGGCAGCGATGCCGGATTGCGCTGCGCGTCGAACCCGAAATGCACCGCGTGCTGCTGCACGTAGCGCGCATCGGTGGCCTGCATCAGGCTGACCGCAACCAGGTTCTTCGA
Organism: Burkholderia sp. BE17; assembly: GCF_009362305.1. Taxonomy (NCBI): domain Bacteria; kingdom Pseudomonadati; phylum Pseudomonadota; class Betaproteobacteria; order Burkholderiales; family Burkholderiaceae; genus Burkholderia; species Burkholderia sp. BE17. The sequence continues at coordinate 114,788 of NZ_WHNU01000024.1, forward strand.
GCGCACGAGCCCGCGCCGCACCGGGATGAAACCCTCGTAGCGGTTGCCGAAATTGCGCGGACGCCACGGTCGCGCGCCGGTTTCCTCGCGGGTGAGCGTGCGCTGCGTATCGTCGACGAGCACGCCGGGGAAGTAGCCCTTCTCCAGCGCCGCCGAATAGACGAACGGCTTGAAGCTCGAACCCGGCTGGCGATACGCCTGCAGCGCATGGTCGAACACGTTGCGATTGAAATCCGCGCCGCCGACGAGCGCGAGCATGTCGCCGGTGGCCGCATCGAGCGATACGAGCGCGCCTTCGAGCCCGTTGCGCGCATCGCGCTTCGCGCGTGGCTGCCGGTTCAGCGTGCGGTCGAGTGCGGCTTCGGCCGCGCGCTGGTCGCGCATCGACACCGTCGTCGTCACGTCGAGGCCGAGCGTATAGGCATCGTCGTGAAAGCGCTCGACCATCATGCGGCGCGCGCGCTCGGCAACGTACGGCGCGGCGACGATCCCGGGCGGCGGCGTGGTCGCCAGCGCGATCGGCGCGTCGACGGCCGCGCGGTACGTCGCGTCGTCGAGCTGGCCGAGCGCATGCATCCGGCCGAGCACGTAGTTGCGCCGCGCGGTCGCGCGCGCCGGATTGACGACCGGGTTGAACGCGGACGGCGCCTTCGGCAGCCCCGCGAGCACGGCAGCCTCGCCCGCGCTCAGCGCATCGAGCGGCTTGCCGAAATACACGTTCGCGGCCGCCGCGAAACCGTACGCGCGTTCGCCCAGGTAGATCTCGTTCATGTACAGCTCGAGCAGCTTGTCCTTGCTGTACTCGCGTTCGAGCTTGGCCGCCATCAGGATCTCGGCGAGCTTGCGGCTCAGCACCTTGTCGCGCGTCAGGTAGAAGTTGCGCGCGACCTGCATCGTGATCGTGCTGCCGCCCTGCCCGGGCTGCCCCGTCACGAGGTTCGCGAACGTCGCGCGCGCGAGGCCGCCCACATCGACCGCGCCATGCTGGTAGAACTTCGCGTCCTCTGCCGCGAGCAGCGCCTGCCGCATCAGCGGCGGGATGCGTTCGAGCGGCACGAACTCGCGCCGCTCGACGCCGTATTCGGCCAGCAGATCGCCGTCGCGCGAGAAAATCCGCAGCGGCAGCGCGGGACGATAGACGGCCAGGTGCTCGACGGACGGCAACTGCGTCCAGATGCGCTGGATGGTCCATGCGCCGATGCCCGCGCACGCGAGCGTCAGGCCGAGCAGCGCGCCCGCGAGCGTGCGCCACACGCGGCGGCGGCGCGGCGGCGCGGATTGCGGCTGAGGGGAAACGGTGTGTTCGGTCATGTCGGGCTCCTTCTTCGATGCCGCGACGGCCGGTGCGCGACAGGCGCCTGCCGATCGCAGAAGGCGCGCATTGTCGAAGGGATGGCGCGAAACCGGAACATTCTTTAGCCAAAGTTTGGCAGGCTGAATTTTATTTAGGAAAGCGCGGGACCCGTTCGCGCGTCTCGCGTCGGGCGTAACTGATCAACGTCGCGCTCGGTGATACAGGTCGCGCCAGCCGAGCGGCGGCATGCCGTAGGCGATCGCGTGACGGGTGCCCGACCAGATCTTGCGGCCGCGGGGATGAAGGGAGGCGGGGGAGTCGTTCATGGCACGTCGCCACTGACGGGAAGCGACGAGCGAAGCGCGGGGGAACCCGAGCGGGAATGCGCGGCGCGACCGGGGCCCGGCGGCCGTTGCTGCACCGCTTCCACGCGTGAACCCCATCCGGCCCGATATCGCGCCGGATTGCGCCTATTATGAAATCTCGGCTCATCGGCCGCGCATGATCCGGCGTTTTGGCAGCCGCGCGCGATCGCGGGTTCGGCAGACAGATCGGCAAACGAGGGAGTCGTCATGGCAGACCCACATGATCCACAGCGCCGTCACCTGATGCAGGCCGCCGCCGCTGGCGGCCTGCTGGCCGTCGGCGCAAGCTGGTATCGCCGCGCATGCGCGGCCGACGCGGTCACGCTGCCGTTCGAGAACGGGCTGCGCGAGCTGACCCACGACTTTCCGCAAAAGGGCGAAATGCTGCTGGTGCGCGTCCGCCCTCCGCTGCTCGAAACGCCTTTCTCCGTGTTCGATGACGGCGTGTTCACGCCGAACGACCGGTTCTTCGTACGATGGCACCTCGCCGACATCCCGGCGCGGATCGACGCCGGCGCGTTCCGGCTCGCCGTGCACGGGCTCGCCGTGCACGGGCTCGTCGACCGCCCGCTCGAACTGAGCCTGCGCGACCTCATGAGCGGCTTTCCGCGCGTCGAAGTCGCCGCCGTCAATCAGTGCGCCGGCAATTCGCGCGGCTTCTTCCGGCCTCGCGTCGCCGGCGGCGAATGGGGCAACGGTGCAATGGGCAACGCGCGCTGGACCGGCGTGCGGCTCAAGGACATCCTCGATCGGGCGGGCGTGAAGGCGGGCGCGGTGCAGGTCCGCTTCGACGGCCTGGACAAGGGCGTGCTGCCCGCCACGCCGGCCTTCATCAAGGCGCTCGACGTCGACCACGCGCGGGACGGCGAAGTGATCGTCGCGTTCGGGATGAACGGGCAGCCGCTGCCGCTGCTCAACGGCTTCCCGCTGCGCCTCGTTGTGCCGGGCTGGTATTCGACGTACTGGGTGAAGATGCTGAACGACATCGAGGTCATCGACCGGCGCGACGACAATTTCTGGATGGCGAAGGCCTATCAGATTCCCGACACGCCGCACGCGAGCATTCAGCCCGGGCAGGCCGGCGTCAAGACCGTGCCGATCAGCCGGATGGTGCCGCGATCGTTCATCACCAACCTCGACGACGGCGCCGTGATCGCGCTGGACCGGCCGCAGACGGTCCGGGGCATCGCGTTCGGCGGCGACACGGGTGTGCGCAAGGTGCTGTTCTCCCATGATGGCGGCGCGTCCTGGGCGACGGCGCGCCTCGGGAAAGACTACGGCAAGTACAGCTTGCGCCGCTGGGAAGCGCAGTTCACGCCGCACCGCGCCGGACAGGCCGTGTTGCAGGTCAAGGCGATCAACGACGGCGGCGTCGAGCAGCCGGACACGCCGAACTGGAACCCGGCCGGCTACATGCGCAACGTGGTCGAAACGACGAATGTATTCGTCGCGTGAGGAGCCGATCATGATGAAGACGTGTGCCGCGCTCCTGCTCGCAGCGGTGACCTGCGCGGGAAGCGCCGCGCTGGCGGAAACGGGCAAGACGATGCGCGCCGCGCCGACCGGAACGGTCGAGGTCGCGTTGCCCGGCGATACGCAGAAGTTTCCGCCCGGCCCGGGCGCCGATCTCGCGAACCTGCATTGCCTGATCTGCCATTCGGTCGACATGGTGACCCGGCAACCGCCGCTGTCGTTCCAGGAGTGGAAGGCGGAGGTCGTCAAGATGCGCGCGGTCTATGGCGCGCCGCTGCCACCCGAGGCGATCGACGACCTCGCGCGATATCTGACCGCGATCAACGGGAAGCCGTGACGTATCGCAACGGGCGTCGCATGTGCATGACGCCCACGCGCATGTCCGCGATGTCAGGATCGCGGGTTCTGCCCGGCTCACGGTTCCCCATCTCCGCTTGCCTGCGTCCGCCTCCGCTCCTCGCCGCCGTCACGGCAGGCGTGCGCGCGACCGGGCTGTTCGACTGGCAGCAAGCCATGCGGAATGTCCAGCCGCGCGGCGGTGTCCGACTGCTGCACGACGCAATCATGGCGCCGAGCGCCATTGAAATCGACCGCGACACGGACATCTCTGCCTTCACCGAACTTGCTGTGTTCGACCCGGAGGGTTGTGACCGGCATCTCGTTCCGAGCGGCTGCGTGATCGGCTGGCCCCGGAATCCGATGTATGCGAGCGCGTAAAACACGAAGAATCGGCGTTTCCGTATCTTGCTGTTTTTAGCAATTGTCAGGTCAATAAGCGTTAGAATCTGCCGACCTAACATGTCAAATCAATGACGATGATCAGGTAACTATAATAAAAGGGTCGGAACATGAATGCGCAGGATATTGTGAGAGCAATACAGGGCGGCCTAATCCAAAATGAAAGACTGGTCAAGCTCGATACGCCGCTCGGTCCGAACGTGCTGTTGCCGCAACGTGTCGCGGGATGGTCGCGCATTGGTCGACATTTTGAGTTCACGCTCGATGTCCAATCGACCAGCAGCAGTATCAAGCTGAAACAGTTAATTGGTCAGCCTGTCACCCTCTGGCTCCAGCTGGCCAATCACTCCTATGTCCCCCGTCACGGCTATGTTTATTCGGTCCGGCGCTTGGGATCGGAAGGTGGATTGACCAGTTATCAGATCCGTTTTGCGTCGTGGATGAATTTCCTTAAATTCCGTCGCGACCAGCGCATCTGGCAGGACAAGTCTGTCGACGAAATTCTGACCGATGTTTTCAACGCGCATTCGCAGGCAAAAGGCCAGTTCAAATTCGTCGTCTCACAACCACTCGAACCGCGTTCGTACTGCACTCAATATGAAGACGATTGGACGTTTGTTCATCGACTCATGGAGGCGGAAGGACTGTTTGGTATCTGGGAACAGGCCGAAGACGGCAAATCGCACACGCTGACGATTACCGACCGCCTGGACACGTGTGAACCGCTCGTCACACGGACCGTGCCGTTCTCACGCGACGGCATCGACAGCGAGGTCGACGCCCTGCTGCACTGGTCGGGCATGCGAAGCCTGCATAGCGCGGTGCTGGCAACGCGCACCTTTGACTATAAGAGTCCGTCGTCTCTCGCAAATCCAAAAGGCACAAACATCCCCACGGTGTCGCACGAGTTGCCCGAGGAACTGGAAGTTTACGAATACACCGGTCCCTATACGTACCTGAAGCACGATCGCGGCGAGCGTCTGACCAGAATCCGCATGGAGGAATGGGAGTCGCGCGCAAAACGGTTCTATGGCACGGGCGGGCTGCGTGGAGTCGATGCGGGTCGATGGTTCGAGTTGACCGGGCACCCAGAGCATGACCGGGATTCCGCAGCCAGACGCGAGTTCGTGGTCATTGAAGCCGCCTGGCTGATTGAGAACAATCTTCCGGGGTCGAGCCACCATGCGAATTTACCCGGCAGTCTGCAAAGTAGGCTAACCGATGCAGCGGCCAACCGCGAAGCAACCGGCGCGACCAGCGTCGCTCATCCAGACGGCTCCACGGGTTTTTACTTTGTCGAGATCGAAACGCAACGCAAATCCGTTCCGTTTCGCAGCCCGTTCGAACACCACAAGCCCGTTATGCAAATGCAGACGGCAACCGTGGTCGGGCCGCAGGACCAGGAAATCTATACCGACGAGCTGGGCCGCGTGAAGGTGCAGTTTCACTGGGACCGGATCAGTCAGCGCAATGAACGCAGTTCGTGCTGGGTACGTGTGGCGCAGCCATGGGCCAGCGGCGGATTCGGTGGTATCCAGCTACCCAGAATCGGCGATGAAGCGGTCGTGTCGTTTCTTGATGGCGACCCGGACAGGCCGATCATCACGGCCCGCGTCGGGAACGGCGCAAATCGCCCGCAGTGGGACCTGCCCGACCAGCACCCGCTATCGGGCTTCGTCAGCAAGGAAATCGGCGGAGTCCAGAACAACGTCTGGCTGAAGGACGACACGAAGGGGCAAGTGCAGACTCAGATACGCAGTGACCACCTCGAATCGGGTCTGCATGCGGGCTACATCACGCGGGTGAGCGAACCAGCCGGTCGCGGCGAGAAGCGTGGCGAAGGTGTCGAACTACGCACTGATGGGAACGCCGCCGTGCGTGGCGCGCGTGGGCTACTGTTGACGACTCACCCGCGCCAGGGCGCGAGTGGTGACGCCTTCAGCGTCGATGAAGTCAACCTTCAGTTGGCAAATGCGCAGGACATGGCAGCAAGCCTCGCGCAGTCCGCGCAATCGGCGGGTGCGCAGGACGGTGAGCAGAAAGCGGTTGCCAGTACGCTAAAAGCACAGGCGAAAGGCATCCAGGGCGGCGGCACATTGAAGCAGTTCGAGCAGCCACATCTGGTGTTGGCGAGCCCTGCTGGTGTCGCCGCCAGCACACCGGAGCTGATTCACGTCAGCAGCGGCAAGAGCACGTCGATTACCTCCGGGGAACACGTATCGTTCAGCTCTGGTGGTGGACTCTTCGCGAGCGCGCGCCGGGCGTTGCGCCTGTTTGTCGCCGAAGCAGGCATGAGGCTCGTTGCAGCGGCAGGCGACGTCGATGTGAAAGCACTTAAAGACAGTATCAACCTGCTGGCGAAACTGAACGTAACGGTGACGGCAAACAAAATCACCATCAGCGCGCAGCAGGAGGTTGAGATCAACGGCGGCGGCAGTTATACCCGTTGGACAGCAGGACAGATCAAGAGCGGCACGTCGGGCGGTTTCGAGGTGCACTCTGCGACTCGCACACTCACCGGACCGGATAGCATTAGTACACCGAATATTCCGGCGCTACCACCAGAGAAGGAGCAGTTGCACTTCGCGTTGGGTGCACTACCCGGCGAGGCGCATCAGTATGTGAGCGAGCCGTACGATCTGTACAAGGGTGGGGCAAAAATCGGGCAAGGGGTGACGGATGAATTCGGACGTGTCGTCGTGAAAGAGCACGAGCCCGGTACGTCGGCCTATCAGGTCAAGCTCGCCAACGGCGGACAATTCGATCTGAAGGTCAAGGATGCGCTCCAGGGCGATCCCGACCACACCGACCAGCGGACCAACCGTGGTGAACGGCTGGACGGATAGTCGCATCCTGACTCACTGACAAAGAGGACCTGAACGTGGCCGACAGTAGCTTGAAATCCCAGAATCCAGCCGCCGTTGCGATTGACGAGCAATCGCGAACGGCAAAGTCATCGGCACAATGGTTGCTGGAAAAGCGCAAGGACATTGCGCCGATTACCTATGAAAACCATCTCGAATTCCTGGTCTGTGGCGAAGAAGGGTTCGCGAACATCGCGAATGACCTGAAGCTCGCGAAGGGGTCAGTCAACCTCTGTTGTTGGGGCTTCGACCCGGCCATGGAACTGATCCGCGAAAAAGGTAAGCCGAAATGGCCACGCGGCCAGACGTATGGCCAACTGCTTGAAGAGGTTGCGAACAAAGGTGTCACTGTTCGGTTGATGGTCTGGTACGACGAGACTGGCTCGGCCAAACAGAACAACGTCCCAGGCTATTCCGACACCGGGCACAACCCGTTTACTCATCTGCCCGCCTTTATCGTTGGCACTTCGAAGTCGCCTTACGATAGTAAGGACCGCCAGCAATACTGCATCGACTGGTGGAAAACCCACCACCCCAAGGGCAATTGCAGTGGTAAGAACAAGAACCTGCTGGTGACATTCCGCTCCGTCGATTCGGCGGATGCCGCACACGCGCTGGCCGATGAAGAGTTTAAGCCGCAAGATGGGATGTTGCCGACCAACGAACGCCCTCTGATGACGGACTACCCTACCCACCATCAGAAGCCCATCGTAATCGACTACGACTACGAGAACGGTTACAAAGCGGTCGGCTATGTGATGGGTCTGAATTCCGTGACCGACTACTGGGACACGACGAAGCACGTTATCGATGACCCCATACGGGAATTCCTGACAAGCAAAACACTGGAAGCGGAACAGGCTCACGAACAGGCAACGTTGGATCAAGGGCCCACAAAGGGCTATCAGCATGTCCGCCCCTATCAGGACTATGCGTGCCGCCTGTTCGGTCCGGCGTTAAAGCGCGTGTATGACAACTTTGCACGTGACTGGAATCACTATGCCCCTGACACTCACGCGATGCCGGAGCTTGCGGGGATACCGAGCAACATTCAGAAGGTGCCGGCGAATCCCAATCATGCAGTGCAGATTGTTCGCACACATCCTCGCGATAAAGATAAAACGATCAAAGAGCTTTATTTCCACGCCAGCTCCTGGGCGCGCAACTATATCTATATGGAGAACCAGTATTTCTTCTATCCAACTTTCGCCCAGAAACTAAAAGAAGCACGACAAGGTCACTGGAAGGCATGGGCGGAAAAGTCCGGAAGGCCAAGTAGCGAGATGGGAATTCTGTATATGTTCATCGTCATCCCACACCCCGAGGATGACGGAATGATTCCCCGCACCTATGACATGCTGACCGAATTCGGTGCCAGCGATCCGACCGCGAACAACCCGGCCATGTCCAATCAGGGGACCTACGACAAAGAAAATCATCGGGCTCAAGATTATCCGGACGCGAAGCTCTCTTCGTACAAACGTGATACAGGAGTAGGCCCAGTCATTTCGCAGGTCAAAGTTCTCGATCATCCCAGCGTACAGGAACTGGCATCCACATATGGAATCAAGGTCAGTGTTGCTCGATTGCGTGCCAGCGGACCGACCCCCGATCACGATATGGCCTACCGGGAAATCTACATTCACTCGAAGCTGATGATCATCGACGACGTATTTATTACAGTCGGAAGCGCGAACATGAACCAGCGCAGCATGACGGCGGATAGTGAGATCAACATCGGTGCGACTGGATTGGACTATGCCGCTCCGTTGCGGGAAAGAATATTCAAGCTGCATTCGGGCGGCGATATCACGGGCAGCGGCGATTTTAAAGAAATTCCGTCGATGTTCAAGCGATGGGTTGCGCGCATGGATAACAATCGCGATGTATGGAAAACAGGTAAAGCTCCCCTCAAAGGTTTTCTCCTACCCTTCGAGGATCACCGTGCTACAGGCACGATGCACGCCCAAGTGACACTTCCATCGACGTCAGACACTTCAGCCCTTGCCTGAGATGAATCAACTCAACGCGAAATTTATCGACCTTGTTCTGCGACTTCTATTCGCCAGCTTCTGCGTACTGGCAACTGATTCGCAGGCTAGCCCTTTTACAGCCGAGACCAGCAAGCTGAGTACATCCATGTCCGACCTGCCACGTTACGAAAAACTGCCGTTGTTCAGCCCGCATCGCAAGTCCTTTGTTTGCGTGTATCAGGACCAGCACGTACCGCCTGTCGACCCTCAGGCAGAATTATGGTTCCAGCAAGCGCTGGCGCTCGATAACCCGCACATTGATTACGACAAGCGTGATTATGTGAAGATTTACCAACTCTACACGCAAGCGGCCGAGCGAAATCACTGGAAGGCCATGTTGAATATCGCCTCACTGATATTAAGCAATCGTCAGGGGGTGCCGACACATGATCCTGAAACTGCTATCCGCTGGGTGGAAAAGGCGATGAAACTGGGCGTACCTGACGCCTACGACATGATGGGAATCTACCATCAGAATGGCCTGATTAAAGGTGGCGATGCAACCAGTGCCTACGCATTCTTTCAGCGAGCTGCCGATATAGGCAGTCCATCCGCGCAGACTTTTATCGGAACCAAAACGGATGCTACCTATGACGACCCGGGCGGTGAGTTCTGGGGCAATTTACCGATTGCAACACAAATGCTGGAATGTGCGCTCACTCAAGGATATGGAGGCGCTGCGAAAGAGTTGGGACATATCTACGCGAGACCTCAAACTACCGAAGCGAAACTACGTGCGGTCAAGGTCCTCCATCAAGGAGTCAAGCTGGGCTCTGCCGAGTGTGCGAATAAGCTGTTTACCGAATTTGATGGAATGGATCTCACCGACGGCACTAACCTGGTCGGTCATATCGACAAAGCACGCGCTGAACGTTACAGCAAGCTTGGGGATGCGCTCGAGTTTTATCAGGGCCGCCTGAAACTACCTAATCTCGACAAGGTACTTCCGCTGCCTCCCGCACCGCTACCGAAATGGGACGGCAAGGTACAGACGTTGATTGACGGCGCAAAGGCCGTGACGCCGCCCCCCAAACCTGCGAAGAGTGCAGCACTGCAAGGTCGCGAATTCATTCCCCACGGGTATGCAGTGGCGACGCGAGAGCAAAGTACGATGATAGTCAGCGGCAACGATCAGGTGCCTCGTGATGGCTATTGGCTCGCGCTGTACGGCCCCCCCTCCGCTTCCAAGGCTGATCTGATCCCAGCTCGCCACAACACGCCGGAGCGCTATCAGATTGGTGAACGCTTTGGCTCACCGCTATTCGACTGGCTTGCCACTGAGCAAGTACAGTGGCATTACCTTGGCGAAGCCTATGCCCTACCCCCACAACAATACGATTTCCTGAAGCATATGATTGAAACTGGGTTGCTGCGTGAAGTCCCAGAATCCGTGTCACCAGTCCGATGTAACGGTCAGCAGCGTTGCCCGCAAACCGGGATATGGGAGAGTCGCGTGACTGCCGAACATCCGATGGCAACCTTGTACAACCGCTGGGATCGTCAAGCGTTCGTGGAGAAAGGGCAAGCATTTCCGCCTGCCGAGGACCAATTCATCGATGTCGCCATGAGCGACCTGCAATGGACGTATCTTGGCAGTCCAAATACTGAAACCGGCATGCCGGGCATCTATACGATTGGTTTGTAAATGCGCGCGTTCGCCACGCTACTGAACGCGAGAGGAGGAAACATATGGTCCGTCAGGTTATTGTGGTGACCGATACGCTCGCGCCGCATGGAGGCGTCGTTACGACTGGGTCAAATGCCGATGTGATAGACGGCAATGCCGTCGCCCGCAAAGGCGACACGGTCGAATGCGAGGCACACGGAACACAGACGATCGCTGAAGGCGACGCGAACGGCATGATCGGTGGCGCCCCGGTTGCGTTGCACGGGCATCGTGCGACATGCGGCTGCACACTGGTCAGTCGCTCGACCACGGTGTCGTGGTCCTAAGCGTGGCGGGATCACTGGCACGCGGGAGACGCGGATAGAAGAAAGGCGTGCCCGGCATGGGTGAATATGGGTTTGACATTGACGACATATCTCCGCAAGGCGCCCCGCGCCCCGCCTGGCAGGAAGATGAAGACGGTCGCGGTTGCCTGACCTTCAGGGAAGGTGCAATAGCCCGCACGCCCGGTGGTCCAAATCTCAGTACGGACCGAATTGTTGACATCGCCTTTCCCGGTTCTCATGGATCGGGCGGTCAGCCCCTGCGCTGCAAAGGAATTGTGCCGGGCGCCTCGCCGAGAATCAGCACTGCCAACATCCGGGCCAAAGATGGCGATCGTGCTGGCCGGACAACCAGCCAGCAACACCAACAACTGAGCGCGTGTCACCTTCTTGCGCCATGCCTCGTGACCGTGACGATCCTGCGCATGCAGAAGGAAGCAATGCTTGCCTGGATCGATTCCGATCAACGTCACAGTGCTCACGATGATCTCCGGAAACGAAACAGCCCGATCAGCGTACGCTGAATCGGGCTGCCTCGGTCAGGCTGACCATCTCGTCAAAACCCGCCGGCATGCACCGGCGGGCTTTCGTATTCGACTGCTGGCGCGACGCTTAGCGCGCGGGGTTCAGCGTCAGGTTCATGTGACGGTTCACATCCTTGTACAGCAGGTAACGGAAACGGCCGGGGCCGCCCGAATAACATGCCTGCGGGCAGAACGCGCGCAGCCACATGAAGTCGCCCGCTTCCACCTCGACCCAGTCCTGGTTCAGGCGATAGACGGCCTTGCCTTCGAGCACGTACAGGCCGTGTTCCATCACGTGCGTTTCAGCAAACGGAATCACACCGCCCGGCTCGAACGTCACGATGTTCACGTGCATGTCGTGGCGCATGTCGCTCATGTCGACGAAGCGCGTCGTCACCCACGCGCCGTTGGTGCCCGGCATCGGGATCGGTTCGACGTCCTGCTCGTTGGTCACGAAGGCTTCGGGGAGCGGAATGCCGTCGACGGCCTGGTAATGCTTGCGGACCCAGTGGAAACGCACCGCGGCATCGCTGACGTTGTGCAGCGTCCAGTCCGCGCCTGGCGGAATGAATGCGTAGCCGCCCGGCTTCAGCACGTGCTTCGAGCCCTGCAGCGTCAGCTCGGCTTCGCCTTCGACGACGAACAGCACGGCTTCGGCGTTCTTGTCCTGCTCCGGCTTGTCGCTGCCGCCGCCCGGGTTCACTTCGACGATGTACTGCGAGAAGGTTTCGGCGAAACCCGACAGCGGGCGGGCGATCACCCACAGGCGCGTGTTCGTCCAGAACGGCAGCCAGCTCGTGACGATGTCGCGCATCACACCCTTCGGGATCACCGCGTACGCCTCGGTGAACATCGCGCGATCGGTCAGCAGATCGGTCTGCGGCGGGTGGCCGCCGTGCGGCGCGTAATACGTTGTCTTAGACATAGGCATCCAGGCAATGGGTTGGTCCGGCCCCGGGCGCAAACGGCATCGGGCGGCACGCATGCGCGTGGAGCACACAGGCGGCGGCGGGACATCGTTGCCGGGGTGGCTTGAAAGCGCATGCGCCTTCGTTCGGTCGGCCAGGCTTCGCGACGGATCCGTCCGGTCGATCGGACGCGGCGACCCATGCCGGTGGGTCCGGCGGCCGGGCCGCGGCGCCGCGATCATGCGGCGAGGCACGGCGCGGTGGACGGCACGGTTCGATTCCGTACGCGGGCATCACTGACGATAGCGAAGTCGATCGCAATCGACCAATTAAATGTTGCGATGCTATCCATTCGATTTCCCACTACCCGCCAGCGCGTGCGATGCGTGGTGAAGCGGCAGTCTGCGTATCGGGGAAATCCTGACGGCCGCGGCAATGCGAACCTTCGCCGGGACGATGAATGCAGCACGTCCGGCCGCAGCAACGCCCATTGCGCAACGCAGGTCGCGATACATCTGGTTACGCGGATTGCAGACGGTCGATGTGCGCCCGGTTGCGGGCGGCATCGCTCCCGTCGCGAACCTTCGTCAGGCCGGAGCGACTTGACGCGACGAACGCGAACGCGAACGGAAAGCGGGTGGCG
>NZ_WHNU01000025.1:0-126473 GCF_009362305.1 Burkholderia sp. BE17
CCCCTGGACCATGCGCCCCCGCCCCCACCCTCCGGCCCGGTTCCCTACCCTGCCGATTTCGCGCTCGCGCTGTTGCGCGACATGCTGCGCGTGCGCCGCCTCGAAGAGAAATGTGCCGAGTTGTACGGCGTGGGAAAAATACGGGGCTTCCTTCACTTGTATATCGGCGAGGAAGCCACCGGCATCGGCGCACTGCATGCGCTGACGCCCGACGACAACATCGTCGCGACCTATCGGGAACACGCGCATGCACTCGTGCGCGGCATGGAGATGGGTGTGCTGATGAGCGAAATGTATGGCAAGCGCGACGGCTGCGCGCGCGGTCGAGGCGGCTCGATGCACCTGTTCGACCGGAACACGCGGCTGTTCGGCGGGAACGCGATTGTAGGCGGCGGCTTGCCGCTGGCAGTCGGGCTCGCGCTTGCCGAGAAGATGCAGGCCAGCCGGCGCGTCACGGCCTGTTTCTTCGGCGACGGAGCCGTTGCCGAAGGCGCATTTCACGAATCGATGAATCTCGCGGCCCTCTGGAAGCTGCCGGTGCTGTTCTGCTGCGAGAACAATCTGTACGCGATGGGCACGGCCATCGAGCGCAGCGAATCGCAGACCGACCTGTGCAGGAAGGCCGCCGCGTACGACATGCGGGCGAGTTCGGCGGACGGCATGGACGTCGTGGCCGTGTACGAGGCAGCGAAGGCCGCGGTCGAATACGTGAGGCGCGGCGCGGGGCCGATGCTCCTGGAACTTCGCACCTATCGTTTTCGCGCACATTCGATGTATGACGCCGAACTCTACCGGGACAAGGCCGAAGTCGACGCATGGAAAACGCGCGGTCCGATCCACACGTTCACCGCGCGCCTCAAGGCCGAAGGCAAGCTGACGGAAGACGCATTCATCGCGCTCGATGCCGGCGTAAGCGCCGAAGTCGACCGTGCGGTCGCGTTCGCCGAAGCCGGCGCCTGGGAACCGGCCGCCGACCTCCTGAACGACGTCTATACGACGACGGGGGGCTCGCGATGAGTCGGCGGCTCACTTATCGCGACGCGCTGCGCGAGGCCCTGCACGACGCGCTGTTGAACGATTCCCGCGTCTTTCTGATGGGTGAGGACGTCGGGCGCTACGGCGGCAGCTATGCGGTGTCGGCCGGATTGCTCGACGCATTCGGGGCCGAGCGCATCCGCGACACGCCGCTGTCGGAGCTCGCATTCACCGGCGCGGGTATCGGCGCCGCGCTGGGCGGCATGCGGCCGATCGTCGAGATCATGACGGTGAACTTCAGCCTGCTTGCCCTCGACCAGATCGTCAATACCGCCGCGCTCTACCACCATATGTCCGGCGGGCAATTCTCGGTGCCGCTGGTCGTCCGCATGGCCACGGGCGCCGGCCGCCAGGTCGCCGCGCAGCATTCGCACAGTTTCGAGGGCTGGTACGCAGGCATTCCCGGCATCAAGGTGCTCGCCCCGGCCACCATCGAAGACGCCCGCCACATGCTGGCGCCGGCCCTGGCCGACCCGGACCCCGTGCTGATTTTCGAGCATGCCGGGCTCTACAACATGGAAGGCGAGCTGACGGACATCGACGGCGTCGACATTCGCACTGCGAAGGTCCGCCGCAAGGGCAACGACGTCGCGATATTCGCGTATGGCGGCTCGCTGCCGAAGGCGCTCCAGGCTGCCGATGCGCTCGCCGGCGACGGCATCTCGGCCGAAGTGACCGACCTGCGCGTGCTGAGGCCGCTCGACGACGCGACGATCATCGCATCGGCGACGAAGTGCCGGCGGGTGGTCGTCGTCGACGAATGCTGGCGCAGCGCGAGCGTCGCGGCCGAGATCATGGCGCGCATCGTCGAGCAGGCGTTCTACGAGCTCGACGCGCCGCCGGCACGCGTATGCGCCGAGGATGTCCCGATTCCGTACGCCCGCCATCTGGAAGACGCGGCATTACCCCAAGTCGACAAGATCGTCGCCACGGTGAAACAATTGTTCTCGTGATTGCTGACGCACTCCGGGAGAGAGGGCATGATCGAATTCACACTGCCTTCCATGGGAGCGGACATGGACGAGGGAACGCTCCTGGAATGGCTGGTCAAGCCTGGCGACGTGGTCAGGAAGGGCCAGGTGATCGCGATCGTCGACACGAGCAAGGCAGCCGTGGACGTCGAGAGCTGGCACGAGGGAACGGTCGATGAACTGCTCGTCGAACCGGGCGAAAAAATTCCGGTCGGCGAGCCGATGGCCACGCTGCTCGAACCCGGTGAAACGCCGCCGGCCGTGAGGCATGCGCGCCGGGCGGCGACGCCTGCCGCGGCCGCAGCAGGCGCGTCGCGCCGCAAGATTTCGCCGGCCGCGCGCAAACGGGCGCAGCAGCTCGGGATCGATCCCGGCGGTATCCCGGGTACCGGCCCGGCGGGCTCGGTGACGCTTGCGGATGTCGAGCGGACGATTGCCGCGGCGCCAGGTCCGGTCACGGCCGGCGCCCCCGGCGAACGCGTTGCCGACATGAGACGGGTGATCGCCGCCGCGATGGAGCGATCGAAGCGCGAAATTCCGCACTATTACGTGTCCGAGACGATCCCGTTGGGAAAGGCATTGGCCTGGCTCGCGGACGAGAACGCGAAGCGTTCCATTACAGATAGGCTGCTTCCCGCCGCGCTCCTGCTCAAGGCCGTCGCCGTTACGCTCGCACGGTTTCCCGAGCTCAACGGTTTCTATCGCCGGGGCGTCTTCGAACCTGCCCGCGGCGTGCACCTGGGCGTTGCGATCTCGTTGCGCCAGGGCGGTCTGGTCGCGCCCGCGCTGCTCGATGCCGACACCAAGCCTCTGACCCAACTGATGCGCGAACTGCTTGACCTGACGCAACGATGCCGTGCAGGCTCGTTACGGAGTTCGGAATTGTCGGAATCGACGATTACCGTCACGAATCTCGGCGATCGAGGCGCCACCGAGGTGTTCGGCGTCATCTATCCGCCCCAGGTCGCGCTCGTGGGTTTCGGGCGGATCGCCGAACGGCCGTGGGCCGAAGACGGCGCGCTCGGCATCATGCCGTCGACGACCGTCAGCGTATCGGCGGATCACCGTGTATCCGACGGCCATCGCGGCGCGCTGTTCCTCGTCGAACTGGGCGAGTTGCTGCAGCATCCCGGGGAGTTGAATCGATGAACGAAACGGACATCCTTTCCGTCGTATTGGAGACGCTCACATCCATCGCACCGGAAATCGACGTATCGGCGCTGCGTGCGGATCGCCCGCTGCGCAGCCAGGTCGATCTCGATTCGATGGACTGGCTCAATTTTCTGACGGGGCTCTATACACGACTCAAGGTCGAGATCCCGGAGCGCGACTACGGTCGTCTGGTCACGCTCGACGATGTCGTCCATTATCTGGTCGATGCGGGTACACGTCTGCCGCGGTCCTAGCGACCGTTGCACGGGGCTGCGAATGCCCGCTTCACGCGCGTCGGCATACGCCGTGCGCGGCAGCGCCAGCACGACGACGTCGACGTGTCCCGCATACGCGTGCAACGCTTGCGCGAGCTGGCGCCCCGCGTCAGCGCGATCGGCTCCCGATGCGCGGCGGCGGCATCGTCCGCTTTGATTTGGCTCAACGGCAGCGCTCGTTACTTGGATAACGTGAGAAAAATACCGACCGACACAACGCGGGCAGAAACCGCTGGTCCTTGTCGTGAGGAATCCGATGAAGCCGCTAAGATGCCACGCAGCCGCGCACACCTTCTATCATCTTGACGAACGTGCCATCACCCACCTCGCATGCGCGGGCCTGGCTTGTTTCGCCGCACGCTCCGACCGGCCGGATCGCTGGCAGACAGCCATCACTCAAAAGCCGGTCGTGTATTGCCTGGGCAAGTGCTACGACGGGCCCAGCGACAGCGAGCACGATATTCGACCGCACATCAGCAGTCACGCGCGTCGTACCGTGCTGCTGGACAATGTGCTCGCCGGCGGGGTCCGCGACCTGAGTGAGTATCGTGAGCGTGGCGGTGGCGCGGCGCTCTCCAGGGCCCGAATCACCCCGCCGGAGGAACTGGTGCGTCTTGTACTCGCCTCCGGATTGCGCGGGCGCGGTGGAGCCGGTTTTCCGGCAGGAATCAAATGGCGGGCGGTCTTGAATGAGCAGGCCTCGACCAAGTACGTGGTCGTCAATGCCGACGAAGGCGATCCCGGCGCATTTTCCGATCGTTTCCTGCTTGAAGATGATCCGTTTCGGGTAATCGAAGGGGCTGCAATCGCGGCGCACGCCGTTGGCGCACACCACGGTTACATCTACCTGCGCAAGGAATACCCGTTTGCCGCACACGTCATGTCGCAAGCGCTGGAGCAGGCGCGCGCCGCCGGGTGGTTGCAGCCGGCGTTCGAGCTCGAGCTGGTCGTTGGGCGAGGCGCCTACATCTGCGGCGAGGAGACCTCGCTGCTGAATGCGCTCGAAGGTCGCCGCCCGGAAGTGCGACCACGGCCACCCCAGATTACCCAGGAAGGGCTCTTTGGCGCACCCACGCTGGTACAGAATGTAGAAACACTGTCCGCAGTGCCATGGATCGTCACACAGGGCGCGGCAGCCCATGCGGATCTTGGATTCTCGCGCAGCCGTGGCACCAAACTCCTGTCGCTCAATTCCCTGTTTCGGCGTCCGGGTCTGTATGAGGTGGAATTCGGTATCCCGCTGACGGATATCGTCGACCATCTCGGCCAGGGGTTGCGCCGCGGCAAGCTCAAGGGCCTCATGATCGGCGGACCTCTCGCCGGTATCGTCCCGCCAGAGCGCTTGGCCACCAGGCTCGGCTACGAGGAAATGCAGGCCATCGACTGTGCGGTCGGGCACGGCGGCGTCATTGCATTTGCTGACGACACGCCGATCATGAAGATCATCGCAGAGGTGTTCCGGTTCGGCGCACGCGAGTCATGTGGAAAATGCACGCCCTGTCATCTCGGCGCACCGGTGTTGGCAGCCATGGCCGATGCCGCGGCGGCGGGCGCTACGATCGACGCTGCCTATTGTCAGCAACTGATCGAGGCACTCGCAGCGACAAGCTTGTGCGGCCATGGACGCGGGCTGGCGGAGTTCGCCCTTTCCGTGCAGCGACATTACCAGGCGGAGTTGCACGAATGGTCAATCTGATCATCGACGGCATTCCTCACGAAGCGACGGAAGGCACGCTGCTGATCGACGCACTGGCCGCAGCCGGCGCGTCCGTTCCGAGCTTGTGCCACGACAAGCGCCTGAAGCCTTCCGGCGCCTGCCGTCTGTGCATAGTGGAACTCGAAGGCCACACTCGGCCGGCTGCAAGCTGTTCGCTCGAGGTGAGCGATGGAATGATCGTGCGCACCCACAGCAAGGCCATCCTGGCATTACGCCGCACGAACCTCGAGCTGATCGCCGCGCACTACCCGTTGTCCGCATCCACCGCCGAGCCAAACCATCCCTTCCATCGCCTGCTTGCAGAGTATGGGGTGCTGCCGGGGGGCGTGCGGGAGGACGGGTTGTTTCAGGACGACACTCACCCCTATCTCGGCGTGTCGATGGATCGCTGCATTTATTGCGAGCGCTGCATCCGGATATGCGAGGAAGTTCAAGGTCAGTTCGTTTGGGAGGCTCGGGGTCGCGGCGAGGCTACGCGCATCGTAACGGGCAAAGGGCCGACGCTGCTCTCCGGTGGATGTGTAAGTTGCGGGGCTTGCGTGGACAGTTGTCCCAGCGGCGCCTTGTTCGACAAGCGGGTTCGTGTCGAGCCGACCGCGTGGACGCGCACCACTTGCGTGTATTGCGGCGTGGGCTGCCAGATGAACACGGGGACTGCTGAGGGTCGGGTGGTGGCAGTGCGTCCTGCCGACAGTCCGGTCAACCGGGGTCATTTGTGCGTGAAGGGACGCTACGCGTTCGAGTTCAACCACGCTACCGACCGCATTACGCGGCCGATGATTCGCCGCGGCGGCACGTGGCACACCGTGAGCTGGGACGAGGCGCTCGACTTTACCGCCGCCCGGTTGCGGGAGATTGTCGTGCGTGACGGACCCGATGCGGTCGGCGTGCTCGGCTCGGCACGTGCGACCAATGAAGAAAACTACCTCGTCCAGAAGTTCGCCCGCGTGGTGCTCGGCACCCACAACGTCGACTGCTGTGCACGCGTGTGCCACACACCCAGCGCCAAGGCACTGAAGACGATGCTTGGCATCGGTGCGGCCACCAACAGTTTCGATGACATCGATCAGGCGCATGGATTTCTGGTCTGCGGGGCGAACCCGACCGAGAATCATCCGATCGTTGGTGCGCGCATCAAGCAGGCCGTGCTCGACGGTGCATCCCTCATCGTCATCGATCCGCGCCGCACCGAGCTGGCGGCACTCGCCGACGTGCACCTGGCCGTGCGCCCGGGCCACAATGTGCCGGTGCTCAACGCAATGGCCGCGACGCTGATCGAAGAAGGGCTCATCGACCAACCATTCCTGGCCGAGCGCGTGACCGGCTTCGATGCCTTTTCCATGCACACCCTCCGCTATTTGCCGGAGACGGTGGCCGCAACCAGTGGCGTCCCCGCCATGGCAATCCGCGAGGCCGCACGGCTCTACGCTCGCGGCAGACCATCGATGTGCCTTCACGGCCTTGGCGTGACAGAGCATCTGCAGGGCACCGAGGGCGTGATGGCACTCGTCAATCTGGCGCTGCTGACCGGCAACCTCGGCCGCCCCGGCGCCGGGATCAATCCGCTGCGCGGCCAGAACAACGTACAGGGCGCGGCCCAGATGGGATGCGACCCGAGGTCGCTGACGGGCGCACAGGCAATCGACAGGGCTGGCGCGCACTTCGAGCAGGTGTGGGGCGCCAGTTTGCCGCCCGGCCGTGGCCTCGACCTGCTCGAGATGATCGACGCGGCGCGGACCGGCCGGCTCCAGGCCATTTGGGCGGTAGGCTACGACATCTATCTTTCGCTGGCCAATGCAAACGACACGGCCGCGGCACTTGCCGCACTTGATCTGGTGATCGTGCAGGACCTGTTCCTGAACCAGACGGCCGAGACATTCGGCACGGTGTTCCTGCCGGCCGCCTCGTTCTTCGAGAAGGATGGCACCTTCATGAATGCCGACCGGCGCGTACAGCGAATCCGTGCTGCCGTGCCGGCCCCCGGCGACGCGCGGCCGGACTGGTGGATCGTTCAGGCGCTGGCGGCCCGCCTGGGCAACGGGCACGGATTCGAATTCGCGGGACCGCAAGCCATCTGGGATGAAGTGCGTGCGCTATGGCCGGATGCCGCAGGGCTCACGTATCCGCGGCTGGAGCGCGAAGACCTGCATTGGCCTTGCCCCGATGAAAACCATCCGGGTACGCCGGTGCTGCACCGTGAGCACTTCGCTTGCGGGAAGACCGCGACGCTGGTCCCGATTGAATACATCCCGACGACCGAGCAGCCTGATGACACGTATCCCTTGTTGCTGACCACCGGCCGCACGCTTCACCATTTCAATGCCGGCACGATGAGCTACCGAACCATCAATGCCACGCTACGGCCCTCGGACACGCTGGACATGGCGCCCGCCGATGCGGCGCGATACGACGTGGCCGAAGGCGAGACGGTGCGGATATCGAGCCGCTACGGCACAACCATTCTGCCGGTCCACATCACCCCTGCCTTACAGGCGGGGCAGTTGTTCAGCACCTTCCATCGGCCCGATCTGTTCGTCAACCGGCTGACTT
The DNA here is from genome assembly GCF_009362305.1 of Burkholderia sp. BE17. Lineage (NCBI taxonomy): Bacteria > Pseudomonadati > Pseudomonadota > Betaproteobacteria > Burkholderiales > Burkholderiaceae > Burkholderia > Burkholderia sp. BE17. Next base: position 7,701 of record NZ_WHNU01000025.1, read on the forward strand.
CGCCGGTGCGCGACCGTCTGGTGCACGCGCCGGAGTACAAGGTGGCCGCAGTCAGGGTGGATAAGCTGAACGGTGAAGCGCACGTGCAAACGCATTCCGTACTGCGTCCTGGTGGAGCTGAAGGATCTCCGTATCCGAAGTGACGAACCCGCTCCACCAGCACGGCAGCGCTTGCCACGCCGAGAACTTCGCAGATCCCGATTCAGGTCGAAACCGACTGCGACGCCGCGGCCTCACGGAGCGACGCATTCCGGGCGCCAACTGCTGGCGACGATCCGCGGCGGAGCGGCCGCCTACCCGCCTCTGCCGCTAGCCGACACGGCCAACGGCCGACAGCCAACCCCTGCCGATGGCGCTTTCCAGGCGCCGCTACGCGCGGAAGCGCTGCTCCTCGATCTGCTGCAGCTTGCTGACTTCTGCGACACCCCCAAGCAGTCTTGCAAGATGCTCGACGATATCGTCGAGCGTGACGATACCGGTGAGTCGACCCGCATCGTCGACGACCGGCATCCGCCGGACACCGGAACGGCGCATCTCTTCGAGCGCGACGCCGACTTCGTCGTTCTCGGATACCACGATCAGGCCGCGCGACATGATCTGGCCGGCAGTCACGTCGCCCGGATCGTCGCCGCGGGCCATCACCTCGATTACCAAATCGCGGTCCGTGACCACGCCGATCGGAATGGCCTCGCCATTGCGATACTCGATCACGACGATATCGCCGACATGCGCATGCCGCATGCGATCGGCCAGTTCAAGCGCACTGCATTCCGCCGTGCACGATTCGACCGGTTGGGTACTGATTCGTCCGATATGCATGATGAGGCTCCCGTTACACGCTCCGTGGAATGCACGCACCTGCCGTCCTGCATCGCGTGCCTACTGCGATCAGGGTAGATGCGGCGCCGCGCGCGGAATTGACGCACGTCAACGCACCGGCCGCTCCGCACGGTTGGTACATGACGAACGACAGCTTCCCGGCATCGCGATCATGCAGGCATCGCCACCCACCGGCATGCCGGCCGTGGGCGCATCGGCCGGCGTGTTCGGCACACTCATCGCCTACACGGTGCTGTTTCCGCAGCGACGCGTCGTGCTGCTGTTTCCGCCGGTGCCGATGCCGGCGTGGCTCTTCGCGGCCGGCCATGCGTTGACCGAACTGCTGTCCGGCACCGGCGGCGCTACGAGCGGCGTCGCGCATTTTGCCCATCTGGGCGGAATGCTCGGTGCACTCGTCTGCCTCGCCTGCTGGACGAAACGAGCACGCGTATCCGGCTAGATGCTGAGATAGCCCTGGAAAAGCCAAGTCGCGCCCGTGCGCCTGCCCGACGTGCCGTCGCCGGCGCCGGTCGCGCACATGCCCGAAAATCCGGGCGAGCCGTCCGGACGGAAGACCGGCGCGAAGGCATACTCGCCGTTGATCGTCACGAAGAAATCCGGATTGAACTGCGACGGCGCGAAAATCGACACCGTGCGGAAGAACGGTTCGGCATCGCCATGCCCCGCAACGCGAGCGGCAAGAGGTGCCGTGGCTTCATAGCGTGCCGGCAACGTATAGATTCGCCCGTCCCGTTCCACCTGTTCCGCCGGCGAAAAAACGAGCTCGACGCCCGGGTATGGCAGGCTGTGAGGCGGCCGGCATACCGGACCATCGGGTCCGAGCACGAGCGGCGGGTGGGCCCAGAGCGACAGCGACAGCGGGCTGGTGCGCTGCGCGAAGTATTCGGAAAGCCAGTTCATGGCCAGTTCTCCTGGAAACGATCCCTTGGCATGGAGATGCGGAGCATGTCTGCCGAATCGTCGCGGTCGCGCCGATGGCCCATCAAGCGTCGCATGCTCCGCCGTGCGGCGCTTGATAACGATCAAGCGTGCGTCTAGCGTGCCGCGCCCGGACGCGGCCCCGGGCAGCTCGCACACAGCCGCATCGCGCCGGATCGATCGGGATCTCGCCAGTAAAAGCGCACGTCGACGGCACCGCGAGCCGGGACGACCACATGCCGGACCTCCTGCACTCCGCGGTCGTGCGCCGATATCGCATATCGTCCGGGCGGCACGCGCGCAAACAGGAACGGTCCCGCCGTGTGCGCATCGAGAATCGACACCTTGCCCGACGAGATCGTGATGTCGACATCGGACAGGTATTCACCGGCCTTCGATGCCAGGGTAATCCGCAAGTTGTATCGTGGCGCGACCGCACGGAACGCTGCAATTTCATCTGCACCGACCCCGCCAGTCACGTACGCAATGCCGTTCTGCTGGATTTCAGCAGGCACGGACTGGGCAAACGCAACGTTCGGCGCGGCCGAAGACAGGATGCACGCAAGCAGCACGCAGGGAAATCGTATCGACATTGGCTTCTCCGGATGACGGGACCATCGCGGTCGTGCAGTGCGGCTCACAAGCAACGGGGGCCGCCGCGGCCGCACATCGTCAAACCGCCGTGATCTCGTAGGCCTGGTCGGTTTCGGAAACGTCGACGGCGGGCGCCGCGTCCCAGCTCCTGTCGCGGTGCCGGAACGGTTCGCGATCGAACAGCGAGCGTCGCATCGCCGACAGGCGCGCACCGGGGGCGAAATCGTCGAACAGCCGGTCGATCTCGCGCCGCAACGTTTCGATCGGATGCCGGAACGGCGCCGCCAGCGAACGCCCCGCGTGTTCCGGCGCCTGCTCCGCGGGCGGCTGCTTGTTGGCGGAATCGTTCATGTGCGTTTCCTTTGCATCAGCGGAGATTTCATTTTCGATCGCGCATTACCGACAGCGTTGATGAAGGTCAACGACGCAGCAGCATGCCGATGCGCTTCACCATGCTGGAGCCTTGATGTCCGTCAACGCGTCGCCACGCCCGCGGGCCACCATGCAAACGAAGGTGCGGCCATTTGGTTGCCGGTTAGTCCGTATCGCGTTAACGCGTGGTCGCCGGGTAGCCACCGCCTCACGTGACTGGGTACGCCTTGGCGAGCGCATCGACGAACGCGTCGAGCCGATCGGGTGCGAGCCGGTTGATGCCGGCGGCCCCTTCCCGGCCGCCGCCGTCCGGGAATGCGCGGCAGAGGCGGTCGGCGCCGCGCGGCGCGGCGATCGGCGCGCGAACGCTGACGGTATACCCGCCGCCCGATGCACACGTCAGCACCGCGTGGGCTCGCATCGGCGCGCCGCGTGCGAGGCCGTTGGCGAAGACGCCGCGCACCCGGCGTGCCCAACGGGCATCGGGAAGGATATAAACGTCGGCGCCTGGCAGCACGATGGCGGCGCGCTGCCGTTCCGCACGCGCGATATCGCGCTGCCGATTGGCGTCGAGGCGGCGCGCCAGCGGCGACATCGCGAAATCGAGCGGGTCCGCATACGGCCGAAGGGTCAGGTAGACGGCGAGAGGTGCCATGAACAGGTCGTCGGGAAAATCGCCGTAGCCGTTGTAGTTGACGGCTTCGCCGAGCGCCTGCAACCGCTGCGTGTCGGCGTCCGTGAGGCCGCAATCGGCGGCGAGCCGGCCGGCGACGTGGACGAGGTTGTCGCCGTACGCCCCGACCACCGCCCAGAGGCGTTGCCGGCCCGCCAGGTATCGGTCGACAATCACGCTCGTGCAGATGTCCGGCGCCGTATCGATGTGCGCGCGAAGGAGTGGATGATCCGGCACGTCGCCGGGCAGGTGGTGATCGAAATAATCGACCTCGACCCCGCGCGCGAGCAGCATGCCGAGCGCCTCGCGGTTCACGTCGAGCGACACGTCGAGAACGGTGACCGCATCGCCTCGCGTGGCCGGCACGCGCGCCAGCAATGCAATGTCGCGCTTCGGGCCCGTCACGAGCACCGACTCGGCCGGCATCGCGAGCCGAAGCTGTTGAAGCGCGCAGATGCCGTCCGCGTCGCCGTTGAATGCGTCAAAGCGGGTCATAGGACGTGACTCCGGATGGCCGCATGAATCGAGGAGCTTGCACCATGGAACATAGCCCGTTCAGTCTGTTTGCCTTCGCCTCCAGCCGCGCCTTCGGCGAGCGAATCGCGGCCCATCTCGGCGTGACGCTTGCCGCGCACGAGGAGCGTCCGTTCGAGGACGGCGAACACAAGACGCGTCCGCTCGCCAGCGTGCGCGGGCACGACGTCTACGTCGTTCAGTCGCTGCACGGCGAGCCGGGCAGTTCCGTCAACGACAAGCTTTGCCGGCTGCTGCTGTTCGTCGCCGCGCTGAAGGACGCGTCTGCCGCACGCGTGTGCGCGGTGACGCCCTACCTGTGCTATTCGCGCAAGGACCGCCGCTCGCAGCCGCGCGATCCGGTGTCCACGCGCTACGTCGCGACGTTGCTCGAGGCGGTGGGCGTCGATCGCATCGTCGCGATCGACGTGCATAACCTCGCGGCGTTCCAGAATGCGTTTCGCTGCCCTACCGAGCATCTCGAAGCGAACGGCATGCTGGTCGAATGGTTCGCCGGGCAAGCAGGCGACCGGCCGGTCGTGGTCGTATCGCCCGACGCTGGCGGCGTGCGGCGGGCGGAGGATTTCCGGGCGCGACTGGAAACCCGCCTCGGGCGCCCGGTCGACGCCGCATTCGCCGGCAAGCTGCGCAGCGGCGGCATCGTGACGGCCAAGCCGATCGTCGGTGAAGTCTCGGGCCGCTGCGCGGTCATCGTCGACGACCTGATCGGCGCCGGCACGACGCTCGCCCATACGGCCGAGGATTGCCGGGCGCTTGGCGCGCAAGCCGTCTACGCGGTCGCGACGCACGGCATGTTTTTCGACGGCGCTGCCGAGCGGCTCGGTAGCGGCCCACTCACCGCCATCGCGGTCACCGATACGGTGCCGCCCTGGCGTGTGCCGCCCGGTCCGCTCAGGGACAAGCTCGCGATACTCGACAGCGCGCCACTCTTCGCCGAGGCCATTTCGCGTATCCATCGCGGCGGCTCGCTCACGGACCTGCTGCGGCGCTGACGTGGCTCGCTACCCACGCGCGTTCGCAGTCGTCGAGATGCCGCCATGCCAGCGCAACATAGGCGCGTGCGCGATCGCGCCACGCCGACGTCGCCCGGAATGCAGGCTCGCGCAAGTGCCAGGCGGCGAGACGCGCGCGCGTCATCGCGCGACAGCTCTGGTAGAAGTGCACGCAGCCGCCGTCGACATCGTCGCCGCTTGCCGCGCGATAGGCATTCAGCAGCGTGTCCGCAAACCAGGAAACGCCGAGTCGCTCGCATTCGAGCGCGAGGAAGCCGATTTCGTCGGCGGAATCCTGTACTCTCAGCCTCCGGCAGAATTCAAGGCAATCGATGATCGCGACCGGATCGTCGACGCAGATATGCTCGGGCCTCAGGTCGCCGTGCCCTTCGACGATGCGTCCGTGTCGCACGCGCCGGTCGAAGCGCGCGGCGTCGCCCGCCAGCAGCGCGTGCTGCCGCGCGCAGATCGCACGCACGGCATCGACTGATTGGCCCGCGATCGGCTTGCGCAGCGCGCGTTCGTTGCTGTCGATCGTGCAGCTCAGCGCGTCGAGATACCCCGCTTCGTCGATGCGCGCGGGCGCCAGCGAGCGGTAGAACGTGCCCAGGCGGGCGGCGATGCGGCGCGCATCGTCCGGCGTGGCCATTCCGCTCGACAGCACACGATCGAGCATGCGCCCGGCCGGCAGGCGCCGCATCTTGACCAGCCAGTCGACGGTTTCGCCAAGTCCGCCCGCGTGCAGGCCGCCTCGGGCATCCATGACCAGCGGCACCGCGTCGAGGTAGACGTCGGCCGCAAGCCGGCGGTTCAGGCGCACTTCCTCGTGGCAAAAGCGCCGACGCGCGGCAAGCGAGCGGAAATCGAGCTGCGGCGCACGCGCCGGTTTCTTGAGCTTCCACGCGTGCCGATCGGTCAGGAATACCCACGACATATGCGTTTCCACCGCGGTGACTGTCGTCGTGCCGTCCGGCCACGCGCCAGGCGTGCGCAACGCGGCCACCTTTTCGTTCAGCGCGATCGTGCGATGACTCAGGGCGTGGGCGTCGCTCATGCGGCTTGCTGTCCGGCGTGCTCGTCCGGTGCCGTGCCCAGCCGGATGACGAGGGCCGCCAGCGCCGGAGAAATCGACGGCTGCGGCGTCATGACAGGCTCCAGCGCGCGCACGGGCTCCGGCAACGTCGACAACTCCCGCAGCGCATGCACACGGCTCGCGTCGAGCCCGGGTGCCGCGAGCCGCATTCCGTCGATCATGACCGGCCGCAGCAGCGGCGTTCCTTCGATGCGCTCGCCATCGAGACCGAGGCAGTCGCCGGCCATCCGGCCATCCGGGCCGTACCGCCGGAACACCTGCTTGCGGCCGGGCCGGGTCGCCTTGCCTTCGGCGCGCTTGCAGCGCGGCGCACCTGCATACTCGACGAGCTTGTACGCGCAGTCGAGATACGGTGCGTCCGCCGACGTGCTCATCCGCGTGCCGATCCCGAAGCCGTCGATCGGTGCATGCTGGCGAACGAGATCCTGCAGCCGGTATTCGTCGAGATCGCCGCTCGCGAAGATGGTCGCGTCGGTCAGCCCGCCCTGGTCGAGAATCGTCCGAACGCTGCGCGCATGGGCAGCCAGGTCGCCGCTGTCGATCCGCACGCCCTTGATGCGCAGGCGCTCGGGCGCCAGCCGGCGCGCAAGTTCGACCACCTTGTGCGCGGCGTGTGCGGTATCGTACGTGTCGATCAGCAGCAGCGCGTTGTCGGGCTGGGATCTCGCAAAGTGCTCGAATGCCAGCGATTCGTCGTCATGCGCCTGGACGAACGAATGCGCCATCGTGCCGTAAGTGGGAATGCCGTAGCGCAAGCCGGCGAGTAGCGTCGCCGTCCCGGAGAATCCCGCCAGATAGCTGGATCGCGCGGACAGCATGGCCGCTTCCGCGCCATGCGCGCGCCGCAGGCCGAAGTCGACGAGCAATCTGCCATGCGCGACGAGTGTGGCGCGCGCAGCCTTGCTGGCGACCAGCGTCGCGTAGTGGAGCAGGTTCATTACGCGGCTTTCGACGAACTGCGCCTCGCGAAACGGCGCCGTGATGCGCAGGATCGGCTCGTCGGCGAAGAACACCGTGCCTTCCGGCATCGCATCGACCATGCCGGTGAAGCGAAAGTCGGCGAGCGATGCAAGGAAGTTCGCGCGGAAGCGCCCTGTTGCGGCCAGCCGTTCGATGCCGGGCATGCCGAAGCGCACACCCTCCAGATAGTCGAGCACGGGTTCCAGCCCCGCCGCCATCAGGAAACCGCGCGACCGCGGCAGCGCACGCACGAAAAATTCGAAGCTGGCCACGTCGTTCATTCCCGCATCGAAGCCGGCCTGCATCATCGTCAGTTCGTACAAATCCGCGAGCAACTCGACGTCGTCGCCCGTGTCGGGCAAGGATCCGGCCATCATGCATCCTTTCATGTCGCCCGTGCGCGATCGTTCAGCCGTCGTTCAGCCGCCCCCGCGCGGGATGCCGGCACGCCGCCCCATTGCGAGCGACCATGCCTGCACAATCCAGCATAGATCGCCGTCCGGTGCAGGAATTGCGCGAGATCAAGGGGGCCCGGCGGCACGTACGCTGAGCCTCTCTTGACCGGGGTCGATCCGCGAAGCGATGGAAATCCCGGCCGTTCGTGCTCGCCGGTGCACTCGTGTTGCTGGTAGCCGTGAGCGCGCGGCTCTATCCGCCTATCGCGCGGTGACGGGCGACCGCCGCAGAGCGGCCGTCAGACCGTGAACGTCTGAGATTTCCTCATTTCAGCCGACGAACGATCAGCACCGAGACCGCGACGACGGCCGAGATTGCTGCAGATAGCAGCAACACGTATCCGATCAGTCGCCAGAATTCGGCGACGCGCTGCTCCAGTATCCATGCGCGATAAGACGTCACGTTGCTCGCTGCGTCGGCATACGACGCGCGATAAACGAAAAGCGGCATGCACACGTCGTGCTCGGGTATCGGTGCAGTCAGCAACGACCCTGCCCGCAGCTGCCCCACGCGCGCGCATTCCGCCGTATTCATTCCGTCAACGATTGCCGTGCTGATCGGGTGGTCGTAAATCGCGCCGATCCACGTAGCGGCACTCGACAGCAGTACGCAAAGACCGACGCCGGCAAGCCAGCGGCGCGGCATCGGAAAGCGGAATGCGCGCCGGGGCTCGCTACCCACGCTGCTTCTCCTCGAAATACGGCTGACGTGCCGCGACGAGACGCAACTCGTCGAGCAACGCCGCGGCAGCACGCAACAGATCGTCGAGCGTGACGATGCCGACCAGTTGGCCGTCGTCGCCGACGACCGGAAGCCGGCGTATGCCATGCTGCCGCATGCGCTTTGCGAGCAGCCAGACATCTTCGTCGCCGCTTGCGATCGCGACGGGTTCCGACATGATGTCCCCGACGAACAGCGCACCCGCCTCCGCGCCCGGGCTCACCACGGCGAGCACGATGTCGCGGTCGGTCACCATGCCGACCGGCAGAAGGTGCCCTTCCCGTTCACGCACCACGACCAGATCGCCAGCGTGCGCATCGCGCATCCGTTCAGCTGCCTCGACGACCGTGATCGTTGCGAAACACGTGGCGACATCGCGAGTGCAGAGCATCGCAGCATTCATGTCATCTCCTGGTTGTCCCGGGCGACGCGAATCGTCACCACGGTTCGGACATCCTTGACCGTCGATCAACGTCTGTCCCGCTCCTGACCGATCAAGCGATCGACAGTCGATCGGCGACTTCGCGCACACCTGGCGCCAGTCGGGCGGCATCGAACGCAAGCCGCCGTTCGCCCAGCGAATCCACTCGCCCGGTCAACGTCACGCAGCCCCCTGAATGGCGATGCCGACGTGTCCCGCTTGTTGCGCCGCGTGGCGAATCGGCGCCGCGTCGATCCTGACTGCGATGTCGGACTGCGTCGATCGATGGATCCCACTCGAGCTCCCGCTCGACGTCCTTCTCCGGCCCCCTGTCCGCCTTCATGATCGTTGGCGCCGGTTCGCTTCCGGTTAAGACAACGGTAGCGCAGGACCGCACGCAAGAATTGACGCAGGTCAGTGCGAAAGCCCGTGCGGGCGCACGATAGATGTCGTGACCGGCATCGTCCGACGCACGGCCGTTACGGCCCCGACGCGGCTTTGATCCGTCCGGCCCGGTTCGATGAGGCGCAGGACGATCCGGCGTCCGTGTGTCGACAGGCAGACATGCGCTTCCGCGAGCTGGCCCATATCGAAGAATCCATTCGTCTGCTTGAACAGACCGGGGCCTGCTTCCACAAAGCGACGCGCGCGATCCGCACCGGCAGGCTGCTCACCCCGCGCTCGCGTGCGGCTCGCGCACAGTGAGCCCGCCGGCAATCGACCGTGCAAAGCCCGACAGTTTCCCGGAAGCGCTGCCGTCGCGGATATCGTGCCTCGAGATCGCGCAGGTCGCGACAGGCCGGTGCAATAACTGCGCCGCCATCTGGCCGAATGCGGTCTGATCGCCTCGACCGCCCATCGTGCAGAAGAAGGCAGTCGATCGCAGTGCATGCCCGTGACGCGCGAGCCAGGTCGATACAGGTGTCGAAGCACGTCCCGCCCACACCGGCGTGCCGATCACGACGACGTCGTAAGCCGACGGTTCGCACGTGGTCGGCTGAAGGTCAGCAACGCGGTGATGCATCACGTCCGCCAGCGAACACAGGTAGCCGATCACGCCCGAGCGCCGCCGATTGTCGGTTTCCTGCAACCGTTCGCAATCTGCATCGAGTTCGGCGGCCAGTTGCCGCGCGAACGCGGCTGTCGTTTCGCTGCGCGAGTAGAAGACGACAAGGATGCGTCGAGGTACGTTCATGATTCACTCCGTGCGCCGGTCGAAAGCCCGGAAACCAGCTTAGGTGCCGGATATCGGAACGGCGCTGACGCAGGTCAACATGCCCTCGGCCGGCCGGTCGACAGTATCCCTGTGCGAGTACCATCGATATCCCGGACATTTGCCATGTGGTATGACCTGATCGAACTGCAACGGCAATGGCTGCGTGCATGGCATGCAGGAGCATGGCATGCAGGAGCATGGCATGCGTATGGCCTGTGGCCTGACGCGGCGTCGGGGTGTTATGCCGATCTGATGGAACCCTTGCTCGACCCGGATGCCGCCGCACCGCCATTCGCGATCGGTACGATCGAGCTGGCTGGCCGGCGCATCGACGTCGACGACACGGTTGTTGCGCATACCCCGTTCTGCTCGCTGCGTCGCTTCTCCCGCCCGAGTGCCCAGCGGGCGATCCTGCTCTGCGCGCCGCTTGCCGGACACGCGGCCGTGATGATGCGCGAGACGGTCGAAACGCTGCTGGCCGACGGCGACGTGTTCATCACCGACTGGATCAATGCGCGCGATGTCCCGCTCGCCGCGGGTCGATTCGGCCTCGACGAATACGTGTCGATGCTCGACGGCTTCATCGATGCGCTTTCGGCTGACGCCCGGCAGGCACATGTCGTCGCCGTCTGCCAGGCGACCTTTCCTTCGCTCGGCGCAATCGCGTTGCGCGGGCAACGCGGGGCTGTATTACCGGCGAGCGTGACGCTGATCGGCGGCCCGCTCGATGCACGAATCAATCCAAGTGCGCTCGGGATCGCGGCCTGCTCGCATTCGCTCGCCTGGTGTCGCGACACGCTGATCGACGTGGTGCCTTCCGGGTTCGCGGGGCGTGGACGCCATGTGTTCCCGGCCTATTTGCAGCGTGCGGAAATCGCGATCGCGTATCCGCAACGGTATCTCGCGCTGCTCGAACGTTATCGGCAAGCCGCATCGAGCGGCGATGCGGACTCGCTCGCAACCGTGCGCCGTGCGTTGCATGAATATCTTGCGCTCGTCGACATGCCGGCCGAGTATTTCCTCGATACCGTCGACATCGTCTTCCAGCGCGCCTGCCTGGCGAGCCGGACATGGGACGTCCGGGGCGTGCGGGTCGAACCCGCTGCGCTTCACGACGTCGTCCTGACGACTGTCGAGGGGATGCGCGATGCCGTCACCGGCGCCGGGCAAACCCACGCCGCACTGGATATGTGCAGCGGCCTCGCACCGGGCGCGCGGCAACGCATCGACGTCGAGGACTGCGACCACTACGGACTGTTTACCGGTGAACACTGGAGCGCCGACGTGCATCCGGCATTGCAGGCGGCATTCGCCCGCGCCGAACACGGCCGACGACGCTCGCGCGCGGCTTGAGACGGCGGTGTCCCCGGGGTTCAGCATGTCCGTACTGCGCGGCGCGAACCGTGCCTCCGGCAAGTCAGGCCGGAACAATCGCGCTCATTGCGGTTGCGGACGCTCGGTGCGCGCGGCCTGTTCCGCAGCCGCCACGCGGCGCTTGACCGCGAGGAAGCTGTCAGGGCTGACCGAAATCGAATCGATTCCGCACGCGACGAGAAAATCGGCGAATTCCGGGTGGTCGCTCGGCGCCTGTCCGCACAGACCGACCTTGGTGCCCGACTTGTGCGCGGCCTCGATCACGCTCGCGATCATCCACTTCACGGCTTCGTTCTGCTCGTCGAACAGGCCGGCCAGCTCCGCCGAATCCCGGTCGACTCCCAACGTCAGCTGGGTCAGGTCGTTGCTGCCAATCGAAAATCCGTCGAAACGTTGCGCGAAATCGCTCGCCAGAATCACGTTCGACGGTATCTCGCACATCACGTAGACCTGCAAGCCGTCTTCGCCGCGTCTGAGTCCGTTCTCGGCCAGCACGTCGAGTACCTGGTCGGCTTCTTCGGGTGTACGGCAGAACGGGATCATCACGATCACGTTCCTGAAGCCCATGTCGTTGCGCAGCCGCGCGATCGCCCGACATTCGAGCGCGAAGCCGGCGCGGTAGCGCGGCGAATAGTAGCGCGACGCGCCACGGAACCCGAGCATCGGATTCTCTTCGTGCGGCTCGAATTGCGCGCCGCCGATCAGATGCGCGTATTCGTTCGTCTTGAAGTCGCTCATGCGGACGATGACCGGCGCAGGATGACAGACCGCCGCGATGCGCGCGAGACCGCGCGCCAGTCGATCGACGAAATAGTCGGACGGTTCGTCGTAGCCCGCGGTCAGGGTCGCGATAGTCCGCTGCACTCGCTCGTCCTTCAGTGCATCGTAGTGCGCCAGCGCCATCGGATGGACCCTGATATGGTTGCCGATCACGAATTCCATGCGCGCGAGCCCGATCCCGTCGACAGGCATGCGCCACCAGCGGAAAGCCGCGGCCGGGTTCGCCAGGTTCAGCATGACCCGGGTGCGGGTTGCGGGAATATTCGTCAGATCGATCGCTTCCACGTCGTATTGCGCGATGCCCTCGTAAACGAAGCCCGCCTCGCCCTCCGCACACGACACCGTCACCTCCTGCTGATCGTGCAGCAGATGGGTCGCATTGCCGGTGCCGACGATGGCCGGCAACCCCAGTTCACGGCTCACGATGGCGGCATGCGAGGTACGGCCGCCATGATCGGTGATGATTGCCGCGGCGCGACGCATCACCGGAACCCAGTCCGGATCCGTCGTGCGCGTCACGAGCACCGAGCCGTCGACGAAGCGCGCGATGTCGCGCGGACTGTCGATCACGCAGACGCTGCCGACCGCGATGGCCTCGCCGACGCTCACGCCGGCGAGGAGCTTCCGGCCGGTCTGGCCGAGACGGTAGGTCTTCACGGCGCTGGCTTCGCGGCGGGACTGCACCGTTTCGGGACGGGCCTGGACGACGAACAGTTCCCCGCTCATGCCGTCCTTTGCCCATTCGATGTCCATCGGCTGACCATAGTGCGTCTCGATCGCGCAGGCCCAGCGCGCGAGCGTCAGGATGTCGGAGTCCGGGAGGACAAAGGTCGCGCGCTCGGCCTTCGAGGTCGGCACGTTGCGGGTCGGCGCGTCCTTGTCGCGCGTATAAACCAGCTTGCGCGCCTTTTCGCCGAGCGTCTTGCCGATGACGGGGCTGCACGCCGGATCGGCGAGCAGCGGCTTGAACACTTCATATTCGTCCGGGTTGACCGTGCCCTGCACCACGTTCTCGCCGAGCCCCCACGCTGCGCTGATCAGCACCACCTTGTCGAAACCGGTCTCCGTATCGAGCGAGAACATGACGCCGGCCGCGCCGACATCCGAACGCACCATGCGCTGCACGCCGATCGACAGCGCGACGCGCAGATGATCGAAGCCCTTCTCTTCGCGGTATGCGATCGCGCGGTCGGTAAACAGCGATGCGTAGCAACGGCGGCACGCGGCAAGCAGCGCGCGCTCGCCGCGCACGTTCAGGTAGGTTTCCTGCTGGCCGGCAAAGCTCGCGTCCGCGAGATCCTCGGCGGTGGCGCTCGAGCGCACGGCCACATCGACGTCGTCCTGCGCTGCCTCGCGGCACATCCGACGGTAAGCCTCCCTGATCGCGTCGGCGATCTCGGCGGGCCATTCGGCGTGGAGAATCGCCTGCCGGATCGACGCGCCGGCTTCGGCAAGCGCTGTCTTGCGCGCGTCGAACGCTTCGAGCGTGGTGCCGATGCTCTGCCGCAATCCGTTGGCATCGATGAACCGCCAGTACGCATCCGCGGTCGTCGCGAACCCAGGCGGCACGGCCACGCCCTGCGCGGACAGGTTGGCGATCAGTTCGCCCAGCGACGCATTCTTTCCGCCGACGCGCGCGACGTCGCCGCGACGCAGATCGTCGAACCAGACGATGTGTTCATTCCCTTGATTCATGACGGATCTCCGGTCGTCGCGGCGAGGTTGCCAGCGACTGGCGCGCGTTGGTCGATGGCCATCCGGTTTCGCCCCTGCGGCCAGCCGGACACGACGAATGCACGTTCATGCTGGCTCCGCGTCGCGGCCTTGCGGCTGACCTGAATCAAGAACGGTTGCCGCTCGCCGCAGTCGGTTCCGCTTGACGTCAGTCAACGGCTGCGCCCGGTCGTTTCGTACGCTCCGGATCAGGTGTGCGTCGATCGCGCCCGGCCATCGAAAGGAGTCCGACCATGGCGACCGTGCTTACGCTCAGATCAATCCGTGTCGCAGCCGTCGCCGTATCGGCCGGATTCGTCGTATCGGTTCATGCGCAGGATCCGGGAGCGGCACCATCCGGCGCGCAGTCGCCGGACGTCGAGGCGACATCCGAACGCGCGTCGCCGGCTTCCGCCCCGACGTCGGGAAACAGCGATGACGGAAAAACGCGCGCCCAGGTCAAACGCGAACTGGAGCAGGCCCGAAGGGTTGGCGAAATGGGACGCATCACCCGGTTTTTCGGCGGTGGCAGCTGATTTCCATTGCGTCGCGCCGTGCAGCACGTCGCGCGTTCCGGAGGGCAAGGACGCTTACGATGCCCCGTTCGTCCCACGTCGGCGCGTATCGAACGGCGCGGCCGCGCGCCGCGTCGGCACCGCGGATTCAGTACAGCAGAAACGCCGCGCGCGCTTGCGCGAACGCCGCCGCCTGCGTATCGACGACCCGTTCGATGTCGTCGAGCGGCCGCCCCGCTTCCAGCATGTCGGCCACCTCGCGCGAACCGACCGATGCGCGAATCGCGTCGATCCGGAACAGTTCGGGATACCGACGGTGCAAAACGAGCGCGAGTGCGAGCCCGATTTCGCCGGGTTTTGCCGCGCCGCGCAGTCGCGCAATGCGCACACCTTCGCACGGTACGCCGCGATAGGGCCCTTCCGCCGGCACGAAGCGAACCGGCGCAAAGGTTGCGCCGAGCCGCATCGCACGAAGATCGTCGGCGAGTGCACGGCCGTCGATCCACGGCGCGCCGACCACGCCGAACGGCGTCGCGGTGCCGCGCCCGACACTGAGCGCCGCACCTTCGACGAGCCCCGTCTCGGGATACAGCGACAGCGCGCCGGCATCGCGCAGGTTCGGCGACGGCGGCACCCAGCCCAGCCCGGTGGCGTCGAAACGCATCGCGCGCGCGTAGTGCGCCATCGGCACCACGGTAAGCGCGGCGCCGATTTGCAGCCGGTCATTGAACAGACGCGCGAGTTCGCCGATCGTCATCCCGTGCTGAAGCGGCAGCGGGTAATAGCCGGTGAACGTGCGCGGCCCCGGGTCCGCCACCGGGCCGCCGACGACATCCGCGCCCAGCGGATTCGGACGGTCCAGCACGAGCACCGGACGATGCGCGGCAGCCGCCGCCTCGAGCGCGTAACCAAGCGTGGCCAGGTAAGTGAAGAAGCGTACGCCGGCATCCTGCAGGTCGATCACCAGCACATCGGCGTCGGCGAGCAACTCGGGGGCGATCCGGCGGCCGCTGCCGTAGAGGCTGTGAACCGTCACGCCGGTCGCGGCATCGATCGTGTCGCCGAACGTTTCGTCGACGTCGGTGCCGAGCCCGTGCTCGGGCGCGAACAGTGCAACGAGCCGTGCGCCCGGCGCGTGCGCGAGCAGGTCGGCGGTGCGCGTGCCGAACCGGTCGAAGCCGCTGCGATTCGTGATCAGCGCAATGCGCTTGCCGGCCACGGCCGCGAATCCGTTCGCCGCGAGCACGTCGATGCCGGCCAGCACCGGTCCGTGCGATGCCGGCAGCCGGCCGCTACGGGCGACGGCCTCGGCCATCGCGGGTGCGCGCGTGGCGATCTGCGGCAACGTCGAGGGCCCCGCCCCGCTCGATACGATGCCGAGCACCTGCTCGCGCAGCGGTGCGGCGGTGCCGGTTTCATCGGGATACAGCCGGCTCGTCAGCACGACCGCGAAGCGGCGCGTCACCGGATCGATCCACAGGGCGGTGCCGGTGTAGCCGAGATGCTGCAGCGCGCCGACCGCGGGCAGCCGGTAGCGGTTCGCGACGAGCGGCGCCGCGACCGCCCAGCCGGCCGTGCGCAGGTCGCCGTCGGCATCGAGCGTGGCCGGCGTCTCGAGCGTCGCGATGCTGGCGCGGCTCAGCACGCGTGCCGAGCCGAGTGTGCCGCCGTTCAGCAGCATGCGTGCGAAGCGCGCGAGATCGTCCGCGCTCGCGAACAGGCCCGCGTTGCCCGCCACGCCGCCCATCGCGGCGGCGATCGGGTCGTGCACCCGGCCCCTGAGCAGGCGGCCATCCCGGACGACCGTGGGCGCGACACGCGCCAGCAACGACGCAGGCGGCCGAAACGCGGTGCTCGCCATGCCGAGCGGCGCGAATATGTGCATCGCGCACCACGCGTCGAGCGGCCGTCGCGACACGCGCTCGACGATCTCGCCGAGCGCCACGTAGTTGACGTCGCTGTACCGTACGCGCGTGCCGGGCCGCGCATCGGGCGCCATCGCGACGATGTCGGCCAGCACCGCCGCGCGGCTGCGCAGCGCGCGAGACGACGACACGCCGGGCGGCAGCCCGGACATATGCGCGAGCAACTGTCGAACCGTGATGTCGGCCTTGCCGCGCGCGGCGAACGCGGGCCAGTAGCGTGCGGCCGGCGTGTCGAGATCGAGCTGCCCGCGCTCCGCGAGCTGCATGACGGCGACGGCCGTCGCCACGGGCTTCGTCAGCGACGCGAGATCGAAGACGGTATCGGCCGTCATCGCCTCGGCGGCCGTGCCCGTCACGCGCAGGCCGCGGGCCACGCTGACGCGCACGCCGTCCGCATCGCCCGTCACGACGACCGCGCCGGCAAGATGGCGATCGGCGATCTCGGCGGCAATGGCTGCGTCGATCGCGGCGGCCGGCGGTAGCGCGGCGGCCCGGTCAGCTTCCGCCCGCGCGCAGACGGGTGCCAGCGCGAGCAGCAGCGCGCCGGTCAGCGCGGCAGCGCAGCGGGATCGTAGCGATTGCGCGGATTCCACAGCATCCATCCGTCCGTGCCGGCCGTATCCGCGGCGTCGACCTGCGCGCGAATCTCATCCGCATCGAATTCCCGGTGGTCGAACGCGTAGTCGCGAAACGCCTGCAGCCAGGGCCGAAAGCGCACGCCGGCGAGCCCCGTGCGGTGCATCGCTTCGGTCAGCGAACGTTCGACGATCTCGCCCGGATGATCGGTGGGTTTGCGGCAACCGGGCAAGCCCCACGTAAAGCCCGACGGGTACAGCATCGGCGAAATGTAGTCGACCACCCCGCCCAATGCGCCGAGCCGTTGCCCGATGTGCGTGTCGTCCTCGTTCCAGCACACGTAGCCGAAGATGTCGGCCGACACATAAACGTTGTACGGCCGCAGCCGCTCGCGCGCCCCCGCCAGGAATCCCGTGATCGCGGCCACGCGGTTCGCTTCCGTATTGGGCTCGCTGAAGCGCAGGTCGTTCGCATCGGGAAAGCGCAGGTAGTCGAACTGGATCTCGTCGAAACCCAGCTTCGCCGCCTCTTCCGCGACGTCGAAGTTGTGTGCCCATGCCGCCTGCACGGTCGGATCGATCCATCGCAAGTGCTCGCGATCGCGCCAGATCCCGCCGGCCGTATCGCGCACCGCCCAGTCCGGGCGGGCGGCCGCGAGCGGATTGTCCTTGAACACGACGATGCGGGCGATCAGGTACAACCCGCGCGCATGAAACGTGCGGATCAGGCCCGCCAGGTCGGGGACGCGCGGTGCCGGATCGCTTGCCGCGCCGATCGCTTCGCGTGCCGCGCTGCGATAAGGGGTCATTCCGCGATCGCCCTTCACGTCGATCACGAACGCGTTGACGGCCGTGCGGCCCTGCAGCGCGAGCGCCGCGTCGCGCAGCGTACGGTCCGCGATGCCGTAGGCGGACAGGTAGACCGCTTTCGGACGCACGGGTGTCATGCGAATCGTATGCGTGACCCCGGCCGCCGTCAGTTCGACTTCGGTTCGTGCGTAGCCTGGCGCACGCACGCTCAAGCGTGTACCGGTCGTCTCGACCTCCAGCGAAAACGCTCCGTCGCCATCCGCGGTTCGGCTCACGCCGGACGCGTAGCCAATCGCACCGGCCAGCGGGCGCCCGTTCGTGGCATCGACGACCGTGATCGTCACCGGTGCAGCCTGCGCGGCGAAACCGGCGAGCGACAGCAGGAGGCACGCAATCAGGCGGTCAATCATGGCTTCCCCCGGCGGTTTGCAGCAATCCGTTCATGCATCGTGCGTCGCATGTATCCGTCATCAAATAGCGCGGCAGTGCCATTGCCGGGTCCGTGAGCCGAACGGGACGCGCATCGAGCGTGAAGGCGGCGACATAACCTTCGCGAGCGGCCAGTTGCTCGGTTTCTTCATCGTGGACGCCGAACGGCCAGGCCAGCAGCCGGATCGGCTTGCCGGTTTCGGACTCGAGCCGCTCGCGGGAACGGCTCAACTGGACGGACACGAAGCGCCGGTAGTCCTCCGCGGTGCGCCGGGCGCGCTCGGTGTGAAAATTCGGATGCCAGTACGTATGGGACTCGATGTCGACTCCGCCGGATCCGCCGGATCCGCCAAGCGCGCGCAGCTGCTCCCACGTCATCGCGTAGCTGGCGTTCGAGATTGCCGACGGATAGATGAACAGCGTGACCGGTACCGGGTGCCGGGCCAGCAACGGGCGCAGTATCTCGTAGACGGAACGGTGACCGTCGTCGACCGTGATCGCGACCGCCCGCGCCGGCACCGCATCCGCCTGGCCGCCATGCCAGCGCACCACGTCGGCGAGCGGCACGATGCGATAGCCGCTTGCCTCGATTGCATGCAACTGGTTGCGGAATGTCTCGGTACGCACCGTCATCGAATCCAGGCGCTCCGCTGCAAACCGGTGATAGACGAGAATCAGCACGCGTTGCGGCGCCGGCACGACGGCGTCGGCCGATGCGGCCGGCAGCACGCACGACAGGACGAACAGACAGACGATCAAGCGTAAGACCATGGCGCACCTCGGGTAATCGCTACCCTATTCTTCCCGATCGCGCCGCGCGCTCGCTGAGCCAGGTCAACAACCGTTCGCACGGCGATGGCATCGCGCACGTGTCCGGCGGCATCCGCGTCAGGTTGCTTCGTCAACCAGTTCGGCATGAATCCGCTCGACATCGTCGCGTGTGCAAAGCGCCGTGCCGGGATGCTCGACCGAAGCAGCCGATGCCGCCAGCGCATAGCGGCACGCATCGTCGAAAGGCACGCCGCGCGCCATCGCCCACACCATGCCGCCGACGAAACTGTCACCGGCCCCCACCGTGCTGCATACCGTTGCCGGCCTGCCATGCAGGCGCAGGGTTCGATCTCGCGTGACGACCCATGCTCCGCGAGCACCGAGCGTCAACGCGACGATTTCGGCTTGCCCTTGCGCCACGAGTTCGCTCGCTTTCCGGCATGCCGACGCTTCGTCGAGCGGCTCGCCGGCCAGCGCGCTCAGTTCGCCGAGACTGGGCTTCACGAGATGGATGCCGGCCTCGAGCGCTGCCCGCAGCGCCGGGCCTGCCGCATCGACGACCACCCGGCTGCCGTTTGCTTTCGCGGTCCGCGCGAGCCTTGCATACAGGTCGTCCGGCGCGCCGGGCGGCAAGCTGCCGCTCAACACGAGATAGCGCGGCGCGGGTTGCATGGCCTCGATGCGGGCCGCGCAGCCCCGCCACTCGGCTTCCGTGATCGACGGTCCCGGCGTCAGGAAACGGTATTCGCGTCCTGTCGAGGTCTCGGTCACGCAAAAGTTTTCGCGTGTCTCGCCGGCGATCCGCAATCGCGCGGTCGGCAGACGTTCGGCTTCGAGCAGCAGCGTCAATACGTCACCGGTCGGCCCGCCTGCCAGGTACAGCGCGACGCAGTCGCCGCCGAGCCGGTGAATGGTTCGTGCGACGTTGATCCCGCCACCGCCCGGGTCGCGCCTCGGCCGCGCGCAGCGCAGCTTGTGCGTATCGACGATGTGCTCGACCGACGTCGCGACATCGACGGCAGGGTTCAATGTGACGGTAACGATATCGGTCATGGGGCTTGGTCGATAAAAGGCTCGATCCGCCGGCTTGCGCGACCGGCGCCGGCGTGACGATTGCCGGCAACCGACGCATGCCGGCCCTTGCGCCACCTTACGTTCCACCGCGGGTGCGGCGTTGACGGCGGTCAAGTAACGCCGCAAAGGCGCCGGATTGCGCTCGATCAACGACGCGTGCCGGCAGGCCCTTACAGTGAATCATTCGCCGTCGCGGAGCCTCGCCATGGACGAGCAGTCGCTTTGCACCACCGTGTTCGCCGAACGCTATGCGCAGCCCAGCGAAACGTCGCACGCGGCCGTATTCCGGCGCGTCGCCCATGCGCTGTCGCTCGCCGAGCCGGCGGAGCTTCGCATGCAGGCCGAGCGCGCGTTCTTTCTGAATCTGATGCGCGGGGCGATCGGCGCGGGCCGCATCCTGGCGAACGCTGGCGCGGCGACGGGCGGAACGATGGTCAACTGCTTCGTCCATCCACTCGAGGTTCCGGTCGATATGCCCGTGCAGGCCGTCGACGCAGCGCTCGAGCGCGCGCTCGACGAAGCACGGCGCACGCTGCTGATGGGGGGCGGAATCGGCTACGACTTCTCGCCGGTGCCTCCCGCGGACGCGTACCAGCAACGTCTCGCATCCGAACACGGCGCCTGCGCGGCGATCGACCGCTTCGATGCGATGTGCCGTGCGCTGCCGTTCACCGGCCCGCGCCGGGGCGCACAAATGGGTGTGCTGCGATGCGATCATCCGGACCTGGTCGCGTTCGTCATGGCCAAGCGCGGACGATCGCGCTGGCCGACGTTCAATCTGTCGGTCGGCATCACGGACGCGTTCATGGAGGCGGTCGCGTACGACCGGCCGTGGGCGCTCGTCCATCATGCGCCGCGCTATTGCGCGTCCGGCGCACCGTCCCGGCAGCCGGACGGGCGTTACCTTTACGCGACGGTTCCGGCCCGTACGCTGTGGCATGAGATCGTCAACGCCGCGCGCGACAGCGCCGAGCCCGGGCTGCTGTTCCTCGATACGATCCGCGATGCGAACCCGCTGCGCGAACACGAGCGAATCGACGCGACCAACCCGTGCGGCGAGCAGCCGCTGCCGTCCTATGGCAGCTGTGTGCTGGGGCCGATCGACCTGTCGCGCTTCGTTCACCACCCGTTCGGTGTCGACGGCAAGCCGCGCTTCGACTTCGCGACGCTCGCCGATGCGGTGCGTATCCAGGTACGCATGCTCGACAACGTGCTCGACCTCACCGCGTGGCCGCTCGCCGCGCATGAGCATGAGGCGCACCGGAAGCGGCGCATCGGTGTCGGCGTAACGGGGCTTGGCGATGCGCTGACGATGCTGCGGCTGCGCTATGACAGCGCCGAAGCGCGCGCGTTTGCGCGCGGCATCGTGCTGACGATGCGCGAGCATGCGTTTGCCGCATCGGCCGCGCTTGCCGCCGAGCGCGGTGCGTTTCCGGCCTACGATCCGGCCGCCTATCTGGCCGGCCCCGCGAACCGCATGCTCCTGCCGCTGAAGGTGCATCACGCGATCGCACGGCACGGGCTGCGCAACAGCCATTTGCTGTCGTTCGCGCCGGCCGGCAGCGTGAGTCTCGCGTTTTGCGACAACTGTTCGAACGGGATCGAACCGGCCACCGGCTGGATGCAGCGTCGCATGGTGCGCACCGCGGACGGACGCGTCCGTCCGTTTCGTGTCGAGAATCACGCTCACCGGCTGTTTCGCGAACTGCACGGCGACAATGCCCGGCTGCCTGACTATTTCGTCACCGCGGCCGATATCGCGCCGGCCGATCATGTCGCGATGCTCGCCGCGCTGCAGCCCTGCGTCGATGCCGGCATCTCGAAGACGGTGACGATGCGTGGCCAGTGTTCGCTTTCCCAGGTTGACGAACTGTTCTTTCTGGCGTGGCGCGAGCGGCTCAAGGGGATCACGGTGTTCCGGCCCGATCCGCAGCTCGCGTCGGTCGTCACCGACGACGCCGCGAAACAGCGCGATGGCGCTGTCTGTATCAACTGCTGAACGACACGATTGCCGGCCGGAAGCGTTCGGCAGTTCGGCACGAAGCGGGCAACCGCTCAGACGGAAGCGCCCGTTGCCGTCTCCGATTCTGCTTCCGCGGGTCGGCCCGGCTCGTCGGCATCGCCCAGCCCCGCAATGAGCGCCACCAGCATGTCGTGATCGATCGACTCGTGCAGCAACAGGCACTGGGCAATCCGTTCGAGCGCGTCGCGGTGCTCACCGAGCGTTGCCGCGACCCGCACGTGCGCATCCTCGAGCAGCGCGCGCACCTCTTCGTCGATCAGCTGCGCCGTGTGTTCGCTGCAACGGCCGTCGCCCGGCGTCCATGCGCCGGGCACCCGGCCCTGCGATGCAGCGTCGTCGAACGTCGACAGGCCGATCTTGTCGCTCATCCCGTACTGCATGACCATGTGCCGGGCGAGCGCGGTCGCCCGTTCGAGATCGTTCTGCGCGCCGGTCGACACATCGCCGAACGCGATTTCCTCGGCTACGCGACCGCCGAGCAATACGTCGAGCCGGTCGAGCAATTCGCTCTTGCGCAGCACGTAGCGATCCTCGGTCGGCACCTGCTGCGTATAGCCGAGTGCCGCGATGCCGCGCGGGATGATCGACACCTTCTTCACCGGATCGCAGTGCGCACGGCTTTGCGCGACGAGTGCATGACCCGACTCGTGGTACGCGATGGTGCGCTTCTCCTGCTCGTTCATCACGCGGCTCTTGCGCTCCATGCCCGTCATCGCGCGATCGATCGCCTCGTCGAAGTCGGCCATCCCGATCGCGGGTTTGCCGAGTTCGGCCGCATGCAGCGCGGCCTCGTTGACCACGTTCGCGAGATCGGCGCCGACAAATCCCGGCGTGCGCGATGCCAGCTCGGCCAGATCGACTTCGGGGGCAAGCTTCACGCGCTTCGTGTGCACGGCCAGAATCTGCTTGCGCCCGTTCAGGTCCGGCCGGTCGATGGCGATGTGCCGGTCGAAACGACCGGGGCGCAGCAGCGCGGGATCCAGGATCTCCGGCCGGTTGGTCGCGGCCATGATGATCACGCCGGAATTCGCCTGAAAGCCGTCCATCTCGACGAGCAACTGGTTCAGCGTCTGCTCGCGTTCGTCGTTGCCGGACATCAGGCCGACGCCGCGCGCCTTGCCGAGCGCATCGAGTTCGTCGATGAACACGATGCACGGCGCCTTTTGCTGCGCCTGTTGGAACAGATCGCGCACGCGCGCCGCGCCGACGCCGACGAACATCTCGACGAATGCCGAGCCGCTGATCGAGAAGAACGGCACCGCCGCCTCGCCGGCGACCGCGCGCGCGAGCAGCGTCTTGCCGGTGCCGGGCGCGCCGACGATCAGCACGCCCTTCGGAATCTTGCCGCCGAGCCGCTGATAGCGTTCGGGCTCGCGCAGGAACGCGACGATCTGCTGCAACTCGGCCTTCGCCTCGTCGATGCCCGCAATGTCGCTGAACGTGATGCCGGTTTCCTGCTGCACATAGACGCGGGCCTGGCTTTTTCCCATGCCGCTCAGGTCCCTTATCCCGCCCGGCCTGCGCATCATGACGTTCCACACCAGTACGAAGGCGATCACCGGAAACGCCCACATTGCAAGCGTTTCGATCCAGCTCGAATCCGGCATCCCGCGATAGCGGATGCCGGCGGCCGTCAGCGTGGCGACCAGGCGGTCGTCGGCTACCCGGTTCGTCGTGAAGCGCCACGGCGGTCCGGCTTTTTTCACGGCAATCGCGTCGGAGGCCGGCAGCATCGGAACGGCTTCGGGCACGCGCAGTGCGCCCGAGATCGACGACTGACCGATCTCCAGATCGTCGACGAGCCGCGCGTCGACCAGGCGGTGAAAGTCGCTGTACGAAATCGACGTCGTCGCCGGCTGACGCATCAGCAATTGAACCGCAATCAGTACGCCGAAGGCGATCGGGATCAGCAGCGCGGAATAGTCGAATGTTTTCTTCATGGCGTCGAGCCTGTACGACCGACCAGGGTCCGTTCATGCATCGTCGCGCGTCCATTTCGCTCGCAGCACGTCTTCGCTGTCGCGATAGTTGAGCGCGAGATCGCCGTGATGCGCGTGCAGCAACGCTTCGCCCAGACGCCGCACCATGTGCACGCCCGTTGTCCGAATGATGACCGCGTCTCCGGATTTCTCGATTTCCATGATGCGTTCGAGCGCATGTTCGCTCGTCTCCAGATCGGCCTGATGCTCGAGCAGTTCGAGGATCGCCGACCGGTGCGCGCGCAGGTAATCGCCGTGCAACACCAGTTCGCCCGCCGGTGCGTTTTCCCGCATGCGCTTGCAGGCCGGGCATTCGAGCTGCCGCCGGTCGAGCGGGGTCGCGTACCAGGTCCAGCGGCCCTCGTCGCAAACGGCGCCGCAGCCTTCGCAGATCCTGTCGCCCTTCGGGCGCTTCGGATCGCGATAACTGTCCTTCGTATGCGGCGGCATGCGCTGGTCGCGGCGCAGGTGGTTTCGACCGGGGCCGGAATTTGAACGGTTCATCGCTGTTTCTCCCTGAAGTAGGCAGTACAAGCAAGCCGGTCAGGCAACGGTGAGCCGGTCGACGACTTCGCGAACACCCCTGACCGCCCCTGCCGCGCCGCATGCGGCACGCCTTTCCGCCAGCGACGCGACCGTGCCCGTCAACGTGACGATGCCGTCGGCGGCGTCGATCGAAATCCCCGCGGATTCGCGCTGTGCGCGTCGCGCGAGCGCTTCGGCGATCCGCGCGCCGACGTCCGGCACCGTATGGTCGGCACGCACCCGGATGCGGTTCGCCACGCCGACGACGCCGATCATCCGGCTCACCATCGCTTCCGCCGCACGGCTCTGGAACGCGTGATCCACTTCGCCGTCGAGCGTCACGCAGCCGTGATCGACCTCGACGCGAATCTTGTGATCGCGCAACGCGTCCTGCCAGCCGAGCGCGAACGTGATCGCGATCGCCAGCTCCTGATCAGCGCAGGCGTTCTCCGGCGGCGCAACGTTCAGTTCGAGCACCAGCGCGCGCGCGTCCGCGACATGCAGCGCCGTTTTCTGCGCCTCGAGTTTCTGGGCCCAGCTGTCGACCGTGCCGCGCAATGTGACGATCCGGTCGCGGACGTCGACGTCGATCTGGCGCGCATCGATCGCCGGATTCCAGAAAAGCGCCTGCTCGACATCCTGCTTGAGTGCTGCATCGGACTTCATCGCGGTCTCCCGTCGGCCCGTGTCGATCGCGAGTCTTGCAATCGGATCCGTGCCGCACTGCATCCAGCATCGCGCATGGCAACGCCGGCAGCTTGACGAGGATCAATCAACGGCGGGCGGCGGGCGGGCGACGGCTGAATTTGTCCGTTGATATGGATCGGTGCGCCACCCGATCACGACACCGGATTCCACGAAAGCCGCGGCAACCGGAACGCTTCGCAAATTCCTCTGACGGAATCGGCGTTATCCGAGATGGCGCCCGGCACCGCCGCAGGCATTGAGCCAGGTCAACGGATTCACCGCCGTGCCGCTGTAGGAAACGTCCTACAGCGCTTCCGCGTCACCTACCTCATCTTCAATGCCGGCTGATTTCCTTGGCGCTGCGCGGCATCCATACTTCCCATCAAGAAAAACAAGCACGCGTGCCTCCCGGCGCAATGGCTGGATTACCGTCGAGACCGGCGCATCGGCCTCCCGGCCCGTCCGGTGGGGTTCTTCCTTCAGGAAGGCGGCAGACACCAAGGCCGCCGGTAATACAGCCAGCGCGATCCTGCCCGACAGCAATTCGCCGCTGCCCTACGAATTGGAGCCGATCATGGAGAGCAATGCCAATGTCTCGACGACCATGCCGTTACGCCCGTTCATCCCGCTGCGTCCGGTCGAGCCGGCGGACCAGCCGAAGCGCGCCACGTCCCGCTGTTCGTCATGCGCGTTGCGTACCGTCTGCATGCCGCCCGATCTTTCGCCTGACGACTTCGCGCGTCTCGACGCAATGATCTGCACGACGCGTCACGTCAGGCGCGGCGAAACGCTGTTTCGCGCGGGCGACGCGTTCAACAGCATCTATGCGGTGAGAACCGGTTCGTTCAAGACCATCGTGATGCATCGCGACGGCGACGAGCAGATCACCGGCTTCCAGATCGTCGGCGAATCGCTCGGGCTCGACGGCGTACACACGGGGCACCACAACGGCGACGCGATCGCGCTCGAGGACAGCACGGTCTGCATCATTCCGTTCGGCCAGCTCGAGCAGATGTGTCGCGAAGTACGGGCGATGCAGCATCACGTGTACCAGATGATGAGCGGCGAAATCGTCCGCGAATCCGCGCTGATGCTGCTGCTCGGCACGATGACCGCCGAGCAGCGCGTGGCCGCATTCCTGCTGAACCTTTCCACGCGCTTCAAGGCACGCGGCTACTCGGCCGCGGAATTCGTGCTGCGGATGACGCGCGACGAGATCGGAGAATATCTCGGGATGAAGCTCGAAACGGTCAGCCGCATGCTGTCGAAGTTCCAGCACAAGGGGCTCGTCGCGGCGCAAGGCAAGCAGATTCGCATCGTCGATTCGGACGGCCTCGGGCAAATCTGACCTTGCTGCGGGTGCGTCGCACGCAGGCTCCCGGGGCTCGCCGACCGCCGCACACTGGACATCCGACAGGCTCGCGCATGAGCGTTCCGGTTCGACCGACGGGCAAGGCTTTGTCGGACCTTGCCCGGATCGCGGGCCATGTAAAGCGCTATCGAGTCAGGTCGATCGGCTGCGTCGTGCCTGTGCCACCGACGGTCGCGCAACGGCACTCGAAGCATGCCGCTACCCGTCGAATGCGACACATCTTGCGAGACGACGCAGCCGCCGGAGACTCATTGGCCGTGCCCGCCCAGTTTCCGGATCACCGCCTCATACCCGATTTCCCCCGATTCGGTGTTGCATCCGTACGCATGGGCCAAGGCGCCGACCATGAGCGTTCCATTGACATGCGTAGCCTGATCGGAATTTTCGAAACTATCTTCCGAATCGAACGCGCGTAGCCGCAGCTGTTCATACTCATCTCGATTGCCGCAACCGAACGTCACGCGTCGGCACTGGCCACCGTCGTTCCAGCCCATGTAATACATCGCATCGCGCCGCTTGATACGATCACCGGGTTTCAGGGTGCGCTCGTAGACGCGCGCGATGGAATCGCTCGCTTCCTCCTCGCGGCACGTCATGTCGAGCCGATCGTAGAAGTCGTGCGCCTTCACGTGCGAGGTCAACTGCATGCGAACCTTCTTGTCGTGGCTGACGCCCTCGGTCATGCGCTGCACGGCCTCGTTCAGGATCTCTATTCCCAGCCCCTTTTTTCGCGCGTCCGGCGCCACGCACAGCACATGCAGCTCGACTTGGCTGGCGATGTCGGTCGCGTTCTTCCGTGATTCGTCCGTCCGGAAGGTCTCGTAAGCGAATACGCCGACCGGCTTCGCCTTGTCATACGGCGTCGCGCCGTTCGCGCCGGTATCCTTGCATAGGTATCTGGCCAGATCGGGTTGAGCCGGCCTCGATTTGACAAAGAGGTCGGCGCCAGCGCGTTGCTGCGTCTGCGGGTTGCGGTGGAGCGGGTAATAGTTGCCATACAGCCAGTAATCGTCTGCGTTGGCCCAGTACGGCTGGCACATCCTGTTGACGATCGCGTCGACGCCGCCCGTGCTTTCCTGACGATGCAGCTCCTTTCCCCACGTGGTGTTCAACTGTTTGCCCGTTTTCACGGCGACAGGCTGGCATTCGATTTCCGCCGATGCTTGCCGAGGCATGGCCGCGCTCGCCACCGTCACCGCCACCGCAATCAGCACGCCCTGCATCGATACGCGCATACCCCAGATTCGCGTCTTCATGATGTTGCCCTCCGTTGGTTGGTCTTTGCTCCATGCCGCACGCTCACAGGCACATCGCCTTCTTGGCGATCGCCCACCGGTGCATCCGATCTTCGAGTCCATTGACACCGCCGTTGATGCGTCTCGTCAGCAACACGAAATCGCCCGAGTCGGCGATCAGGTTGCAGCCGTGCCGTTCCCACCACCAGGCTGCCGAACGCGCGGCCAGCGGCTCCCGTTCGAGGAGTTCGGGCTGGCGCTCGAGATCGGCACCGAGTGCGTTGCCGCATTCGCGGTAATTCGCGCGCCCGGTGATCTGGATGAGCCCGCGTCCGAGGAAGCGCCTGCCATCGCCCGCGTGGACGTTGCCGAGTTCGGCGGCCTTGCGCGACGGCGGCTCATAGGCGCGCTGTGCAGTTGTCGGCCCCCACAGCTCGCGCGTGAGCGTGAAGCCGAGCGTCTCGTGGCCGGTCTGCGCGACGAAGGCCGCGACACGCCCGGGGGTCGAGATGCCGAACTCGACCATCGCGGCGGCAAGTGCCGGATACCAGCGTTGCGCGAGCACGGCGGATACGGCGGCGGCGGACTGGAATTCATCGGGTGTCATCGCGTTCTCCTTGCAAGGCATGGGCGAGCGAGGCCGCGCCGGACGCGCTCGACGGTGAGGAAACGGTCGAAGCAGTCAACGCGGCAGCGTCGTCCACCTGCGAGCGGGTCGGGCTGCGCGGCGAAGGCGGAACGTTGCGATGCGCGGCCGGCCCGGTTCGCTGCGCTTGCGCGTCGATCGCGGCGACGATCGCGCGCAGCGGCTCCGGCTTGACGCTGACTTCGCCTGCGAACGGACGGTCGACGGCAAGCACGAAAAAGAACGCGAGTCCGAGCGTGAGCGCCCAGCTCGCGACGAGCGCGATGTTGAAGCGCGTGCCCGGAAGGATGTAGAGGAGCAGAAACGACACGACACTCGCGAGCAGCACCACGCCCCACAGCGTGGCCGGCATCGCGACGTCGAGCGTCAGCAGGCGCTGTTCGCGATGCTTTGCCATCTCGTTGACGCGTGCGAGCACCTCGCCGAGCAGCACGCGCTGCCGCTCGCTGCGCGGCTCGATCCGGTTGGCCATGTCGAACAGGCGATCGAAGCGGGCCGCCGCCTGCGCATCCGCACTCGCGTGCTGCTGCATCGTCGGCCACTCGTAACGCACGACACCGTCGAGATAGGCGCGCAGCGCGCCCGAGGCGGCGTCGGCGACCGGATCGCCGAACGCGGCGAGATCGCGCGACAGCTCGCCGGCCGCGGTCGCTTCCGCGTCGACGGTGCGCTCCGCGCTGTTGTACGCGTCCCACACGCTGATCGCCGAAAACGCGACGAGCAACGAGTTGATCGTCGTGATGACCGACACCATCGTGATCGCCATCGCTCGCTGCTCGGGATGCAGGTCGACCGGCGCGATGCGGCGGAACAGCGCGTAGCCGGCCAGTGCGGCCGCGACGGTCGCGGTCACGATGAAGAGCCCCATCAGCCATGACGGCCAGTTGTAAAGAAAGAGCATGGTCATTCCCCGATTGCGTTTGCGCCGTCCTGACGGCCCGTGCGCGGCGCGTCTGCCGACAGCATCGCGCGTGTGAATTCGGCGAGCCGCTGCTTGACCGCATCGGCCGGCATCCCTGTTTCGAGCGATTGCTGAAGCCGCAGCAGATCCGCCGCGAGTTCGCTTTGCCATTGCACGCGCTCGGTCGCCGCATGGGCGCGATGCGCTTCGAAGGTCGCTTGCGCGGCGGCCGCGGTGTCGCCGCGCACGAGCGTCTCGAGCGTCTCGACGAGCCGGTGCAGCAGCCGATGCACGGCGGTCGCCGAGAAACCGCCGAGCATCGCAAGCGCCGGCTTGCCGAAGCTGCGCGTGCTTGCGCCGTCGTACAGGTGCGGCGGCAGCAGCTCGACGAGAATCAGGCCCGCGATCACGCCGAGAATCAGCCGCGCGCCGTACGACGCGTCGTACTTCGGGTCGTATGTCGAATTCGCGACGTAGCGATGAGCCTGGAACAGCGTGGCGAACGACGCGCCGAGCCCGGCGCAGAACATCAGGAACAGCGCATTCCACAGCAGCCGGGTGCCGTGCGAATCGAGAAACCCCTGATCGATGTTCGCGACCGACACTTCCGGCGACAGCGACGTCGCAATCACCGCGACCAGAAATGTCGCGGCGGAGAGCGTCAGCGCGCGGATCAGCGGTACCGGGCCGAGCCACGCGAAGCGCGAGCGGACGCGCAGTTCGCCGTCGAGCAGCGTGACCGCCTGCGGCGTCGCCGGCGCGATCGCGACCGCGAGCCGGCGATGAATCGCGGCAAGCGCATACGATGCGCCGTGCACGGACGACGCATCGTCCGCCGCGGATTCAGCCGCGGCGCGCGACGCCGCGACCATCAGCATCGACAACTGCGCGATCAGATCGGGCGCCACCGCGATGCCGTGCTGCAATGCGTAGCGCGCCATCGCATTGCATTCGATTTGCAACTGCCCGATCAGATCGCGCCTCGATGCGGCCGTGTTCGCACCGTCCGCTTCGGGCGGTGGGTCCGCCGTTGTCCGGGACCATGAACGTTGCGTGCGCATGACGGTTCTCCACGAGGTCGGCGGGCAATGCGCGCTACAGCCGCACTTCGTCGCCGCAATTGCCGCCCGGCGACACGACCAGCATCCCGCCCTTGTCGCGATACACGAATACGTCGGACCAGTCGCGCAGCCGGTAGCGCACTTCCGCGAGCCGTCCGTCGGGCGTGCACAGGAACTGGACCGCCTTGTCCGCGCCGAGGAAGAAATCGTGCAGTTGCGCGTTCTTCAGCTCGTCGAGCCGCACCACCTTGTTGTCGTGCTCGTTCAGGTAGCGGCCGAGATTCGTGAGACCGACCGCACGCGCCATCGCGGCAAGCTCGGCGGCGTAGCCGGCGGGCGCGTAGCCCGTGCAGCTCCCGTAACTGTTCCAGTGCTGCTGGAATGCATCGGCGCTCGCGGGCGCGATATACGGCGCGGCATCGTCGGGCAGCGTGTCGGCCGGAACCGCCGCCGTGTCGCAATCGCGCCGAGGCGTATACAGGCCGATCGCCGTGATCCGGATCGGTGTGCCGTCGGCGGCCTGGCGCGCGGACGGCGGCTGGCCGGACGTGCATGTCTGCGCGCCGTCGCGGCCGACGCACGAGCCGAGCTTCCAGGACAGCGACAGCGTCCAGTCCTGCGCGTGTGCGCCGGCGCAGGTCAGAATCAGGCTGGCGGCGCAGGCCGCCCGGGTGATGCGCAACAGGGTCGACATGTCGAATTTCTCCTTGTGTGTGGCGACGTGCGCCGGCCGACGGAATCGGCCGACGGAATCGGCCGGCGGTCGGCGGTCGGCCGGCGCGGTTCGCGCGCGGTCAGCGGGCCGCCTGCTGCAACAACTGGCGAAGGTTCTGGATGCGCGGCAGGCCGGCGCCGAAGCGATTCGCGACGTCGTACTGCACGATCGGCGTGCAGATCATCCGGATCAGCTGAAACAGCGCGGCGACGCGCTCCGGCCGGCGCGGCCCGAGATGGCTGGCGATCTGCGGATCGCTCAACAGCAGCGCCGCGAGCCCCGTGATGTGCGGCGCCGCCATCGACGTGCCGGATTCGGCATTGAACGCCGACCCGGGCACGGTCGATACGACGCCGACGCCCGGCCCGCACACGCCGATTTGCGGACCGTGGCACGAGAACGTCGGCGCGAAGAGGCCGTCGGGCGTCGCGGCCTGCGCGATGATCTGCGTTTGCTCCCACGTGTTGCCGGGCAGCTCGCGCTGCAGCCCCAGCGCCGACACCGCGAGCACGTAGGGCGACGAGGCCGGGTACTGGACCGGGCCGCCCGAATTGCCGGCCGCGACGATGCATGCGACGCCGGATTGCACGGCTTCCATCAGCTTCTGCTCGACGGCGAGCGACGCCTGCGGCGCGCCAAGGCTCAGGTTCACGACGTCGATGTCGTGATCGATGCAATAGTCGAGCGCCTGGATCAGCGTACTGAACTGGCCGCCGGGAAAGATCTTCAGCACATGGATCTCTGCGTCGGGCACGAAACCGCGCATCGCCATCTGCGCGTCGGCGGCCTGCGGACTGATTCGCGCTGCGATCACGCCCGCGCAATGCGATCCGTGGCCGATCACGTCGTCCTTCCAGGTATCGGGGTTCTGGTCGTTGGTCAGATCGGCGCCGCGCAGGATATGGTTCAACAGCGGATGCGACGCGTCCGCCCCCGAATCCACGATCGCGACGCGAACGCCGCGCCCCGTCGCCGTGGCGGGAAGCTCGTCGAGGCCCATCAGGCGCTGCCCCCACCCGAGCGGCGCACGCGGCGGCACGTTCGGGTTCGGCTGGGACAACGGCGTGAGCCGCACCACGTTCGCCTGATCGCTCGACAGCAGCGGCGCCGGCAAATAGACATTCCAGTACGTGTGGGGCGGTCGCACCGCCAGCGACTGGAGCGGACCGGGCGCCATCTGCGCGACGGTCAGCGTCGTTTCGCCTCGCGCGTCGGTGGTGCCGCTCACCGGGAAGCCGTCGCCCGCGAGCGTCACCGGAACGCCGGGCTCCGGCTGGTCGTTCGCTCCCAGCACGCGGATCGTCACCGGGCGCAAGATCACCGACGCGATGGCCGCCTGCGGACGAAGCTCGGCGCCGGACTCCTGTTGCGGCTTTTTCCCATAGCCGAGCGGATGATCCTCCTCGACGATCATTTCCGGCGGCGCCGTCGCCTGCAGCACTTGCGCGTTCGCGGGATCCATCTTGACGACATACGTGTCGGTCGCTTCGTCCGGCCTCGCCGACATCATCTGCGCGTTCTTGTGGCTGTTGATCACGCGCACGACCTCGACGCCGGGGAGCCGGCCGACCGCATTGTCGAGGTCGTGAGCCGACATCGGCGTCACGGCCGCCTGACGTGCGAGCACGCCGCGCCGAGGCGCGATCAGGTACTGGCGCTTGCCGCTCGTCACGTGGACCGCTTCGTCGGCCGAATCGGGCGGCGTGACGTCCGGTGCGGCAGCCGCGCTGTCCGTCGGCATGGCTGCCGCCTTCGCGGCGGCGGGCTTCTTGTCCTTGTCCATCGCAATCTCCTTCGCGGCGCGGCAATCGCGACGCGTCGCGGGCTTAGTCGGTCGAAAGTAACGGGCGCGCATGCCGACGCGATCGGATCGTTGCGCGACGGGCGTCCGTCGGGTGCGCCACCGCGCGGTCACGCACGGTGGCGCAGGTCTTCAGGTGCAGCGGTCAGTGGAATGCCGGCTGGACAGGCATGACGGAGAACGGCAGAAAGCCGCCGAGTTGTCCGGCGACGGTGCCGACGGTCGGTGCGACCGACTTCAGGATGTCGCCGAACACGCCTTGCGGGGCGAACGCTGCTTGGGGCTGGGCCGAGAACGGCAGCAGGCCGCCCAACTGTCCGGCGAACGAACCGACGGTGGGTGCGACCGACTTCAGGATGTCGCCGAACACGCCTTGCGGGGCGAACGCTGCCTGCGGTTGCGCGGCAAACGGCAGCAGGCTGCCAAGTTGGCCGAGCAACTCGCCGATCATCGGCGCGGCAGTGCCGACGATGGCGCCACCCACGCCCTGCGGCGCGAACGCTGCCTGCGGCTGGGCCGAGAACGGCAGCAGGCCGCCGAGCTGTCCGGCGACGGTGCCGACGGTCGGCGCGACCGATTTCAGGATGTCGCCGAACACGCCCTGCGGCGCGAACGCTGCCTGCGGCTGAGCCGAAAACGGCAGCAGGCCGCCGAGCCGGCCGAGCAGTTCGCCAATCACCGGCGCGGCAGTGCCGACGATGGCGCCACCCACGCCCTGCGGCGCGAACGCTGCCTGCGGCTGGGCCGAAAACGGCAGCAGGCCGCCGAGTTGTCCGGCGACAGTGCCGACGGTCGGCGCGACCGATTTCAGGATGTCGCCGAACACCCCTTGCGGTGCGAATGCTGCTTGGGGCTGCGCAGCAAACGGCAGCAGGCCGCCGAGTCGGCCGAGCAGCTCACCGATCACCGGTGCGGCGGTGCCGACGATGGCCCCGCCCACGCCTTGCGGCGCGAACGCTGCCTGCGGTTGCACCGCGAACGGCAGCAGGCCGCCGAACTGTCCGGCGACGGTGCCGACGGTCGGCGCGACCGATTTCAGGATGTCGCCGAACACCCCTTGCGGGGCGAACGCAGCCTGCGGTTGAGCGGCAAACGGCAGCAGGCCGCCGAGTCGGCCGAGCAGCTCGCCGATCATCGGCGCCGCGGTGCCGACGATGGCCCCGCCCACGCCCTGCGGCGCGAACGCACCTTGCGCCACGGTCGACGCGTAAGCCGGAATGTGTCCCGTGACCGTGTGCGGTACCCCCGGCAATGCATGGTGTACATGAGTCATTTTCAAGTCCTGGATCAAGAGGAAAGAGTCGGCGCACAAGCCGCAAGTGGTGCGTCGTGCGCGCCGTTCACATGCCGGCCGGCGATGCTTCCATCGACTCAGGACGCGTGCGTCGAAGCAAACATCGGAGGAATCGGCAGGTCAATTCTGCGAGGCGGGTCCTGCCGGCTCCATTCGGCAAATGCGGTATGCGTCGTTGTCATTGCGAGCCGGACGGCGGAACGAAAAATGGCTCGGTGAGCCAGCCGGAAAGCACGGCCGTATGGAGCAGCGCGCAGATATTGGTAGAAGCCGTCTTCCCGAGAAGATGCGAGCGATGCTTGCGGGCGGTCTGGTCACTGATGCCCAGCGCACGGGCGACCTGCTTGTCGCTCATGCCCTCTGCGAGCAGTTTCAGTACCTCGCGTTCGCGCGGCGAGAACGGGTCGGCACGACGCGGGGCGTCGTTTTTTTGAGTGCGTCAGGAAAAAGAATGAAATAGCGAATGGTCAGCTGCGCGGATTTCCGGAAGCCGAATTTGTTGAGCAGATTTTCGCGATGCTTGCGTGCGGTTGATACGGAAAAGACCAGTTCGGCCGCGATTTCACGGTCGGTCAGGCCTTTCGCAACCAGACCCAACACGACCATCTCGCGTGTGGTGAGTTTCAAGATGGATTCCCCGTTGACCCTTGAAAGGGCATCCCCTTTTTGTCACGGGAGCGGCGGTCTCCTTTGAATTTTCATGACAACCTCACCGGCGACCGGACTTCTCCCCTTACACACGCGACATGCAAAGGTGGATGCGCTTGAGACTGCAGTGATATTTCCGGTCGACCATTTATGAAACGAATTTGCCGCGAGTATTCATGTCGCCGCGGCGGTCGCAGCAACACTGCTCGCATTATTTGAATTCGGGCGATCGGAACGATGCATCATACGCCCGCCATTCGGCTTCGCATGATGATTGATATTACTGATTGAATTGACTCAGCCGGCGTGCATTAAACATTCTGAATTCACGGATGAATTTTTATTTTTGTTTACAATTTGCGGAATTCAACAAGAACGAGAAATTCTCTGCTCTTCAATTACAAGACGTCGAAATCGAATTCGACGATTGAAAGCAACCTGGTTGAGGATTTGCGCTGGGCGTCTTCGTCTTTCCGAGCCGGTCGTTTTTCGTTCGCAGGCGCCCGCGCCCGCCATGGGGGCGCCTGGACGGCCGTGTCCCGGCTTCGTCGAGTAACGCGGAGAACGGGAGAAACGGGAGAAATTGAGTCGGTGCCTGCGAGCCACCCGGAAGCCGACGCATCCACGATCAACTTCCCGGCAGAGGTGAAATCGGGCGGTCGGCTCGCGATTGCATGCAACGTCGACGCTGCATGGAGCGCCTCCTGGCAAACCGAGCTGTTACGCGCCTCGCTTGAGACGATCGCAACAGATTGAGGTGAACTGACGTGCAACTGACGACCGCCCGAGAAACTCGCTATTCCGCGGGCAACTGGATTTGATTGTCGTCGCCAGGTTCGGATGTCCGCTTTTCTACCCATCGCAAACCGCCGGCAATCCAGCGCCGGAGGCTGCGATGGCTGCGACGGAACGGATCACCATGACAATTCGACAGGCACCCTGGAAACACAGTTTTGTCTCGCAGATTTCCCCACGGAAATCTCAATCGCCACAGCCGACACGCAGTTGCCGGCTACGTCACCACACCCACCTGCCAAGGCACGAACTCGTTCTGCCCATAACCGTGCAACTCGCTTTTCGAATGCCCGCCCGATGCGCAATCGAGCATGCTCCTGAAAATGTCGTCGCCCAGCCGGGCGACCGTCGTCGTGCCGTCGATCACACCGCCGCAATTGATGTCGATGTCCTCTTCCTGACGCTCCCACAACGCCGTGTTCGTCGCAAGCTTCAGCGACGGCGCCGGCGCGCAGCCGTAGGCGGATCCGCGCCCGGTCGTGAAGCAGATCAGGTTCGCGCCCGACGCGACCTGCCCCGTCGCGGACATCGGATCGTAGCCGGGTGAATCCATGAAGACCAGGCCATGCGTATCGATTCGCTGCGCGTACTCGAACACGTCGACGAGGTTCGTGGTGCCCGCTTTCGCGATCGCGCCCAGCGATTTCTCGAGGATCGTCGTGAGTCCGCCCGCCTTGTTGCCGGCCGACGGATTATTGTCCAGCGCGGCGCCGTTGCGCGCGCAATAGCCTTCCCACCACGCGATTCGCGCGAGCAGCTTCTCGCCGACCTCGCGACTGACGGCGCGCCGGGTAAGCAGATGCTCGGCGCCGTAGACTTCCGGCGTCTCGGAGAGTATCGCGGTGCCGCCCTGGCGTACCAGGCGGTCGACCGCCGCACCCAGCGCGGGATTCGCGGAGATGCCCGAGTATCCGTCGGAGCCGCCGCACTGCAGCCCCACCACGAGATGCGATGCCGGCACCGCGACACGCGCCGTGCGGTTCGCTTCCGCGAGCATGTCCGTGACCATCGCGATGCCGCGCTCGATCGTCTTGCGCGTGCCGCCGCTTTCCTGAATCGTGAAATGCTGCAAGCATGCGGCATCCGCGTGCCCGCCTTCGCGAAGCACATCGCCGATCTGGTTGGTCTCGCACCCCAGGCCGATGAACAGCACCGAATGGAAGTTCGGATGCGCGGCGTAGCCGGCCAGCGTTCGGCGAAGAATCGCGATCCCGTCGCCGCGCGAGTCGATTCCGCAGCCGAGCCCGTGCGTGAGCGCGATCACCCCGTCGATGTTCGGATAATCGGCCAGTGCCTGCGGGCGCACATCGCGCCGGAAATGGTCGGCGATCGCGCGGGCTACCGTCGCGGAACAATTCACACTCGTCAGTATGCCGATGTAATTGCGCGTCGCGATCCGTCCGTCGGCTCGGCGAATGCCCATGAAAGTCGCCGGCGTATCGTCGAACAGCGTCGGACTCGCAGCCACGCCGAATTCATGCTCGCGCGCGAACTCGGCCATGCCGAGATTGTGCACGTGTACGTGCTGGCCGCGCGCGATCGCTTCGCGCGCGACGCCGATGATCTGGTTGTAGCGCCTGATCGGCTCGCCTTTCGCGATGTCGCGCGTCGCGATCTTGTGACCGGGCGGAATCAGGCCGGCGACGACGAGCGCCTCGGATGCGATCCGGGCGCCGGATACGAACTGGCGCGTCGCGATCACGACATCGTCGTTCGGATGCAGTCGGATCGCGACCTGTTCGGTGGCGGAGGTAGTCATGATGATGATCCTGGATGGGTCGTGGGGTGGCGCTGGACGTGGCTATCGATGCGTGCCGACCTGCGCGCCGCCATGCGTGCCTTCGGCCGCCGCGTGCCCCATGCCGCGCAGCGAACTCAGCAGCAGCACGCTGACGAAGCACAACGCGGCGACGACCACGAAGCCGGCGCGCGAATCGTGAGACGCCGCGTCCGCGAACGCCTTGATCTGGGGCGACACGAAGCCGCCGAGATTGCCGATCGACACGATGAATGCGATGCCGCTCGCCGCGCCCGTCCCGCCGAGATAACGTGTCGGCAGGCACCAGAACACCGGCTGGCACGCGACAAGGCCCGGAATCGCGATGCAGAATGCGAGCAAGGTCAGCACCGGCGTATTGATCACGGACAGCGAAGCGAACGCGAGGATCCCGACCGTCAGCATGCCGGCCGCGACCTGCAGATGATTGTCGCGACGATCCGCGAAGCGGGTCGCGACGATCATCGCGGCGATCGTGCACAACCAGGGAATCATCAGCAGCAGGCCGATCTTTCCATCGATCTGGGAGCCCATCGTCGCGGCGAATTTCGACGGCAGGTAGAACGCGAGCGGCGCATTGCCGATCTGGATGCAGAAGTACGCGGCAATGAACGTCAGCACGCGGCGGTCCTTCAGCACGCCGAACACGGCCGTCGACAGATGCCGGGGCTTCGCGCGCTCCTCGGCGGCGAGCGTATCGCTCAGCGCCCGCTTCTCGTCGTCGGTCAGCCAGCGCGCGTCTTTCGGCCGGCTCGTCAGGTAGAAGAACGCGATCACGCCGACCACGGTCGCCATCAGGCCCTCGACCAGGTACATCCATTGCCAGTTCCGCAAGCCGAACATGTCATGCATCTGCAACAGGAAGCCCGACAGCGGATTGCCGATCAGCATCGCGATCGGTACGCCGAAGTAGAAGAGCCCGAGCGCGCGGGCGCGCCCCTTCGCCGGAAACCAGTAGGTCAGGTACAAGATGATCCCGGGAAAGAATCCGGCCTCCGCCGCACCGAGCAGGAAACGGATCCAGTAGAACTGCGTCGGCATGTGGGCAAACATCATCGATGCCGACACGAAGCCCCACGTCACCATGATTCGGCTCATCCATACGCGGGCGCCGATGCGGTTCATGATGAGGTTGCTCGGCACCTCGAACAACGCGTAGCCGATGAAGAAGATACCGGCGCCGAATGCGAACGCCGCGTCGCTCAGGCCCGTATCGGCCTGATAGGCGATCTTTGCGAAACCGACGTTCGCGCGGTCGATAAACGCCAGCGCGTACATCAGCGTCAGGAACGGCAGGAGCCGGATCGCGGCCTTCCGGACCGCGCCGGCGAGGTGCTGCGATTGTTGCGGGTCATGGTTCATCGTTGTCTCCGGGATTGTTCTCGTCGTGGGGCCGCTCGCTCACGCCCGCCATTCGGGCCCGTTCGGGTAGGCAAATGCGTCGAGCGACGCCTCCTTCATCGTGACGCCGTAACCGGGTGCCTCCTGCGGCATGTAGCGCCCGCGGCGAATCACGATCGGCGCCTCGAAATGCTCGTGCAGGTGATCGACGTATTCGAGCACGCGCCGATCCAGCGAGCCCGACACCGCGACGTAGTCGAACAGCACGACGTTCTGCGAGTACTGGCACAGGCCGACGCCCCCGCCGTGCGGGCACACCGGCACACCGAACTTCGCAGCCATCAGGACGACGGCAAGCACTTCGTTCAACCCGCCGAGCCGCGCGGGATCGAGTTGGCAGAAGTCGAGCGCGCCCGCCTGGAAGAACTGCTTGAACATCACGCGGTTGTGCGCGTGCTCGCCGGTCGCGACGCCGATCGGCCCGATTCGCTGCCGGATCGCCGCGTGACCGAGAATGTCGTCGGGGCTGGTCGGTTCCTCGATCCACCACGGGTCGAACTGCGCGAGCACGCGCATGTTCGCGACGGCCTCGTCGACGCCCCAGTTCTGGTTCGCATCCATCATCAGCTTGCGCTCCCAGCCGAGTTCCTCGCGCAGGATCCGCGCGCGCCGCACGTCCTGCTCGAGATCCGCGCCGACCTTCTGCTTCAGGTGCGTCCACCCGTCCGCGACCGCCTCGCGCGCGAGCATGCGCATCTTGTCCTCCGGGTAGCCGAGCCAGCCGGCCGCGGTCGTGTAGCCGGGGTAGCCGTGCCCGCGCATCTCCCGTTCGCGCAGCGCCTTGCCCGGCGCCGCCCGCCGCAGCATCGCGACGGCTTCCTCGCGGGTCAGCACGTCGTCGATGTACGTGAAGTCGACGCAACTCACGAGTTGTTCGGGCGTCATATCGACGAGGAACTTCCAGACCGGTTTGCCAGCCGTTTTCGCCCACAGGTCCCAGATCGCATTGATCAGCGCGGCCGTCGCGAGATGCACCACGCCCTTCTCGGGACCGACCCAGCGAAGCTGGCAATCGCCCGCGACCATCTCGTGCCAGTACGCGCCGAAGTCCGCCGTGATCTCCTCGAGCGAGCGGCCGATCACGAACAGCTTCGCAAGCGACTTCACCGCATCGACGCACAGTTCGTTGCCGCGGCCGATCGTGAAGGTCAGGCCGTGCCCGTCGATGCCGTTGCGCGCATCTGTGACGAGCGTCACATAGGTTGCCGAGTAGTCCGAATTTCCGTTCATCGCGTCGGAGCCGTCCATGCTCTTCGACGTCGGGAAGCGGATGTCACGTACCTGCACATCGATAATGCGTGTCGTCATCGCTGCTTGTCTCCTTGTCGTTTCATCTCGTCTGGTCTTGTCGCCGCGCCCGGACGCCCCTGCAACGAGCCGGTGCCGCTGCGGCCGTTCATCCAAGCGCCGCGGTCAGGCGCGGCTGCCCGATCGGCAACTTCAGCGCGCGCGCCATTTCGAGCACCGGGCGCAGGCGTCGCAGCTTCTTCATGTCGTGATTGCCGGCAATGTCGGCCAGCCGGTGTGCGAGGAATGGATTCGCGAACCGGTCGCGTACCTCGTCCAGATACGACAGCGCCGCGTCGCGCTCGCCGAGCGCGACGAACACCGGCATCACCTCGTCGTTCCACACCGCTTCGAGCGGTTCGCGGTATGCGGGATCGTCCATCGCCGCACCGACCGTCATGTCCGCCGCACCGCCGAGCGTGAGCCATTGCTGCGCGAGCATCGTGTGTCCTAGATTGAGCAGCAGCAGTTTCAGGCGCTCGTAGCGCTCGAGATCGTCGGTCACGACGATGTCGGGGTGTTCGCACGGCAGCGTCATCCCGGCCGTGCGCCGAACACCCCACAGCGCATACGGCTCGGCAATCGCGCCGACCGGATGGATCGGCTCCGACACGATGCGATCGACGACGGAATTGACCCACACGCAACCGCCGATCAGGTAATCGACGAATGCCGCGTCCGCGCGCCAGCCCCGCGCGACACCAACCACCAGGTCGCGCAGCGTGTCGCCGTTGCGCGCGACGAGTTCGCACGGCAGCAGCGTGACGGGCTCGCCGCCTGCCCTGAAGCGCTCGTGCAGCAGCACCGCAAGCTTCGCCGCGAACCCGCGCGGCGTGCGCCGCCCGTCGAGCAGGTCCGCGCCGTCGTCGTCGAACAGCGCATAACCGCTGTCGCCGGTGTTCGATACGATCACCCGGACGTCGTGCGTCACGCGCTCTCGCAACAGCGCCCAGTCCTCGCTCGCATGCAGCGCTTCCGTGATCGCCACGCAGTCGACCTGCCGGTCGATCGTCTCGCCGTGCCGCCTGCCGCGGATTTTCACCGGATAACGCCCGGCCGCGCGCAGCGCATCGATGCGCGCGCGACTCTCGGCGCTCGACGTCGTCTGCACGACCGTCACCGCACCGAGCGCGCGGCCGACAGCCAGCGCTTCGGACGTGAACAGGTCGACATGCGCCTGCAGGAAGCGGCTGGTACCGAATTGCAGGATCGGATTGGCCATCGGTTTGCCGTCCGCGCTCAGCATTCGACGAGCGCCTTGATCACGCCGGCGTCCGGTTCCAGCAGCTCCGCGAAGCGGTCCGGCAGATCGGCCAGGCTCAGCGCGTGCGTCTTCAGCGCATCGGTCGGAACCTGGCCGGCACGCATCGCGGCGAGCACCGTTTCGAAATCCACCGGCGTCGCGTTGCGGCTCGCGAGCAGCGTCGTTTCGCGTTTATGGAATTCCGGGTCCGAGAACGAGATGCGCCCTTTCACGAGCGAGATCAGCACGTACTTGCCGCCGTGCGCGACGAAGTCGAGGCCGCGCTCCATCGCCGCGAGATTGCCGGTGGCATCGAACACGACGTCGAAGAATTCATCGTCGGTGAGCGCCGCGAGACGCCGCGCGTCCGCGCCCTCCCCCGTCGTATCGAGCCGCACGGTGGCATGCGCACCCAGCGCCGTCTCGCAAACCGCGAGCCGGTCTGCGCGACCGTCGAGCACGCTGACCCGCGCGCCGCGCAGCGTCGCGAAAATCAGCGCAGCCATGCCGATCGGACCCGCGCCGACGACCAGCACGCGCTGCCCGGAGCGGACGTCGGCACGCGCCACGGCGTGTGCGCCGATCGCGAGGAATTCGATCATCGCGGCCTGGTCGAGCGTGACGCCGTTCGCGTCGAACACGAATGCCTGCGGGACGGCGAGGTATTCGGCCATGCCGCCGTCCGCGTGCACGCCCAGCACCTGGATTCGCGTGCAGCAGTTCGTCTTGCCGGCCCGGCACGCGATACACGTGCCGCATGACAGATACGGCATCACGTAGACCTGGTCGCCGGCCTTGACGCGTGCGCCCGCCGGGGCGCTCTCGACGATGCCGGCCAGTTCGTGCCCCATCACGCGCGGATAGGCGAGATACGGCTGGTTGCCGGTGAAAATGTGCATGTCGGTACCGCATACGCCGACCCGCTTCACGCGAATCAGCACATCGTCGGGCCCCGCGGCCGGCATCGGACGCTCGGCAACAACGAGGCGGCCGGGTTCTTCGCAAATGACTGTTCTCATCGGGATCTCGATAACGTATGAAAAGAGGACGGTGTTGATGCAAATTGGCCTGACCAGACGAAGGCTATTGGCCTGACCATTTGTGGTCAAGCCAATTAAGCCAAATCCATGGAAAACACCTAGATTGTAATGCTACCGAGAAATCTCCTGACAAGCCTCACCCGCCACACAAGGCGCTCCCCCGGCACACACCAAGCAGCAGACGATGCCAACTCACGACACTCCGGTAAGGCCAATTCAAAGCCGAGTGCAAACTACTCTGACACTGGCCTCCAGAGGGCTTGACAAATTGGTCAGGCCACCCAAGGTGCAGTAGACTCATCGCTCCGGAACACACATGCGCGATACGCCGCGAGGGGGGAGCATTGCTGGGCCAGTTCGATCAGGTGGATACCCGCCGTCTCTATCAGCGCATCGCCGACCAGATTCGCTCTCTGATCGAGGAGGGGCGCTTTGCCGACGGAGAACGCCTGCCGCCCGAGCGGGATCTCGCGCAACAGCTGGGGGTTTCGCGGCCGTCCGTTCGGGAGGCGCTCATTGCGCTGGAGATCGAGGGCATCGTCGAAGTGCGGATGGGGGCCGGCGTGTTCGTGTGTGCCGTCACGAAGGCCGCGGCCGCGCCGGCGGCATCGCTTGGCGAAAACCCGATCGAGCTGACAAATGCCCGTGCGGCGCTGGAAGGCTGCGTGATCGAGTTGGCCTGCGCCCGCGCGACGCCCGAACTGCTGGCGCCTGTACGTCGCGCCGTGGAAGCGATGCGATCCGCGATTGCGGAAGGCCGCTCGCCGCTCCAGCACGATCGCGAACTTCACGTGGCGATTGCAGCGATGACGGGCAATTCCGTTCTGGTCCGACTGGTGGGCGAGCTTTTCGATGGACGCCACAGCCCGATCTCGTCACGCGTCAGTGCACGGGCCGAGAGCAGGCAAACGTGGGCCAAGGCATTCGAGGAGCATGAATCGATCCTTCATGCGCTCGAGAATGGCGAAGTGCTGATGGCACAGGCAGCCAT
Source organism: Burkholderia sp. BE17 (assembly GCF_009362305.1). Classification (NCBI taxonomy): domain Bacteria; kingdom Pseudomonadati; phylum Pseudomonadota; class Betaproteobacteria; order Burkholderiales; family Burkholderiaceae; genus Burkholderia; species Burkholderia sp. BE17. The sequence continues at coordinate 50,877 of NZ_WHNU01000025.1, forward strand.
GCGGACACATCTTTACGCGTCGCAACGACGCTGGCTGGAGCAGGAGCGCAACTGACCCACCCGGCGCCAGTGAACGATTCGCACTGTCGGGCGATGCTCCGAGGCATATCACCAGAACGCCATGGCCTGATTCAGGATCGGCCGCCGCCATACGTCCGCAAGCACCACCCGGACGCGCCGACAGCCGTCACCCGACAATCACCTGCTGCCCGGGAGCGATCTCATCCGGATTGCCCGCCGGACAGACGATCACGCGCCGACGGCTTGAACCGCCAGATGTCGCGCTGAAACCGAAACGCGTCGCCGACGCTAACGCCACGACGCGCACCCTCCTGCGCCACACGCGCCCCGCTTCCGACTGAATCCCCAACGCAAACGTCGACACCGACACGCCTCGATTCTGCGCGATTTCGCAGAGGACCTTTCCTGTGCAACGCCTTAATCGACCGTCGCACGATCTCCAATAATGGCCGCTCGATCCGTCGGCCAGCACGCCGGCGCGACCCGCCGGCGACCGCGCCGGACCAACGATAAAAACTCCTATGCATTCCTACCAGATGAACAAGCATACCGGCGCGCGCGTCGCGGGGACCGTCATTGCCGCATGCCTGACCGGCTTCGCGCCGGGCATCGCGCACGCACAGAGCAGCGTGACGCTGTACGGCCTGATCGACACGTCGATCACCTACTCGACCAACCAGCGCACGCAGGGCGCCGGCTCGCCCGGCAGCGGCAGCGTCGCGATGACGAGCGGCGCGCTGAACGCGTCGCGCTGGGGGCTGCGCGGCCGCGAGGATCTCGGCGGCGGCATGGCCGCGGTCTTCACGCTCGAAAACGGCTTCTCGGGCACCACCGGCAAGCTGTCGCAGAAAGGCGTCGACATGTTCGGCCGCCAGGCCTGGATCGGCGTGAGCTCGAAGACCGCCGGTACGCTGACGTTCGGCCGCCAGTACGACCTGATCCTCGACTTCGTGACGCCGCTCGGCGCGTCCGGCCCCGGCTGGGGCGGCAACCTCGCGGTCCATCCGTACGACAACGACGATTCGAACCGCAACCTTCGCATCAACAACGCGGTGAAATACACGAGCCCGACGTACCACGGGCTGACGTTCGGCGCGATGTTCGGCTTCTCGAACACGGCCGGCCAGTTCTCCAACAACGCGGCATGGAGCGCGGGGCTGTCGTATGCGAACGGGCCGCTGAAGCTCGGCGCCGGCTACCTGAAGATCAGCCGCGACCGCAATGCGCCGAACCCGGACGGCGCGCTGAGCACCGTCGACGGCTCGGCGACGATCACCGGCGGCAACCAGCAGATCTGGGCCGCGGCCGGCCGTTATGCGTTCGGGCCGCATTCGATCGGCGCCGCGTGGTCGCACTCGACCACCGACGGCGTGACGGGCGTGCTCCAGGGCAGCAATATCGCGCCGCTGAAAGGCGAATCGCTCGTGTTCGACAACTTCACGGTCGACGGGCGCTACTTCGTCACGCGTGCGTTGAGCGTCGCCGCCGCTTACACGTACACGATGGGCCGCTTCGACACGCGCACGGGCCAGACGCGCCCGAAGTGGAACCAGGTCGTCGCGCAGGCCGACTATGCGCTGTCCAAGCGCACGGACGCGTATCTCGAAGGCGTCTACCAGAGCGTGAGCGGCGGCAACGGCAATCCCGCGTTCAACGCGACCGTCTGGACGCTGACGCCTTCGGCGAACAGCAACCAGGTCGTCGTCGCACTGGGGCTGCGGCACAAGTTCTGACGACGCGGCGCGGCGCCGCTGCACTGCCCGGTCGATTGCGTTAGGCACGCGTTTCGAGCCCCGCTCGATCGAGGCGACCTGTGCAGAAATGGCCGCGCCCGTGCGCTGCCATTTCGCTGTGGCATTGCGTACCGCGCGCCGCCGGCGGGAGCAAGAATGCGTCCCGGACTGTCGCGTCCGCGCAAAAAATGCGGAGAAACTGGTCGCGCTGTGACATTTTTCCTAATCTGTTTGCAGCGACGCCGTGATTCGGCGTTCCGGGCGCAACAAACTTTCATATGGCGCACCGCCGGCTTACGAACCAGCATCACGCCGACGAAGCCGGACCTTTCGCGCCGTTGTAGCCGGATACGTACGTGCAGATGGCACGCACCACGCTTCCATCGCAGTCAACCGCTGGAGACGAACGATGAGCAAAACGAACCGATTTGCGGTCCTGGCAGCCGTCGCACTGCTGGCCGGTTGCCACCACGCGGCGAAAACACCCGAGAATGCCGGCATGGCGCCGACACCCTCGAGCGAAGCCGTCGCAACGGTGACGGCCGACGATCTCGACAATCCGAACAGCCCGCTCGCGAAGCGCAGCATCTATTTCGATTTCGACGCGTACTCCGTGAAGCCGGAATTCCAGTCGCTGCTGCAGGCGCACGCCGACTACCTGCGCGGCCATCCGTCGCGGCGCGTGCTGATCCAGGGCAACACCGACGAACGCGGGACGTCCGAATACAACCTCGCGCTCGGCCAACGCCGTTCGCAAGCCGTGTTGAGCGCACTGGAAACGCTCGGCGTGCCGGCCACGCAACTCGAGGCTGTCAGCCTCGGCAAGGAAAAGCCGGTCGCGCTCGGCCACGACGAGGATTCGTGGGCGCAGAACCGCCGCGCCGATCTCGTCTATCGTTGACCGGACGCCGCCACGGCGGCGCATCCGATCCGGCACCATCGCCCGCGACGATACGCAAAAAGCATGGAATAAAAGGCCCGCCCGAGACGTTTCTTCATCGCGCAGACGCGCGGTTCACGCGAACCGGCCTGTCCTGCGGACTGCGCGCTGCAAGGAGATTGCAATGAAATCGACAACGTTGGCCGCGGCGCTGATCGCGGCGCTAATGCTTGTGCTGTCGGCGGGATGTACGCAGCCGAGCGGCGGCGGTTCGCAAGGACCGGGCATGAGCCGGTACGGCGGCGGCGGTTCGGGAGGCAGCGGAGGCGGTGGCGGAGGTGGCTACTGAAGAGCCGCCTCGAAAAGTCGGGCGACGCATCGCGCGCGATCACCGGAAACCGGCTGCATCGCGCGCGACGCCCCGCCCTGCGGCACGACTTGGACTTAGCGCATCGCCTTCACGTCGGCCGGCGTGACGCTCGCGGGTTGGCCGCCCCACGTCGCGCGCAGGTAGTTCGCGAGCTGGGCGAGTTCGTCGTCGCTCAGCGTGTGCGCGAAACCCGGCATCGGCTGCAGGTTTTCGAAGCCGGCAAACTTCTGCTCGTCGATACCGTCGAGCATCGCGACCAGCAGGTTGCGCGGATCGCCCTGGCGCACCGTCGAGTTGCCGTTCATCGGCACCGCAACGTGCGGCTTGCCTTCGCCGTCGAAGCCGTGACAGCCCGCGCACACCGCGAGATACACCGAGCGGCCGGCCGCGAGCTGCGCGGCGTCGGCGGCAACCGGCTTCACCGGTTGCGGCGCGGGCGGCGTGTCGCCGAGCAGGTACACGGACAGCGCGCGCAGGTCGTCCTTCGTCAGGGTCTGCGTGCTCAGGTGCACGACCGGATACATCTCGCCGAACGCCGAGCCTTGCGGCGCGATGCCGACGCCGAAGAACGTCTGCAGGTCGGTGCCCGTCCAGCCGCGCGCGGCGAGGCCGGCCGGCGTGATGTCGGGCGCGGCCACGCGGCCGAGCGCGGTGCCCGCGAGCGGCTTTGCGCCGTCGAGCTGGCCCGTGAACGTGCGCGGCGTGTGGCATTCCGCGCAGTGGCCGAGCGCGTTCGCCAGATAACGGCCGCGCTGCCAGTCGGCGGATTGCCCGGCCGACGCGTCCGGCAGGCTGTCCTTCAGGAACAACAGATCCCACACGGCCATGCCGAAGCGCAGGTTGTACGGGAACTTCAGCTCGTGCGCACGGTTTTCCTGCGCGACCGGCCTGACCGTCATCAGGTACGCGTACATCGCGTCGGTATCGGCACGCGTGAGCTGCCGGTACGACGTGTACGGCATCGACGGATACAGCCGCTTGCCCGGCGCCTTGCCGTCGTGCAGCGCGGCATGGAAGTCGTCCGCGCTCCAGCTGCCGATTCCGTGATCCTTGTCGGGCGTGATGTTCGAACCGTAGAACGTGCCGTACGGAGAATCGAGCTTCGCGCCGCCGGCGAACGGCGCGCCGTCCTTCGCGGTGTGGCACGCCGCGCAGTCGGCGGCCTTGACGAGATAACGACCGCGCGCGACCGGGTCGGCACCGGGCGCGCCGGAAGCCGCGCTCGAGGCCGGCGCGTCATGGCCGCCGCAGGCGGCGAGCAGCAGCGCGCAGGCCGCCGCGAGCGCGGGCACGCCCGCGGCCCGCGCGACACGATGGGCGAATGTGCGTTTCATGCGGCGTCCTTCACGAGTCCCGGCGTCGTCAGCACCACGTCCTTCACGGCTTCGTAGTAGCGGACGTAGCCCGTGCAGCGGCAGATGTGCGCGTCGAGCGCGTCGGTGATCGCGCGTTCGACGTCGGCCTTCGCGACCGGCTCGCGCTTCAGGCGCTCGATCAGCACGGTCGCCGCGTTGACGAAGCCCGGCGTGCAGTAGCCGCACTGGAAGCTGAAGTGCTCGAGGAACTTCTGCTGGATCGGCGACAGCTCGACCACTTCACCCGCGTCGTTGCGCTTCGCGTGGCCTTCGATCGTGCGGATCGAGCGGCCGTGGAAGAAGTGCGCGCCGGTGATGCAGGTGCGCATTTCCTCGCTCGTGCCGTCCGGCTTGTCGACGATCACGACGCATGCATGGCAGATGCCCTGCCCGCAACCGAGCCGCGAACCGGTGAGGCCCGCGTACTCGTGCAGGAACTCGATCATCATCAGCCCTTCGGGCACCTGCATCGGGCCGACGGACTTGCCGTTGATGTTGACCGACAGCGGTTTCTGCTGAAACCGGACGAGCGGACGCTCGATGGCTGCCGGAGCTGCGGCCGGCGCGGATGCCGGGGCTGACGCCGGTGCGGCCGAAGCCGCGGTCGGCTCGGAAGCGCCGGTCGCAGCCGCGCTGGCGCTCGCGGCCGAAGCCGCGGATTGGGCGGTCGTCATGCGAGCACCTCCTGAATCTTTTGCGGGGTCACCGGGAGGTCGGTGAAACGATGGCCGATCGCGTGCGCGATGCCGTTCACGATCGCGCCGACGACGGGGATCATCACCACTTCGGCGACGCCCTTCGGCGGATCGGTCTCGGACAGCGGCGGCAGGATGTCGCCCGTCTGCGACCACACGGCGACGTCGGATGCGCGCGGCAACGGGTAGCGGTTGAAGTTCCACGTGCCGTTGCCGGGGCCGTCCTCGTAAAGCGGCAGGTATTCATGCAGCGCATGGCCGATGCCCATCGCGAGGCCGCCCTGCAACTGGCCCGACACGAGCTGCGGCGAAATCTGGTTGCCGCATTCCATGATCGAGTGGTGCGTGAGCAGTTCGACCTTGCCGGTCGCCTCGTGCACGGCCAGCTCGACGAGCGTGCCGACGGCCGTGTAGTACGTGACGGCCGCGTTGTTGCGGCTCGTCGGCGGAATGAACACGCGCTTGCGGTCGAGCACGCGGTAGCCGTTCGCGGTCGGCGGCAGCGCGCCGCGCATCGCGGTCGCGCCGGCCGGCGCGGCGGTGCCCGGCACCGGGCCGCTGCCGTCGCCTGTCTTGTCGCCTGTCTTGTCGCCCGTCTTGTCGCCCGTCTTCGGCGCGCCGACGCGCAGCGACAGCCCGTCGATCGGCAGACGCTCGACCGTGCCGCCCACCTCGAACTCGGCGTCGGTCCATTGCCAGCGGTTGAACACGTGCACGACGGCGCCGGTCGGCAGGCCGAGCGCGTGCGCCTGCTTCGCGAGCTGCTCGAACGTCAGCGGCTCGAGGCCGTCGGCGGTCAGCTTGCCGTCGACCCAGCGCGCGTCCTCGATGCGGATCGTGTACGGCGCGGCCTGGCCGCCGCCGAGGCCGCGCGTCCAGATCGACATCGCCGCCGGCCACAGCCCGTAGCGGAACACCGCGCGCGCGGCTTCGCGCGTGCTGTGCGTGAAGTAGTACGCCGAATTCGTCGCGCTCGACGGCGACGCATAGTTCGGCGACCAGCGCGGGTTCGCGCTGAGCCGATCCTGGTCGGCCTGCGACATGATGTACGGATCGCCGCTCGTCTCGACCGGCAGGTCCGGCCATTCGGTCACGGCCACCCGTACTTCGGTCGCCGGACGGCCGAGCCATTTCGCGACCGCGACGGCCTGCGACGTCGACATGCCCGTGCCGATCTCGGCAGCCGTGTGCTGCAGCGACACCTTGCCGTGCTCGTCGAACTCGACCTTCGCGAACGACGCTTCCGCGCCCGTGCCGAAATCCTTCTGCACGCACGCGAAGCCGACGCCGTAGCGCTTGCCCGGGTTCGCGGCCTCGAATTCGGCTTTGCGCGCGACGCGGCGCGTCCACAGCGGATGCTGCTTCGCGCGCTCCAGCACTTCGTCGACGCGCAGCGCGCCGGCGGGAATCGCGCCCTGCGTGTTCTTCATTCCCGAACGCAGCGCGTTGCGCAGCCGGAAATCGATCGGGTCGAGGTTCAGTTGCGCGGCGATCTCGTCGACCGCCATCTCGGTCGCGGCCATGCTCTGCAGCGTGCCGTAGCCGCGTGCGGAACCGGCGTCGATCGCGCGCGACGCGATCGCCACCGCCGCGAGGTCGCTCTTCGGGAAGTAGTAGATCGATTGCGCGGCCGTCGCGCCGACCATCGCCACCGACGGCGAGAAGTTCGAGCGCCCGCCGCCGTTCGCCTCGAAGTCGCCCTTGAACGACTGCAGCAAGCCCGTGTTGCGGTCGACCGCGATCCGGTAGTGCATCTTGAACGCGTGACGCTTCAGCGACGTCTGGAACTGCTCGTAGCGATCGTTCGCGAAACGCACCGGGCGGCCGTCCGCGTACAGCGCGCAGACGAGCCCGTAGAACGGCACGTTGAAGTGATCCTTCGAACCGTAGCCGACCGTGTAGCACGGATGCACGAACAGCTTCTTCACCGGGAAGCGGCATTTCGCGACCATCGCGGCCGCGCTCTCGGCCACTTCGAGCGGCGACTGTGTCGGCACGACGAGGTGCAGCGACTGCGTCGCGGCGTCGTACCAGCAGTTCGCGTTGTCGGGTTCGAGCGCGGCCGTATCGACCGACTGCGTGTTGTACTCGCGATCGAACACGAGCCAGTCGGCCGTCGGGTGGTCGAGCTCGGCGGCGATCTGCGCCGCGAGGAACATGCCCTGCTCGTCGAGCTTGCCGTGCTCCTTGCCGTCCGGCCATACCGGCAGGTGCTTGCGCATCATGCTCGGGAAGATCGGCGCGTCCTTCAGGCTCGAATAGACATCGTCGTCGTAGGCCGTCTTGCCGCCCACGCGCACATAGCGGAAGGTGCCCCACGGATCGCGCTCGAGCGGGCCCGTGACCGCGCCGTAACGGATCACGTCGTCGCGGAACTTGAGCGCGTTCTTCGCGAAGCGGAAGCGCGCGAAGTCGTGATAGATCAGGATCGCGACCGCATGGCCGAGATACGCGGGCGTCTTGCCGGCCGGCAACAGCATGTCGTCGCCGTAGAACGCCGGGAACGCGACGCCGTCGCGCGCGAGATCGTCGGCCGTGACCACGCGGTCCGGTTTCAGGTCGTCGCCGAGCAGCGACAGGTCGAAGCCTTCGTAGGTGCGGTCGGCCTGCGTGACGCGCAGGATCAGCGCATGCGACTGCTGCTGCGGCCAGTGCGGCATGTCGGCCGCGCGGACGTCGCGGGCGAACACTTTCGAGCCCGTGACCTTCGCGATGCCGTCGATGCGGAATTGGGGGATGCCGGTGACGCTATCCCATTTGACGGGGGTGAGGAGCTTTTCTTCGAAGAGCGCCGCGAATGCGCGGCTGCCCAGCGGCGCGACATACACCGCGACGCCCGCCAGCACGCTGGCTTTCAGAAAACCCCGCCGTGACAGGCCGTGGTTTTTCATTGGGGGAACCTCCTGATGCGGCTCGGACGGCGATCGGGTGTCGCGGCGTTCGGAGCGGCGCGCATTCTGGCATTGTTTTCGATATATCGCCTATAGTATTTCCCGCATGAAATACTTATTGAATTTCTTATAACGGGATTCGGCCGGGCTGCGGCGCGTGGTCGCGGGGTGCGATCGGTCCGCCGTTTGCGTGCGTTGGCGTGCATTTATGCCGCTCATCGGCTTCGCTCCGCATCGACAGCGCCCGGCAGCCGAGCGCGCACGCATCGCGTGCCGGTCTCCGGTCGGCCGCCGCACATCGTTCCCGCACATCGTTCCGTTCGCAACGATGCGGCCTCCGCCCCGTCGAATGCACAAGGCGTTCGCAGGTGTGGTCGACGACCGGCGGCCGACTCGGTATCCGGTGCTAGCGACGTGCCGCTGCCATGCGTCCGGGCACCCCGCGCTGCCCGTGTTTCATGGTAATGTCGCGCGTATCCGGCTTGCCGGCGCTTCCGCCACGTGCCGTGCGTGCGCCGCCAGCCATCGCGACTCGTGTCGAGGTCAAAAACCATGGCAGTCAGGGCATCCATCCTGAACTCCGTTCTCGCCACACCCTCCTCCGGCAACCACCATGTCACGGCGGCGTTGCGCCCGTCGATGCTGGTCACGCTGTTCGAAGATATTCGCCCGATGGCGATGTCCGGACTCGCGAGCGGCTTCGTCGCGGCCGTCGCGCTGATCCGGCTGCAGCAGCTCTGGTGTCTCGTGTGGCTCATCACCGACATCAGCCTGCTCGCCGCCCGGCTCGCCATCGCGCATGCGTACACGGTGCGCCGCGACGCCGGCGACGACCGCGCCGAATACTGGGCGAGGCGCTATGCGCCCGTGTCGCTCACGGCATGCTTCGTGCTCGGCCTCGGCGTGATGGGTTGCGTGGACGCCGTCGACGTCGAGCTCGGCACGCTGTCGGTGATGGTCGCGGGCGGCGTGTTCGGCGGAATCGCGTCGCGCAATTCGGCGCTGCCGCGGCTCGCGATGACGCAGGTCACGCTCGGCGTGCTGCCGATCGGCATCGGCGCGCTGCTGGCCCACCGGCCTGGCGCGTGGCTGCTGCTGCCGCCGCTCGCGATCTATCTCGCGGCCATGCGCACCGTCGTCCAGCGCCACTACCGCGTGCTCGTCGCGCTGATCGCCGCGCGCCAGCGCAACGCCGAACTCGTCGCACGCTTCGACGCCGCCCTCACCTACATGCCGCATGGCCTGTGCATGATCGACAGCGAGACTCGCGTGATCGTCGCGAACCGCCGTACCGCGCAGCTGTTCGGCTCGCCGCGCGAGATCATGCTCGATACGCCGCTGGCCCACGTCGTCGCGGCGCTCGGCGCGAACGCCATGTGCGATCCCGGCGGCGCCGGTCTCGCCGCGCAGTGCGACGTCTGGCTGACCCGCGACGAGCCGGAGCCGTTCGACATCGTGCTCGCCGACGGCCGCCAGCTCGAACTGACGCGCCACCGCGTGCCGGACGGCAACGCAGTGGTCATCGTCGAGGACGTCACCACGCGGCGCCAGACCGAGCAGCACATCAGGCATCTCGCGCGGCACGACGCGCTGACGGGTTTGCCGAACCGCCACGAACTGCATGCCCAGCTCAAGCGGATGCTCGCGCAGCGGCCGCGCATGCCCGGCCCGTCGCTCGCCGTCATGTATCTCGACCTCGACGGCTTCAAGGCGATCAACGACCGCTTCGGCCATCAGGCCGGCGACGACGTGCTCACTCAGGTCGCCGAGCGGCTCGGCAAGACGCTGCCGCCCGGCGAGCTTGCGGCGCGCATCGGCGGCGACGAATTCGTCGTCGCGATCGACGACACGACGATGCAAGCGTGCTCGCTCCTCGCCGCGCGCATCATCCGGCAGATCTCGGCACCGTACACGTTGTCGATGGGCAAGATCGTCAACCTCGGGATCAGCATCGGCATCGCGCTCGACGACGGTCACGGCTCTCCCGACGAACTGATCCGCCAGGCAGACAGCGCGCTGTACGACGCGAAATCGGCCGGCAAGGGCATCTACCGCTTCTATTCGAACGGCAGCCGGCGCGTGGCGCCGGCCACCGCGAGCTGACCTCCTGACGGCACGCCCGGCCCGTTCATCGTCGTTTCCACTACCGGCCGCATCCTCCCGGCGATTCAATTCCGAAACGCGTCGCGTGTTCGCACGTCGCGGCGCGCGCTCGCGTGTCACGTGACGTGTTCCGTAACATCGCCCTTCGCCACCCGTTACGTTGACCGCAGAAGCCTGCACGATCGATGCAGCGGGCACCATTTCGCGGTTGGCATTCTTATTGCTTCTTGATGGGGAAAGAACATCTCAGGGAGCCCAACATGAATACCGTCGAAGTCCTCGCCCGAACCGAAACGATCGACGAACAAACCGTGATCGACGGCGCGTCCCTGATCCGGCGGCTCGTTTTCGAGCGCCGCACGCCCGCCCGCGAAGCCGCGTGCGTCGACAATCCGCCGCTGACGCTGTATGGCGCGTTTCGCCAGGGCGTCACCGATTACGGCGCGCGGCGCGCGAATCCGTATCGCGCCGGCAGCCGTTTCTGGGCGCTGTGGGAAGAAGGACGTATCGAAGCTGAAACATCGGGCCGGTAAGCCGGCCGCGCGCGCCGGCCCTGTCGCGGCAAGGGTTTGGCGCGAAACCTGACGATCGCATGCCGCCGCCATGCGTTCACCGGTGCAACATCGCGCGCGGTCTCGCGTATCGGAACTTCGACTCGCCATGCGCATCCGCGCGCATCCCGGTTGACGGCGGTCGGCGTTGCGCGTTCCCCGCGCGCCGCGCGGCGGTCGTTTCCCGATAAGATGGCAGATTCCGTTCATCGAACGATGCCGCCATGACCGCACCTTCCTCACAGCGAAACCCCATCCACTGCGAAATCGATCTCGACGCGCCAGGCAAGCACGCGGGCTACCTGCGTCTGCCGCATTCCGTGCACCGCTCGGCGTACGGCTGGCTGCCGATCCCGATCGCGTCGATCCGCAACGGCGACGGCCCGGTCGCGCTCGTGATGGCCGGCAACCACGGCGACGAGTACGAAGGCCAGATCATCGTGTCGCAGCTGATGCGCGAGATCGAACCCGAGATGGTCAGCGGGCAGCTGATCCTGCTGCCGATGGCGAACTTCCCCGCGGCAGATGCGGGCCTGCGCGTGTCGCCGCTCGACGAAGGCAACCTGAACCGCAGTTTCCCCGGCGATCCGACCGGCACGCCGACGCAGATGATCGCCCACTACATCGAGCATGCGCTGCTGTCGCGTGCGCAGTACCTGGTCGACCTGCACTCGGGCGGCAGCTCGCTGCTGTACCAGGGCGGCAACATGCTCGCGATCGATCCGCTCGACGCGGACGAAGCCGCGAAGCTCAACGGGCTGCTGGTCGCGTTCGGCTTGCCGAATGCGCTGCTGCACGCGCCGAACCCGGTGCATTCGGCGTCGGCCGCGCGCCGGCAAGGCGCGATCTCGATCGTGACCGAACTCGGCGGCGCGGGCATGGCCGATCCTTCGCTGATCCGGCTCGGCCGCCACGGGCTGCTGCACTACCTCGGTTATATCGGCCTGCTGCGCGGCGCGCTCGTGCCCGACGCGCCGCCGACCGTCACGCGCTTCTTGCGCGTCGACGGCGACCGCCACTTCGTCTATGCGTACGAACGCGGGCTGTATGAGCCGCTCGTCGAACTCGGCGACCAGGTGAAGGCCGGACAACCGGCCGCGTGGGTGCATTTCCCCGATACGCCGTTGCGCGAACCGATGCTGCACCGGTTCAACGGCGACGGCGAAGTGGTGTGCAAGCGCGTGCCCGCGCAGGTGCGACGCGGCGATTGCCTGTTTCAACTGGCGGAGTTGTCGGCTGCGCCGAGCGTCGGCCAATGAGTCGGATCGTATCGTTCAGGAAACCACGAATATGAAATGTCCTACCTCCGGTAGCGCGCACCTGATCCGTGACACGCGCGACATTCCGTACACCTGCCAAGGTCACTCCACCGTCATACCGCGCATAACGGGCGACTTCTGCCCGGCATGCGAGGAATCCGTGCTGGACATCGAAAATGCAAGCCGCCTCGGCGAAGCGATGACACGGTTCTCAACACAGATACAAGGTCAGGCGACGTAGCCGCGCGTCGTCCGTCGCCCCGCACTCATCAAACGGGCGCTTCTGCACGGAGCGCCTCTTTCGCGCTCGCCCCACCCCACTCCCGCTGCAAGCCTTCTGACGCCTGCCGCGAAATCCTTATCGAAATTGCTTCGTTCGCCTTTGCCGGCCGCGCCGCTAACGTGTTCGAAACGGCGGCGGCCCGTCGCATGCGTCGCAGGATGCGCACCGGCCGCCGTCATCACGACAACCGCGCCGCGATAACGGAACAGACCGGACGGGCCATATGCCCACACCCCGAAAGGAACGTCCGCATCGCGCGCCCTTCGCGATGCCCATGGCCACGACCGACCGCATCATCGACACGTCGCCGCTCGACGTCCGCGCGCAGCCGCTGATCGACGCGCTGATCGACGAGTATTCGACCCGTTACAACGCGTACCGCCCCGACAGCCGCGCGGCCGCACGCGACGAACTCGCGCGCTACCCGGCCGAACTGTTCGCGCCGCCCGAAGGCGCCTTCGTGCTGCTGCTGCGCGACGGCGAAACGATCGGCGGCGGCGCGTTCAAGCGCTACGACGCGCAGACCGCCGAGCTCAAACGCATCTGGACCCGCACGGACCTGCGCCGTCAGGGCCTCGCGCGGCTCATCGTCGAAGCGCTCGAACTGCGCGCCGCGCAGCAGGGCTATCGCCGCCTGTACCTGACCACCGGTTTTCGCCAGCCCGAAGCGTGGGCGCTGTACGACCGCACCGGCTATACGCGGCTGTTCGATTCGTCGATCGACCCCGAAGCGTATTTCCACCTGCGGTTCGGCAAGGATCTCGCCGATCCGTCGCGCACGTCGACGCTCGCCGACCTGTGGGCGCTGTTGCCCGAGCCGGCGCTGCCGCGCTGAGCCCACCGCTCCACCCGACTCCGCTCCGTACACACAACAACAGGACGTTTTCATGCAACGAGCCGTACCGCTTTCTTCCCGTGCCATCCGCACGCTGGCCGCCACGCTGATCGGCCTGACCGCATTCGCCGCGGCCGCCGCGACGTTCGACCTGAGCCCCGAGCAGCGCGGTCGCCCGCGCGGCGCGGCCGATGCGGCCGTCGAACGCGCGGTGCCCGCGACGTTCAAGTTCGCCGAGCCCGGCACGCTGACGATCGGCATCGCGCCGAGCCTGCCGCCGATCAGCTCGTATGCGACCGACGCGCGCACGGTGGTCGGCTTCGACGCCGATGTCGGCCAGCTCGTGTCCGACAGCCTCGGCCGCAAGCTGAAGATCGTCGCGCTCGCGTGGGCCGACTGGCCGCTCGCGCTCGAATCCGGGAAAGTCGACGCGGTGATCTCGAACGTGACCGTCACCGAGGAGCGCAAGCAGAAATTCGATTTCTCGTCGTACCGCCACGATCTGGTCGGCTTCTACGTGCGCAACGACAGCAAGATCCAGGCGATCCGCGAGCCGAAGGATGTCGCGGGGCTGCGCGTCGTGACCGACGCCGGCACCAACCAGGAAAAGATCCTGCTCGCGTGGGACCGCGAGAACGTCGCGCACGGGCTGAAACCCGTGCAGATCCAGTACTACGACGACCAGGCGATGCGCATCGTCGCCGTGCAGTCGGGCCGCGCCGATGCCGTGTTCAGCGTGAACTCGGTGCTCGCGTACCAGAGCGCTCAGCAGGGCAAGACGCGGCTCGTCGGCGCGATCAGCGGCGGCTGGCCGCGCACGGCCGACATCGCGATCGCGACACGCCGCGGCAGCGGGCTCGCCGAGCCGCTGACCGTCGCGCTGAACGGGCTGATCAAGAACGGCCGCTACCAGCAGGTGCTCGACCGCTGGAACCTCGCGTCCGAAGCGATCGACCAGTCGCGCACGAATCCGCCGGGGCTGCCGAAGAGCTGAGCGCCGCGCGCGCCTCCGTCCATCCACGTCTCACGCAGGAACGCCGCTCACCATGTCTTATTCGCTTTCGTTGCTGGACAAGAGTCCGATCGCCGACGGCGCGAACGCCGCCGACGCACTGCGCTTCACCACGACGCTCGCGCAACGCGCGGAACAGCTCGGCTACGAGCGCTTCTGGGTCGCCGAGCATCACGGCACGCCGGGCTTCGCGAGCTCGGCGCCGGAGATCGTCGTCGCGCACCTGCTCGCGCACACGTCGCGCATCCGCGTCGGCTCGGGCGGCGTGATGCTGCAGCACTACAGCCCGTTCAAGGTCGCCGAAGCGTTCAAGCTGCTGGCCGCGCTCGCGCCGGGCCGCGTCGATCTCGGCATCGGCAAGGCGCCCGGCGGATTGCCGCTGACCACGCGCGCGCTGCAGTGGTTCCACGACAAGGCGCGCAAGCCCGACTTCGCGGGCCAGCTCGCGGAGCTCGACGCGTTTCTCGGTTGGGGTGTCGCCGAAGATCATCCGCTCGCCGGCGCGGTCGCGATGCCGGTGCCGCCGCAGCCGCCCGAACGCATCCTGCTCGGCGGCTCGCCGGACAGCGGCACGCTAGCCGCGCGCCACGGCTGGCGCTTCTGCTACGCGGGGCATTTCAACGGCGACGACGCGAATCTCGAGCGGTCGCTCGACGCATACCGCAGCGCGGGCGGCACGCGGCCGCTCGTCGCGCTGTACGCGGTGGCCGCGCCGACGCGCGACGAGGCCGAGCAGCTGATCGGGCCGCTGAAGATCTTCAAGCTGCAGTTCGCGGGCGGCCAGAGCTTCAACCTCGCGAGCGCGCAGGCGGCCGCCGAATTCGCGCGGCAAAGCGGTGCGTCCGACTACCGGATCGACGAACTGCGCCCGACGGTGCTGGCCGATACGCCCGAGCGCGTGCACCGCGCGCTCGATACGCTGAGCCGGCGGCTCGACGTCGATGCATTCGTGATCGATTCGCCGGTGACCGATTACGCGGCGCGGCTCACGTCGGTCGAATGGCTCGGCGGCGCGCTGTCGGCCACGCCGTTGCATGCGGCCCTCGCGGCCGACCGCTCCCTCTCCCCTGACCAGAACGCGTGACGCTCCCATGACGACCCGACGATCGATCCCCTTCGGCCTGATGCTGCAAGGCTCAGGCAGCCACATGAATGCATGGCGGCACCCGAGCAACCCGCCGGACGCGAGCATCAACCTCGATTTCGCGATCGGCATCGCGCGCAAGGCGGAAGCCGCCGGCATCGCGTTCGCGTTCGTCGCGGACGGCCTCTACATCAACGAGAAGTCGATCCCGCACTTCCTGAACCGCTTCGAGCCGCTGACGGTGCTATCGGCGCTCGCGGTCGCGACGAAGAAGATCGGGCTCGCGGGCACGATCTCGACGTCGTACAGCGAGCCGTTCACGGTCGCGCGCCAGCTCGCGTCGCTCGACGCGATCAGCGGCGGGCGCGCGGGCTGGAACGTCGTGACGACGCCGCTCGAAGGCACCGCGAAGAATTTCGGCAAGGCGCATCCGGATCACGAACTGCGCTACGAGATCGCCGACGAATACCTCGACGTCGTGCAGGGCCTGTGGGATAGCTGGGACGACGACGCGTTCGTGCGTGACCGCGCGACCGGCCGCTTCTTCGATCGCGACAAACTGCATACGCTCGATCATCACGGCCGCTTCTTCCAGGTCGCGGGCCCGCTGAACATCCAGCGCTCGCCGCAAGGGCAGCCGGTAATCTTCCAGGCCGGCTCGTCCGACACCGGCATCGGGCTCGCCGGTAAATACGCGGACGCGGTGTTCACGCATTCGCCGTCGCTCGACGAAACGGCCGCGTTCACGCGGCGCGTGAAGCAAAGCGCGGTCGAGCACGGGCGGCAAGCCGGCGACGTGAAGATCTTCCCCGGCGTCGGGCCGATCGTCGGCCGCACGGCCGCCGAGGCCGAAGACAAATACCAGGCGATCCGCGACCTGCTGACGATCGACGAGGCGCTCGCGTATCTCGGCCGCTATTTCGATCACCACGATTTCACGCAATACGCGCTCGACGCGCCGTTCCCGGAACTCGGCGACCTCGGCCGCAACAGCTTCCGCTCGACCACCGACCGGATCAAGGCCGACGCGAAGAACAAAGGCCTGTCGCTGCGCGAGACGGCGCTCGCGGTCGCGACGCCGCGCCCGAACTTCATCGGCACGGCCGAGCATGTCGCCGACGAGCTGATCCGCTGGCACGACGCGGGCGCCGGCGACGGCTTCATCCTCGGCTTTCCGGTGCAGGCGCAAGGCGTCGACGATTTCGTCGAACTCGTGATTCCGGTGCTCGAGGCGCGCGGCCGCTACAGCCGCGACCTGCCCGGCGCGACGCTGCGCGACCACCTTGGCCTGCCGCGCAAGGCGAGCCGCCACGCGGCGCCCGGCGCCGCGCAGGAAACGGCGGCCGAAGCACACGCCTGACACACCGCGGCCCGGCCACGGGCCGACGCGCCGCGCCGCCCGTGCGCGGCGCTTCCGACCGATTCGAGGACATCCAACGACATGAGCGACACGACCCACCTCGGCGGCGCGCTGCCGCCGCTCTCTTCCGCCGGCGCGCGCGAGCCCGGCACGCGGTTCCGGATCGTGCCCGCGCGCCACCGGGCGCGCACGGCCGGCACCGTGCTCGCCGTCGTGCTGATCGCGATCGCGCTGCATTCGATCCTCGGCAACCCGCAATGGGGCTGGCCGGTGTTCGCCGAATGGTTCCTGTCGCCGCCGGTGCTGTCGGGGCTCGCGCGCACGCTGGTGCTGACACTGCTCGGCGCGGTGTTCGGCTTCGTGCTCGGCGCGTTCGTCGCGCTGGCCCGGCTGTCGCGTTCGCGGCTGCTTTCCGCGAGCGCGTGGACCTTCGTGTGGCTGTTCCGCTCGATTCCGCTGATCGTGCTGCTGCTGATCCTGAACAACCTCGGCTACCTGTACGAGCATGTGCGGCTCGGCGTGCCGTCCACCGGCATCGTGTGGTTCGAGGCGCCGACGACCGACCTGATCAGCCCGTTCCTCGCGGCCGTGCTCGGCCTCACGCTGAACCACGCGGCGTTTTCCGCGGAGGTGATCCGCGGCGGTATTCTCGCGGTCGATCAGGGCCAGCTCGAAGCGGCCGCCGCGCTCGGGCTGCCTCGCGGCCGACAGACCGCGCGGATCGTGCTGCCGCAGGCGATGCGCGCAATCCTGCCGACCGCGTTCAACGACCTGATCACGCTCGCGAAAGGCACGTCGATGGTGTACGTGCTCGCGATGCCCGAGCTGTTCTACACGGTGCAGGTGATCTATCGCCGCAATCTCGAAGTGATTCCGCTGCTGATGGTCGCGACCGTCTGGTACCTGATCATCCTGACCGTGCTGTCGGCGATCCAGGTGCAGGTCGAGCGGCACTATGCGCGCGGCGCGCTGCGCAATCCGCCGCCGTCGGTGCTCACGTTCGCGCTCGCGCGCATCGGCGTGCTGTGGCGGCGTGCCGCGTCGCGCCATTCGGCGTCGATCGCGCGGGCCGCAGGCGATACTGATACCGATACCGTTGCCGCCACCGTGCCGCGCGCGGGCGGCGAAGTGGCCGTGCATGGCGTATCGAAGCAGTTCGGCATGCAGCGCGTGCTCGACAACGTGTCGTTCGTCGCGCCGCGCGGCAGCGTGACCGCGATCGTCGGGCCGTCGGGATCGGGCAAGTCGACGCTGCTGCGCACGATCAACCATCTCGAACGCGTCGACGACGGCTTCATCGACATCGACGGCGAACTGATCGGCTATCGGCGCGACGACGACGTGCTCCACGAGCTGAAGGAGCGCGACGTGCTGAAGCGGCGCACGGCCGTCGGGATGGTGTTCCAGAATTTCAACCTGTTCCCGCACCTGACGGTGCTCGAGAACCTGATCGAGGCGCCGCTTTCCGTCGCCGGCGTCACGCGCGATGCCGCCGAGCGCACCGCACGCATGCTGCTCGCGCGCGTCGGTCTCGCGGATAAAGCCGATGCGTACCCGCGCCAGTTGTCCGGCGGCCAGCAGCAGCGCGTCGCGATCGCGCGGGCGCTCGCGTTGCGTCCGAAGGTGCTGCTGTTCGACGAGCCGACGTCCGCGCTCGATCCGGAACTCGTCAACGAGGTGCTCGACGTGATCAAGGAACTCGCGCGCTCGGGCACGACGCTTGTGATCGTCACGCACGAGATCGGCTTCGCGCGCGAAGTCGCGGACAACGTGCTGTTCATGGAGCGCGGGCGCATCGTCGAAGCCGGGCCGCCGGCCGCCGTGCTCGACGCGCCGTCGCATCCGCGCACGCGCGCGTTCCTGTCGCGGGTGCTGTGATGCGCATCCCTTCCGATACCCGGGGCGCCACACGATGATCGATCGACGTCAATTCATGACCGCCGCGCTGGTCGCGGCATCCGGCAGCCTGCCTTCGCGCATCGCGCACGCGGCGGCTGCAACCGCCGACCTCGACCCGCGCCAGGCCGGCCGGATTCGCGCGTCGCGCGACGACGCGGCCATCCGCGAGGCGAGCGGCTACCGCTGGGTGCGCGACGGCGCATTCACGGTCGCGATTTCACCGCACGCGCCGCCCGTATCGACCTACGCGACCGACGCACGCACCGTGGTCGGCGCCGATCCCGACTATGCGCAGCTCGTCGCCGATGCGCTCGGCCGCACGCTCGTGCTGATGCCGATCGCATGGGCCGACTGGCCGCTCGGGCTGACGTCCGGCAAGTACGACGCGGTGATCTCGAACGTCGGCGTGACCGAGAAGCGCAAGGAGAAATACGATTTCACGACCTACCGGCTCGGGCTGCACGGCTTCTATGTGCGCACCGGCAGCCCGATCGCGAAGATCGCCGAGCCGAAGGACATCGCGGGCCTGCGGATCATCACCGGTGCCGGCACGAGCCAGGAGCGCATCCTGCTCGAATGGAGCAAACGCAACGTCGCGCAGGGGCTGAAGCCCGCCGAGCTGCTCTATTTCGACGACGATGCGACCGCGCGCGTCGCGCTGCTGTCGGGCCGTGCGGATGCGGAGCTGAACCCGAACGCGTCGCTCTCGTACGAGGCTGCGCGCAGCGGCAAGATCCGTCGTGTCGGCGTGGTCAATGCGGGCTGGCCGAACAATGCCGACGTCGCGATCGCGACGCGTCGCGGCAGCGGCCTCGCGTCCGCGCTGACGCTCGCGACCAATGCGCTGATCGGCAACGGCCGATACGGGCAGGCGCTCGCGCGATGGGGTTTGCAGAGCGAGGCGATCGCTCGCGCGGAGACCAATCCGCCGGGGTTGCCGTCGTTCTGAAGGCGTCGATGCGTCGATGCCTGAAATGACATCGCCCCGGCATTCCACGATGGAAATACCGGGGCGAGTCGAAGCAGTACCGTTCGGCGCCGAGTCGCGCCTATGCCGTCACCGCCGCTTGATACCGGTCGAGCTCCGCGACCTGCGCATGAATCGCCGGAATCAGATCGCGCCCGTAGGCCTGCGCATCGTCGAGCGGATCGAACCCGCGAATCAGGAACGTCGACACGCCGAGCCGGTAATACGCACCGAGCGCCCGCGCGACCTGTTCGGGCGTGCCGACCAGCGCCGTCGAATTCCAGCGCGCGCCGGTCAGGTTCGCGACACCCATCCACAAGCGCTCGTCGAGCACGTCGCCCTGCGCGGCGGCGGCCATCAGCCGCTGTGAACCGGCATTCTGCGGCGCGTGGCCGGCGATCGGCTGGCCGTTCGCGAGCCGCGCCGCGCGCACGCGCTCGCGGATCGCCTCGGCCTTCTCCCATGCAGCGGCCTCGGTATCGGCGACGATCGGCCGGAACGACACGCTGATGCGCGGCGCGCGCCCGAACGGCGCG
Source organism: Burkholderia sp. BE17 (assembly GCF_009362305.1). NCBI lineage: Bacteria > Pseudomonadati > Pseudomonadota > Betaproteobacteria > Burkholderiales > Burkholderiaceae > Burkholderia > Burkholderia sp. BE17. The sequence goes on from NZ_WHNU01000025.1 coordinate 70,711, forward strand.
GCGGCGGCACGCACGCGCGCGATCTGCTCGCGCACCGATGCGAGCGGCTCGCCCCACGTCATGTAGACATCCGCGTGCGCGCCCGCGACCGCGAGCGCGGCCGGCGACGATCCACCGAAATAGATCGGTACATGCGGCCGCTGCGAGCCCTTCACGAGCGGCGACGCGCCGCGCAGCCGGTAGAACTCGCCGTCGTGGTCGACCGGCGCATCGGCCAGCCAGATCCCTTTCAGCACGTCGAGATACTCGCCGGTGCGGCGGTAGCGTGCATCGTGCGGCACGAAATCGCCGTCGCGCTGCAAGTCCGTATCGTCGCCGCCCGACACGACGTTCAGCGCGAGCCGGCCGCCGCTGAACACGTCGAGCGTCGCGATCTGCCGCGCGGCCGCCGACGGCACGATCACGCCGGGCCGGTGCGCGCGCAGGATGCGGATGCGTTCGGTCGCGGCGGCCGCGAACGACGCGACGATGAAGCCGTCCGCCGCGTTGCTGAAATGGCCGACCAGGATCTGGTCGAAGCCCGCCGCCTCGTGCGCCTGCGCGAAGCGGCGCACGTAGTCGGGCTGGACGGCCGCGCCGCCCGGTACGTCGACCTCCGCGCCGGGCGTCGCGGTGATCATGCCGATGATGTCGACTGGCATGTCAGGATGTCCTTCTGGTTCTCGATCGGGAATCGGTGATGCGATAGCGCGATTACTGCGCGGCGGCCGTCTTTTGCGCAGGCGCCGCGAACGCGCCCGCATACGAGCGGTCGAGCAGCTTCGACGTGTCGTACGCGGCCGGAATCACGCCGGCCTTGTACAGGAAATCGGCCGTGTTCTGCGCATCCTTCGCGGCCGTGTCGTCGACCGGGCCCACGCGCTGCTTCGCATTGTCGAGCCAGCGGTACGCGACATCGGGCTCGAGCTTCGCGCGCTTCGACCACAGGTCCGCATACTCGCGCGGATGGCTGTCGACCCACTGGCGCGCGGCCACGACCCGCTTCAGGAAATCCGTGATCTCCGCGCGCTTGCCCGACGCGGCCTGCTCGTTCGCGGCGACGAAGCTCAGCGCGGGCATCAGCCCCTGTGCGGTGGTGATGGGCCGCGCGCCCTGTCGCAGCGCCAGCCTGCTGACGAACGGCTCCCACAGCGACACCGCATCGACCGAGCCGTTCGCGAGCGCGTTGGTCGCGTCGATCGGCATCAGGTACGCATATTTGACCGAATCCGCGCGCAGGCCCGCGTGTTCGAGCGCGCGCAGCACGAGCTGCTGGCTCCATGCGCCGCGCCACACGGCGACGGTCTTGCCCTGCAGGTCGGCCACGGTGCGCACCGGCGAATGCTTCGGCACGAGGATCGCGACGCCGTCGAGGCTCTGCCGCGACACCGCGACGACCTTCACCGGCGCGCCGCGCGCGGCCAGCGTGAGCAGCGCGGAATCGCCGAGAAAGCCGATGTCGATCGCGTTGCCGTTCAGGCTCTCGGCGACGGGCGCGGCGGCCTGGAAGTGTTTCCACTCGATCGTATAAGGCAGGTCCTTCAGCGCGCCGGACGCCTCCATCGAGGCCTGGATATTGAAGTAGTTCTGTTCACCGACGCGCAGCGTGACGGTGTCTTTCGCGATGCCCGGCTGCGCGGCAAGCGCCAGCAAGAGCGCCGTGACGATTCGGCTCAGCAACGTGATCTCCCGGATGGTTGGCGGGCTGCCGCGAAACGGCGGCGCCTCGTTGTCCGCCGTGAGAAACGGCCGGCGCAACGGATGGAACCAGTGAAGATACGGCGATCCACTTCATGACACAAACGCAATATTCTTCTATGCAAAGATGCAAATATTTTATGAAGCGAACAGCACCACGCGACGCCGGACGCCGCCCTCCCGCACCCGCCGTTCGAATGATTCCTCGACAGATATTTCGCGCGCGAAATAAATCCAGGATTATATTTCGCATACGAAATAACCACCTGGAACGAGGATGCCCATGACCTCCCAACCCATCGAGTTTTCCGCCATCGACGGCTATCCGCTGCGCGGCACGCTGTGGACGCCCGATGCCGAACCGCGCGCGCTGGTGCTGATCCATCCGGCGACGGCCGTGCCGGAGCGGCTGTATGCGGGATTCGCGCGCTTCCTGACCGAACGCGGCTTCGCTGCGTTGACCTACAACTACCGCGGCATCGACGCGTCGCGGCCCGCGCGCCTGAGCAGGCTGCAGGCCCGCATGCGCGACTGGATGGAGCTCGACGTGGGCGCCGCGACCGCATGGGCACGGCAGGCATACGAAGGGTTGCCGCTGCTGGCGGTCGGGCATAGCGTCGGCGGGCATGCGATCGGGCTGTCCGCGAGCACGACGCACCTGCGCGCGGCCGTGCTCGTCGCCGCGCACGCGGGCAGCACGCGACTGATCGCGCAGGCTGCCGAACGCCTGAAGGTGCGGCTGATCCTGCGCGTGCTGGGCCCGCTGATGTCCGCGCTGCTCGGCTACGTGCCCGGCAAGCGGCTCGGGCTCGGCGAGGACCTGCCGGCCGGCGTGTTCCGCGAATGGAGCCGCTGGACGACGCTGCCGCACTATTTCTTCGACGATCCGACGCTCGGCGCGGCCGATCGTTTCTCGAAACAGCGGCTGCCGATCCTCGCGCTCGGCTTCGACGACGATCCGTGGGCGAACCCGGCCGCGATCGACCTGTTGGTAAGCTATCTGACGCGCGCCGCGGTCGAACGCCGCCAGATCGATCCGCGCGCGGCGGACAGCGGCCCGGTCGGGCACATGGGCTTCTTCCGCAGCCGGCCCGGCGCCGTGCTGTGGCCCGACCTGGCCGACTGGCTCGCGCAGGCACTCGACACGCCGCGCGCCGCGGGCCGTCCATCCCTTTCCATTGCAGCCGGGAACCCAGCTTGAGCGAAGACCGACGACTGTTTTTCCTGTTGAACATCGGCCAGCGGCGCGTGCAGCGCTGGGTCGACCGCAAGGCCGAGACCGATACGCGCGCGAGCGCCGCGCAGGCCGGCGTGCTGTTCTGTCTCGCGAAGCAGGACGGCGCGCTGATCGGTGAAATCGGCGCCGCGCTGCAGCTCGCGCCGTCCGCGATGACGGGGCTCGCCGACCGGATGGCGAAAGCCGGCCTGCTCACGCGCCACGCCGATTCGGACGACGGCCGCGCGACGCGCCTGTACCTGACCGACGAAGGCCACGCGGCGCTCAAGCGCGCGCGCGTGCTGCTGCGCGAACTGAACGGCAAGCTGTGCGACGGGTTTTCCGACGCGGAACTCGATATCGTCGCGCGCTGGCTGCACGCATTGCAGGACCGGTTTCCGACGGAACGCTGAGCAGCGGGCGTCAGGCGGAAACGATAGCGATTCATCTTTCCGTTTCGATTTGCCGTGCTCGCCGCGGCAAATTTTGCCCGCGCGTCTGCGCGCGTTCGGCAACGCTTTCCGGCTACGCTCTGTTACAAAAAATTGCCTGCCGCGCAGCATCCGGATCATCTACATTGCAATCCACTTCTACGCATTCTTCGCCTGCCCGAACCGGCCTCCCCGCCGGGCGGCATCAACGACACATCCGTCACAAGCAATAAAAATCAATAGGAGTCTTGACCGAAGTGCTGGCGGTATCCAGCGCACGCGGATTGCGATGGCTGAAGCGGCATCCTGAACGACACGTCCCGGCGGCACGCATCGTGCGTGCCGCTGCTGCGCCCCGATCCGGGCGGCCGGTGCCGCCGCGCATCGGCTCGCGCCGCCTCGTTCCACCGCACCATCGCGGCTGCACGTCAACGAGGAGCAGTTCATGCGACGCACTATCGTGTCCCACCCGCTTTTCACCTGCCTGCCCGCCGCGATGGCACTGGCCTGTGCCGCCGCGCACGCCGATCCCGTGCTCGTGTCCGGCCCGAGCCCATACGCCGCCTGCACCATCGGCGGGCCCGGCACCGTCTACGTGAATGCGGAGGTCGAACCGTGGCTCGCGGTCAATCCGGCCAACCCGCAAAACATCATCGGCGTGTGGCAGCAGGACCGCTGGTCGAACGGCGGCGCGCACGGCCATGTCGCGGGCTACACGTTCGACGGCGGCGCCACCTGGGCGCGGACGACGCAGCCGTTCAGCGCGTGCGCGCCGGGCGGGCTGTCGTACGAACGCGCGTCGGATCCGTGGGTGTCGATCGGGCCGGACGGCACCGCGTACTCGGTCGCGATCACGTTCAACCAGTCGAACAACGGCAACGCGGTCGCTGGCTCGGTATCGACCGACGGCGGGCAGACGTGGAGCAGTCCCGCACTACTGGTCGCGAACAACGAACCGACGACGCAGTTCTTCAACGACAAGGAATCGGTGACGGCGAACCCGGTGAAGGCCGGCACCGCGTACGCGGTATGGGACCGCCTCGAACTGCCGAACGGCAACCCGTACGCGAACCTGCACACGCAGGCGTTCCGCGGGCCGACGCTGTTCTCGAAAACGACCGACGGCGGCAAGACCTGGAGCAAGGCGAAGGTCATCGTCCACGTGCCGTCGCGCCAGCAGACGATCGGCAACCAGATCGTCGTCGATCCGAAGAGCGGCACGCTCTACGATTTCTTCAACCTGATCCAGCCGCCGTTCAGCAAGGCCGCGGGCAAGGTCGCGTTCATCAAGTCGACCGACGACGGCGCGACGTGGACGAAGCCGCAGGTGATCGCGGGGCTGCAGACGGTCGGCGTGACCGACCCGAACACCGGCGAACCGGTGCGCACCGGCGACATCATTCCCGAGCCCGCGATCGATCCCGCGTCGGGCCAGCTTTACGTCGTGTGGCAGGACAGCCGCTTCAACGGCGGCAAGTACGACGAGATCGCGCTATCGACGTCGAAGGACGGCGGCGCATCGTGGAGCGCGCCGCTGCAGGTCAACACGCCGACCGGCAGGCCTGCCTTCAATCCGTCGGTGCGCGTCGACAACGCGGGCGCCGTGATGGTCACCCACTACGACTTCCGCGACCTGCAGGCCGGGAACACGACGACGCTGCCGACGGGCTTCTGGCGCAAGATCTCGATCGACGGCGGCACCACGTTCGTCGCCGAGCGGCGCGTCGCCGGCCCGTTCGACATGAAGCTCGCGCCGAACGCGGAAGGCTTCTTCATCGGCGACTACCAGGGCCTCGACGTCGGCCCGTCGTCGTCGTTCCATCCGTTCTTCATCCAGACCAGCGCGGGCAACCTGACGAACCGCACGGACGTGTTCTTCGCCCAATGATGTGAACCGGGCAGCACGGCCGCCGTCGCGACGTCATCCGCCGCGCGGCGGCCGCCTCTGCGTCACTGCATGTCGGTCAGCACGATGCGGCCGTCGACCTTGCCTTCGCGCAGCTTCGCGAACACGTCGTTGATGTTGCCGAGCCGGTCGCGATGGATATGCGCGCGCACCAGGCCGTCGGCCGCGAAATCGAGCGATTCCTGCAGGTCGCGGCGCGTGCCGACGATCGAGCCGCGCACGGTGATGCCGTTCAGCACCGTCGAGAAGATCGGCAACGGGAAATCACCGGGCGGCAGCCCGTTGAGCGCGACCGTGCCGCCGCGCCGTACCATCCCGAGCGCCTGCGCGAACGCGCTGCGCGACACCGCCGTGACCAGCACGCCGTGCGCACCGCCGATCTCTTTCTGGATCACCTTCGCCGGATCGTCGACCGATGCGTCGATCGTCAGTTCCGCGCCGAGCTGCCGCGCGAGCGCGAGCTTGTCGGGCGAAATGTCGATCGCGGCGACGTGCAGGCCCATCGCGCGTGCGTATTGCACGGCCACGTGCCCGAGCCCGCCGACGCCGGAGATCGCGAGCCACTGGCCGGGGCGCGTATCGGTGACGCGAATGCCCTTGTAGACGGTCACGCCCGCGCACAGGATCGGCGCGATCTCGTCGAACGCGACCTGCGCGGGCAGATGGCCGACGTAGTCGGGATCTGCGAGCACGTATTCCGCGTAGCTGCCGTTCACCGAATAACCGGTGTTCTGCTGGTCGTGACACAGCGTTTCCCAGCCCGTGTAGCAGTACTCGCAATGGCCGCAGGCCTTGTAGAGCCACGGCACGCCGACGCGGTCGCCCTCGCGCACGTGCGTGACGCCCGCGCCGACCGCCGCGACGATGCCCACGCCTTCATGGCCCGGGATGAACGGCAGCGACGGCTTCACGGGCCAGTCGCCGTCGGCCGCGTGCAGATCGGTATGGCAGACCCCCGTCGCCTTGATGTTGACGAGGATCTGGCCGGGGCCCGGCGTCGGCACGGGCACTTCCTCGATACGCAACGGTTCGCCGAATGCGTGCACCACGGCCGCTTTCATGGTTTGCGTCATGCGTCGCTCCTGTCTGGTCGATGAGCGACCCAGTATCCGGTTTCGGAATCGGAGGACGTTGATGCGTATCAACGCGATGCGCGCTATCCGCCAATCGCGGCTGCATCACCGCGTCGCACGGCGGCGCGACGCGGTCGGGCGCCCGGCGCTTCGCTCCACGCCGCACCGGTCGTAGTCGCGGGCGATCATCGGCCAGGACACCTTCCGCTCGAGCCGGTATTTCGACGACACGACGGAAGCCGTACGTACAGCCGACATCCGGCTTGGAATTTGAAATGATATAACATATCATTTCGCGAGCTCGTCCGCCGACGCCGTTCCACCGTGGGTGGCCGAGCCTCGCCGAGCCATGTTCCAACGGGTCACTCCGCGCCACAGACGCAACAATATATCGTATCCAGCCGTGACCCGCATCGCTCGTTATCCGATCCAATTCCAACCGATTCACCGACCATGCGCGACCTCCCTCGTCTACCGCTACGCCCGCTTTCGCCCCTTTCGCCCCTTTCGCTGATGCTGCTCGCCGCCGCCGCGCAAGCGCAGTCCGATGCACCCGCCGCGTCGGGCACACCGTCAACGACCGCGCTCGCACCGATCTTCGTGACCGCGAACCCCCTCGGCGATACCGAACTGATCGCGCCGACCGTCCAGCTTTCCGGCGACGCACTGACGCGCCGCCAGGCCGATTCGCTCGGCGAAACGCTGAACGGGCTGCCCGGCGTGTCGACCACCACCTACGGGCCGATGGTCAGCCGCCCGATCATCCGCGGCATGGACGGCGACCGGATCCGGCTGCTGCAGAACGGCATCGCGTCCTACGACGCATCGTCGCTGTCGTACGACCATGCGGTGCCGCAGGATCCGCTGTCGATCGAACGCGTCGAGATCGTGCGCGGCCCGGCCGCGCTGCTGTACGGCGGCAACGCGGTGGGCGGCGTCGTCAACACGATCGACAACCGGATTCCGCGCGAAGCGATCGAAGGCGTGACGGGTGCGCTCGACGCGCGCTACGGCGGCGCGAATTCCGTGCGCGCGGGCGCCGCGCAGGTCGAAGGCGGCAACGGCCGCTTCGCGTTCCACGTCGACGCGTTCGACCGCGAAACGAGCAAGCTGCGGATTCCCGGCTACGCACGCAGCAGCGCGCAGCGCGCGATCGACGGCCCCGACACGCCGCAGCCGGAAGGCAGCGTGCCGAACAGCGACGGCCGCGTGCACGGCGGCGCGGTGGGCGCGTCGTACACGTGGGCAGACGGCTTCGCGGGCCTGTCGTACAGCGGCTACGAATCGAACTACGGCTCCGTCGCGGAGAGCGACGTGCGGCTGCGGATGCGCCAGGAACGCCTCGCGCTCGCGTCCGAGGTGCGCAACCTGAGCGGGCCGTTCACGAAGCTGAAATTCGACTTCGCGTACACCGACTATCGCCACAAGGAAGTCGACAACGGCGAGACGGCGACCACCTTCCGCAACCGCGGCTACGAGGCGCGCATCGAGGCGCGGCATCGCAAGATCGGCCCGTTCGAAGGCGCGATCGGCGTGCAGTTCGGCCGGAATACGTTCTCCGCGCTCGGCGACGAGATGCTCGTGCCGTCCACCCGCACCAACAGCGTCGCGCTGTTCGGCCTCGAGGAATGGCAGGTCGTCCCCGCGCTGAAGCTGAGCGTCGGCGGCCGCTTCGAGCATGTGAAGGTCGACCCCGATCCGGCCGGCGTCGAGAAATTCGCGGGTGCGCAGCCCCGCGATTTCAACGCAGGCAGCCTGTCGGCCGGCGCGCTGTTCTCGCTGACGCCCGTGTGGTCGGTCGCGGCGAACGTCGCGTACACCGAACGCGCGCCGACCTTCTACGAGCTGTATTCGAACGGCCCGCACGACGCGACCGGCCAGTTCCTGATCGGCAACCCGAACGCGTCGAAGGAAAAGGCCGTGTCGACCGACCTGTCGCTGCGCTATGCGAGCGGCCCGAACCGCGGCAGCGTCGGCGTGTTCTACAACCGCTTCTCGAACTACCTGACCGAGTACAACACGGGCCGCGTCGTGAACGACGACGGCGAGCCCGTCGCGCCCGGCGCAGACGGCTCGCTGAACGAGGCGATCTATCGCGGCGTGCGCGCCGAGTTCTACGGCATCGAGCTGGACGGCAAATGGCGCGCGTTCTCGCGCCGCGGCCATACGGTCGACCTGGAACTGACGGCCGACTACACGCACGCGCGCAACGTCGACACGGGCCAGCCGCTGCCGCGCATCGCGCCGCTGCGCGCGACGCTCGCGGCCGACTACGGCTACGGCCCGTTCGGCGCGCGCGCGCAGGTCACGCACGCATGGTCGCAGCATCGCGTGCCCGACAACGACTTCTCGACGGACGGCTACACGTCGCTCGGCGTGATGCTGACCTACAAGTTCCGCGTCGGCGCCACGCACTGGCTCGCATACCTGCGCGGCGACAACCTGTCGAACCAGGAAATCCGCTATTCGACTTCGGTCGTGCGCGGCTTTGCGCCCGAAGGCGGCCGCAGCGTGCTGGCCGGGTTGCGCACCACGTTCTGACCCTCACGCGGCCCGCGGCGCCCGCCGCGGGCCTGTCCGGCGCGATGACATCCGGCGCCGATTCCTCTTTTTCCGCCCTTGCCGCCAACCACGCGGCGCGCGCCGATAACGCGTATCGGCGCACTCCCCGAATTCACCCGCAAGAAAATTCCATTATTCGCCGACAAATCGAAATAAAATCATCAGACGATTGTTTTAAAAAGCGATTCTGGATTTAAACAATAAAACCTGATTCGAATTCCACGTATAAACGCGTGACGCGCGGCTTTTTGATCGTGATCAATAACACCCGTCCCACAAGGCTCCCAGCACTAAAAAAACCAATATCGGGGGTTTTTAAGGGTAAAGAATCATCCGGCATTACCCGTTAATGCCTGAACGAGCCCGTATCTGGTCGAACAATAAATTCCATTTACCAACCACTCGCGCGGGGGCACGACGTGAAAATCGCCAGAATGAGCATCAAGACAAAACTCCTTGGCGGCTTCGGCCTGCTCGCCGCGGTCGTCGTGATCGTGTCGGGCATGGCCCTCAAGGCGCTGTCCGATACGAACGCCGAGTTTTCCCGCTACATGAACGGCATCAACGCGCGGGCGAACCTGTCCGCGCAAGTCCGCACCGCGGTCGATCGGCGCGCGATCGCCGCGCGCAATCTCGTGCTCGTGACCCAACCATCCGACATCGAGCTCGAACTGGCCGAAGTGAACCAGGCGCACAAGGACGTGCAGGAACGTCTCGCGAAGCTCAACGAGATGATGGCGAACGCGACCGACACGGCCGATCGCGCGCGCGAACTGGTGGCCGACATCGTGCGCGTCGAAACGAGCTACGGCCCCGTCGCGCTGCGCATCGCCGCGCTCGCGCAGGCCGGCAGGAAAGACGAGGCGATCGCCGACATCGACGAGCATTGCCGCCCGCTGCTCGCGCAGCTGATGCGCGCGACCGACGCGTACGCGACCTATACGCGTGAACGCGAACGCGCGATCGCGCGGCAATTCGCGGATCGCTACACGACGGAGCGCAACCTGCTGGCCGGCATCAGCCTGATCGCCGTCGCGATCGCGGCCTGCGCCGGCCTGTGGCTGACGCGCAAGATCACGGTGCCGATCGGCTCGGCCGTGAACGTCGCGCGCACGGTGGCGAGCGGCGATCTCGGCAGCCGCATCCCGGTGAGCGGCAACGACGAAACGCGCGACCTGCTCGAAGCGCTGAGGACGATGAACGAGCGGCTGATCGGCATCGTCGGCCGCGTGCGCGATTCGTCGAACAGCATCGCGCATGCGGTGAGCGAGATCGCGTCGGGCCACCTCGACCTGAGCCAGCGCACCGAGGAACAGGCCGCGTCGCTGCAGGAAACCGCCGCGACGATGGAGGAATTCACGTCGACGGTGCGGCTGAACGCGGAAAACGCGCAGCAGGCGAGCACGCTCGCCTCGAATGCGTCGGAGGTCGCGCATCGCGGCAGCTCGGTGGTCGGCCGCGTGGTCGACACGATGACGGAGATCGGCCACAGCTCGTCGAAGATCGCCGACATCACGGGCATCATCGAAAGCATCGCATTCCAGACCAACATCCTCGCGCTGAACGCGGCCGTCGAAGCAGCGCGCGCGGGCGAAACGGGCCGCGGCTTCGCGGTCGTCGCGGGCGAGGTGCGCAGTCTCGCGCAGCGTTCGGCGACGGCAGCGAAGGAAATCAAGGCGCTGATCTCCGCGTCGGTGCAGACCATCAAGGACGGTTCGGCGCTTGCGGGCGAAGCCGGCAGGACCATGTCCGACGTCACGCTGGCCGTCGCGCGCGTGACGGACATCATGGGCGAGATCGCGGCCGCGTCGGCCGAGCAGAGCCGCGGCATCGACCAGGTGAACCTGACGATCACGCAGATGGACGAGACGACGCAGCAGAATGCGGCGCTCGTCGAACAGGCCGCGGCCGCATCGAAGTCGCTCGAGGCACAGGGCCGCGAGTTGTCCGAAACGGTCGCCGCGTTCCGGATGCCGCCCGGCGCACACGCGACGTCGCCGAGCATGTATGCGCACGGCGCCGACGCGCGTCACCGGCAGCCGGCCGCCGCGTAACGGATGCGGCAAGGAGACCACGATGCATACGCTGCCCCGGTTGTCCGCCTGCGCCGCGCTTGCGCGCACCGCGCGATGCGCGGCCGCGCGCGGCACGCGGTGCGGCTGCGCATCGTCGCCATCCGGCGAGCCCGGTGCGCGCGTACGACGTCGCGCGTCGCCGCTGCGCGTCGTACGTTCGCGGCACGCGCGCATGTAGGTCGCGCATCGCGCGTAGCTGCATCGAAGGCCGTCGCCGACGATCACCGACGAACGGCGCGGCATCGTGCGCAAGTGCGGACGTACTCATGCTCGCACGCTCGCACACCGACTCGAATCACCGCCCGATGTTCCCCCCTTCCTCCGCCGTGCAAGTTTCGATCCCGGCATTGCATCACGCGTTGCCACACCGATGTCATGGATATCGCGCTCCATTCGCGTCCGCGCCGCTCGCCGATGCAGCCTTTTAAAACTGGCGAATGACGAGTATCCTAAAAAAAGCACTCCCCGGTCGGACGGCGAATCGCGCGCCCTGATTCCCGTTCGATCGCATTGCGGCCCCATCGCATCGCGCGCAGCGCGCCGATGGCGGCGTCCGCTTCGCGCCCCGGCCGCACGAACCTTCCCCCAACAATCTTCAGGAGAGCTGGTGAGCCGACTCGTCGTCGTATCCAATCGCATCGCAGATCCCCGTAAAGCCGCGGCCGGCGGCCTTGCCGTCGCCGTGAAGGACAGCCTGCAGGAAACCGGCGGCGTCTGGTTCGGCTGGAGCGGCAGGCTACGCGGTGCCGACGATCAACCCTCGCATGGCGAAGAGGTGCAGATCCAGAACGTCGGCGGGATCCAGCTCGCGACGATCGATCTCGATCCGCAGGATTACGACGCGTACTACCTCGGTTATTCGAACAACGTGCTGTGGCCGGTGTTCCACTACCGGCTCGATCTCGCGCAGTTCGACCGGCGCTTCGCCGACGGCTACCGGCGCGTGAACCAGTTGTTCGCGCGCAAGCTGCGCACGCTGCTGCGGCCCGACGACATCATCTGGGTGCACGACTACCAGCTGATTCCGCTCGCCGCCGAGCTGCGCGCGATGGGCTGCACGAATCCGATCGGCTTCTTCCTGCACATCCCGATGCCGCCGCCGCCGATCATGGCCGCGATCCCCGAACACGAATGGCTGATGCGCTCGCTGTTCGCGTACGACCTCGTCGGCTTCCAGACCGAATCGGATCTGCTCCACTTCGAGCATTACGTCGAAGCGGAAGCCGGCGCCGCGCGGGTGCCCGACGGCCGCCTGCGCGCGTTCGGCCGCACGCTGTCGGCCGGCGCGTTCCCGATCGGCATCAACGTCGACGAGTTCGAGTCGCTCGCCCGCGATCGCGACGGCATCGACATGTTCGACCGGATGCGCGATGAATATTCGCGCCGCCAGTTGCTGGTCGGCGTCGACCGGCTCGACTACACGAAGGGGCTGCCGCAGCGCGTGCATGCGTTCCGCCAGCTGCTCGAACAGTATCCGGAGAATCGCAACCGCGCGACGCTGATCCAGATCGCCGCACCGAGCCGCGAGGATCTCGGCGCATACGACGACCTGCGGCGCGAGATGGACAGCCTGTGCGGCGCGATCAACGGCGACTACGGCGAACTCGAATGGATGCCGATGCGCTACATCCATCGCACCGTCGCGCGCAAGCGCTTGCCGGGCCTCTATCGCGCGAGCCGCGTCGCGCTCGTCACGCCGCTGCGCGACGGGATGAACCTCGTCGCGAAGGAATTCCTCGCCGCGCAGGACGCGGCCGACCCGGGCGTGCTCGTGCTGTCGCGCTTCGCGGGCGCGGCCGAGCAGTTGAAGCCGGCGCTGCTCGTCAATCCGTACGACACGCAAGGCACCGCGCAGGCGATCCAGCGCGCGCTGACGATGCCGCTCGAAGAACGCCGCCAGCGTCACTCCGCGTTGATGGCGATCGTGCGCAAGACCGACGTGCACTGGTGGCGCACGCGTTTTCTCGAAGCGCTCGCCGAAGCGGCCGAAGTCGCGGCCGCGACCGAATCCTGACGCGCACTCACATATCCGTCGCCGCGTATTCGAGCGCCGCGCCGTTCACATCGCACACATCGACCGAGATCGGGATGCCCGCGCGTATGCTCTCGGTCACCACGCAATACGCATCGAACTGATCGAGCACGCGCGTCGTCGCCGCGAGATCGGCCCACGTCTTGCCGATCGACAGCCGCACGGCCATCGCGCCCACGCGCACCCTGCCCGCTTCGTTCTGCGCCATGTCGACGTCGATCCGCGCGGTGACCGGCTCCGGATCGACATGCTGCCGGTTCAGCGCGAACAGCAGGCTCGCCGCGAGACAGCTCGCGACCGACGCGGCAAGCAGCCGGATCGGGTTCGGCCCGCGCCCGTCGCCGAGCGGCGGCGGTTCATCGATGAGCACCGGCGACAGCGTCGTGCCGGCAAACCTGACTTCGAAGCCGAATCGCGCCTGCTGCGCGACTTCGACCGATACGTGCGCCTCGCTCATGGCGACTCCGTAGCTGGAAAGGGGGAAAGGAATTCCGGCGCATCGCCGCATCGACACGCGCCGGCCGCAGGTTTGCGGCGCATTCAGCGATCGGGTTCGCGCGGCGGCCCGTACGCGACGAAATCGCGCTCGACCACCGACGCCTGCTCCGGCGCGAGCGCGTCGCCGCGCGGGCCGGCTTCATCACCGGGTGCCGTCGTTGCGGACGACGGTTCGATGCGCCCGTCGATCAGCGCCTTCAGCGCGTCGCGTTCGAGCACTTCGCATTGCAGCAGCCGGCGCGCGATGCGTTCGAGCGCATCGCGGCCTTCGCCGAGCGTCGCCGCGACCCGCGCATGCGCGTCGGCCAGCAGCGCGTGCACCTCGTCGTCGATCATCCGAGCCGTGTGCTCGCTGCAGCGTCCGGCGCCCGCATGCCATGCGCCGGGCATGCCCTGGCGCGCATCGCCGTCGTCGAACGTCGCGAGCCCGATCTTCTCGCTCATCCCGTACTGCATGACCATGTGGCGCGCCATCGCGGTCGCGCGTTCGAGATCGTTCTGCGCGCCTGTCGACACGTCGCCGAACACGAGCTCTTCGGCCACCCGCCCGCCGAGCAGCGCGTCGATCCGGTCGAGCAGCTCGCTCCTTCGCAGTACGTAGCGATCCTCGGTCGGCACCTGCTGCGTATAGCCGAGCGCCGCGACGCCGCGCGGAATGATCGACACTTTCTTCACCGGATCGCAGTGCGCGCGGCTTTCCGCGACGAGCGCGTGGCCGGCCTCGTGATACGCGATGGTCAGCTTCTCCTGTGCGTTCATCACGCGGCTCTTGCGCTCGAGGCCTGTCAACGCGCGGTCGATCGCCTCGTCGAAGTCGGCCATGCCGATCGCCGGCTTGCCGAGTTCGGCCGCATGCAGCGCGGCCTCGTTGACGACGTTCGCCAGATCCGCGCCGACGAAGCCCGGCGTGCGCGACGCGAGTTCGCCGAGGTCGACGTCGGCCGCGAGCTTCACGCGCTTCACGTGCACGCCGAGAATCTGCCGGCGGCCGTTCACGTCGGGCCGGTCGATTGCGATGTGGCGATCGAAACGGCCGGGCCGCAGCAGCGCGGGATCGAGAATCTCCGGCCGGTTCGTCGCGGCCATGATGATCACGCCGGAGCCGGCCTGGAAGCCGTCCATCTCGACGAGCAGCTGGTTGAGCGTCTGCTCGCGTTCGTCGTTGCCCGACATCGGGCCGACGCCGCGCACCTTGCCGAGCGCATCGAGCTCGTCGACGAACACGATGCACGGTGCCTTCTGCTGTGCCTGCTCGAACAGGTCGCGCACGCGCGCGGCGCCGACGCCGACGAACATCTCGACGAACGCCGAGCCGCTGATCGAGAAAAACGGCACGGCCGCCTCGCCGGCCACCGCGCGCGCGAGCAGCGTCTTGCCGGTGCCCGGCGCGCCGACGACGAGCACGCCCTTCGGAATCTTGCCGCCGAGCCGCTGGTAGCGGTCGGGGTTGCGCAGGAACGAGACGAGCTGCTGCAGCTCGGCCTTCGCCTCGTCGATGCCCGCGATGTCGTCGAACGTGATGCCGGTTTCCTGCTGCACGTACACGCGCGCGCGGCTCTTGCCCATCCCGGTGAAATCCTGCAGCCCGCCGCGCCTGCGCAGCATCATGTTCCACACGAACACGAACAGCACGAGCGGCAGCAGCCACGAAGCAAGCGACGCGATCCAGCTCGTGTCGGGCGTGCCGTGATAGCGGATGCCGGCGGCGGTCAGCGTGTCGGTCAGGTGCTCGTCGGTCACGCGGTTGGTCGTGAAGCGCCACGGCGCACCGGCCTGCTGCACGGCCGCGGCTTCGGACGCCGGCAGCATCGTGCCGGCCTGCGGCATCTTCAATGTGCCCGTGATCGACACGGGGCCGACCTCGAGATCGTCGACGAGCCGCGCGGCGACGAGCTGGTGGAAATCGCTGTACGCGATCGGCGCCGAAGCCGGGTGCAGCATCAGCAACTGCGCGGCGAACAGCACGAAGAAGCCCGCCGCGATCAGCAATCCCGGGTAGTCGAATTTCCTGTCCATGACATCCGCCCGGCCGCACGCGCGGTGCGGCGCGCACTCACGCGGACAACCGCGCGCGACCGGCGCGCGGCATCGGCGGCCATGCGGAAACGGCATCCATTCGCGTCATCGTCGCCTCGCTGTGTCGCCTCGTCTCGTCGCCTCGATGGCGCCGCGGCGGCGCCGTCGGCCGGCGCCGTCGGGCGATCGTCGCCCGGGCGGCACGCCGCGACGCGCCGCCCCTGAATCCAGTCTAGCTCGCGCGCGGGCGTCGCGCATCGCCCGCCGCGCGAGTCGAATCGTCCGACAAACACCTTTCATCGGCGGCACCCGCCGCGTTATAGTCGCGTTCATGACATTTGTGTGACAGTTGCGTCGCACCTGCTTTTGCGCGACGCCGGCCGTTGCTTTCCGTTTCGCATCGCGGCAGCCCGAGCGACGCGGCCGCGTATCGAACGACACCGCCAACCTGCCCATTCGAGGAGCCCACGACGTGACCGACACCCCCGATCGCCCCGACGACCTTCCCGCCGATCCCGACCGCCGCCGCGTACTCGGCGGCCTCGCCGCGCTCGGTGCCGGTGTCGCGCTCGGCGGCTGTGAAACCACGCCGGGCAGCGCGCCGCGCTCCGCCGCCGATCTGCGCATCGACGAAGCGTTGCGCCAGCGCGTGCGCCATATCGTCGTGATCTATGCGGAAAATCGCAGCTTCGCGAACCTGTACGGCGATTTCCCGGGCGTGCGCCATCCGCTGAGCGAGGTGCGGCCCGAGCACGCGCAGCAGCTCGACCGCGACGGCAAGACGCCGCTGCCCGTGCTGCCGAAGATCTGGGGCGGGCTCGTGCCGCAGGCGCAGGAAGTGGACGGCAAGCGCTACGCGATCGCCGAGCGCGACATCGACAAGCTGCCGAACGCACCGTTCCGGATCGCCGACGCGCAGGGCAAGCCGCTGCCGAACGGCGTGATCACGCGTGACCTGTGGCACCGCTTCTACCAGAACCAGATGCAGATCGCGGCCGGCCGCAACAACCAGTTCGCCGCATGGGCCGATTCGGGCGGCCTCGTGATGGGCCATTACCGCAATTCGGCCGACACGCTGCGGCTGTGGAATCTCGCGCGCCAATACACGCTGTGCGACAACTTCTTCATGGCGGCGTTCGGCGGTTCGTGGCTGAACCACATGTTCCTGATTTCGGCGCAGGCGCCGCTGTATCCGGACGCGCACAAGCATCCGCACGCCGCGAAGCTGCTGTCGAAGGTCGAAGGCGACGATCCGGCCGGCACGCGCCTCGCGCTCGCCGCCGATTCGCCGGCATCCGCGCTCGACGGCCCGCCGAAGTTCGCGGGCGACGGGCCGCTGACGCCCGACGGCTACGGCGTGAACACGATGGCGCCGCCGTACCAGCCGAGCTACGTGCCGCCGCCCGACCCGGGCAACGCCGCGTATGCGGATCCGGGCGACCATCGCGTGCTGCCGCCGCAGGGCTACGCGACGATCGGCGATCGCCTGTCGGAGAAGAACATCGACTGGGCGTGGTACAGCGGCGCGTGGCAGTACGCGCTCGAGCATCGCGACACGGGCACCGTGCCCGATTTCCAGTACCACCACCAGCCGTTCAACTACTTCCGCAACTACGCGCCGGGCACCGAAGCGCGCCAGCGGCACCTGCGTGATGCAGGGCTCGGCGACGCGCCGTCGACGAACCGCTTCATCGCCGACATCGATGCGGGGCGCCTGCCGGCCGTCACGTTCTACAAGCCGCAGGGCAACCTGAACATGCACGCGGGTTACGCGGACATCGAATCGGGCGACCGCCACATCGCGACCGTGATCGACCATATCCGGCGCGGGCCGCAATGGGACAACACCGTGATCGTGATGACCCACGACGAGAACGGCGGCTGGTGGGATCACGTCGCGCCGCCGGTCGGCGACCGCTGGGGGCCGGGCTCGCGGATTCCTGCGCTGGTGATCTCGCCGTTCGCGAAGAAGGGCTTCGTCGATCACACGCTGTACGACACGAACTCGATCCTGCGCTTCATCAGCCGCGTGCACGGGCTCGCGCCGCTCGACGGCGTGGCCGCGCGCAACAACGCGTTCGCCGCGCGCGGCGAGACGCCGCCAGGCGATCTCACGAACGCGCTCGATCTCGGCTGACGGCCGGTTGGTCGCCTAGCCGCTTCACCGGTTCACCGCTTGAAACGACGACGACCCGCGCAATGCGTTCGATTGCCCGGGGCGTCGTTCATTTCAGGCGACGCTACGCGGCGGTGCGCAATGCGTCGCGCACCGCGTGCACGGCGTATGTCCGTCGTGGACAGGCCCGCCGCGTCGCATTTCGCGAGATGCGGATGGAGAAACGGCATCGATGCAAAAACGTCCCGCCGCCGGCAATGGAGGCCGGCGGCGGGACGTCAGGTCTGATGCGTCAATGCATCGATGCGGATCGTCAGGCGCCGAGGCGCTGCTCGATCTTCTTCATCGTATCGGTCATTTCAGCCGGCAAGCGCAGCTTCAGCATGTCGAACAGCGCCGCGTGCAGCTTCAGCTCCTCGCGCCATTCGTCGGCGTTCATCGACGTCACCTCGGCGAACTGCTCGCGCGTGAAATCGAGCCCGTCCCAATGCAGGTCTTCATACGCGGGCGACACGCCGAACGCATGTTCGCCGCCGCCGCCGGTGCCTTCGAGACGGTCGAGCATCCACTTCAGTACGCGCATGTTCTCGCCGAAGCCCGGCCACACGAACTTGCCGTTCGCGTCCTTGCGGAACCAGTTCACGCAGTAGATCTTTGGCAACGTCGCGCCCGCGCCTTCGAGCTGCTTGCCGAGCTTCAGCCAGTGCGCGAAATAGTCGCTCACGTTGTAGCCGCAGAACGGCAGCATCGCGAACGGGTCGCGGCGCACGATGCCCTGCTGGCCGACTGCCGCGGCGGTGGTTTCCGAGCCCATCGTCGCGGCCATGTACACGCCTTCGACCCAGTCGCGCGCCTCGGTCACGAGCGGTACCGTCGTCGAGCGGCGGCCGCCGAAGATGAACGCATCGATCGGCACGCCGGCCGGGTTCTCCCAGTCAGCATCGATCGACGGGCACTGCGCGGCCGGCGCCGTGAAGCGCGAATTCGGGTGCGCGGCCTTGCGGCCGGTTTCCTTGCCGATCTCGGGCGTCCACGGGTTGCCCTGCCAGTCGGTCAGCTTCGCGGGCGGCGTGTCGGTCAGCCCCTCCCACCACACGTCGCCGTCTTCCGTCAGCGCGACGTTCGTGAAGATCACGTTTTCCTTCAGCGTCGAGATCGCGTTCGGGTTGGTCTTCACGCCGGTGCCCGGTGCAACGCCGAAGAAGCCGGCTTCCGGATTGATCGCATACAGGCGGCCGTCGCGGCCCGGTTTCAGCCATGCGATGTCGTCGCCGATCGTCGTGACCTTCCAGCCGTCGAAACCCTGCGGCGGAATCAGCATCGCGAAGTTGGTCTTGCCGCACGCGGACGGGAACGCGGCCGCGACGTGATACTTCTTGCCGGCCGGCGACGTCACGCCGAGGATCAGCATGTGCTCGGCGAGCCAGCCCTGGTCGCGGCCCATCGTCGACGCGATGCGCAGTGCGAAGCACTTCTTGCCGAGCAGCGCATTGCCGCCGTAGCCCGAACCGAAGCTCCAGATCTCGCGCGTTTCAGGAAAGTGCACGATGTACTTGACCGGGTTGCACGGCCACGGCACGTCTTTCTCGCCCGCTTCGAGCGGATGGCCGACGCTGTGCACGCATGGCACGAACTCGCCGTCTTCGCCGAGCACGTCGTACACGTCGCGGCCCATGCGCGTCATGATCCGCATGTTCACCGCAACGTATGGGCTGTCGGACAGTTCGACGCCGACGTGCGCGATCGGCGAGCCGAGCGGGCCCATCGAGAACGGCACCACGTACAGCGTGCGGCCGCGCATCGACCCGCGGAACAGGCCGTTGAGCGTCTCGCGCATTTCGGCGGGCGGGACCCAGTTGTTGGTCGGCCCGACGTCGTCGCGCGATGCCGCGCAGATGAACGTGCGATCTTCGACACGTGCAACGTCGGACGGATCGGATTGCGCGAGAAACGAGTTCGGGCGCTTCGCCGGGTTCAGGCGCGTGAGCGTGCCCTGGTCGACCATCGCCTGGCACAGCGCGTCGTATTCTTCCTGCGAACCGTCACACCAGACGATTTGCTCGGGCTCCGTGAGCGCCGCGATGCGCGACACCCAATCGATCAGCTTGCGATGTTTGACGAAGGCCGGGGGAGCGATCAGCGGGCCGTGTGTGGCTTCGGCCAGATTGTTTTGCGACATGGGGCTGTCTCCAGATTATTGGGCGGGGATGGGGGTTGCGGGGTGAACCCGCCAGATGGGGAATGCGATCGGAATGCAGGACGCAGCAACGCGCAACGCGGGGCACGCGAACTGAGCGCGTGTCGATGCCGCGATGCGGGCGAGAGGATGTGATGTCTCGTTAGAAGATGCGAACGCGAGTTTCGCCATGCATGCAACCTGCCTTACAACTTCCATGCCGGCCAGCATACCATCGCCGTTATCGCGCGGGCGTTGCGTTGCAACAAGAAACATCTATAACAGCGTGCAGGCACATGCGTTGCCGGCCAGTCATTTTGACTGCGTCGGTGCGATCGCTGTCGGGGACGAAACGCGGGGAACGTCCGTCGGACAAGGGTTTGGCAAAAGCGGCAAATTCAGCCCACCGGTTGCGCGCATGAAAATTGCGCATGCGCGACCGGCGAATTCGCGTTTTCGCTACTCAGGCAAACCCTGAATTAGGTTGCGGACACAAACATCCGGCCCGAACGTGTGATTTACGCCACCGCTCAAAACGGCGCGCACGGCAATCCGGGGTAATACGTGCCCGCCGCCATCCCGCCATCGAAGGCCAGTTCGGCGCCGTTGCAGTACGACGCTTCGTCGCTCGCGAGGAACAGCGTCGCGCGCGCGATCTCGTCGGGCAGGCCGACGCGCTGCAGCGGCACGTTCGGCATCGACGGGGCCGTTGCAGCGCGGGTCGACAGCGCGAACGCGATGTTCGGAAAACCGTTCGACGATGCGGTACGCGCGATCGTCCCGCACATGGCCGCGTATCTCGTCACCGAATCGCAACCGATTCCGAACACGCGCTTCCCGACGCGGATCTTGTGTTCTTTCGCGGGCCGGACGTGCGCTGTCTATCGCGCGTCGTCGGTCCGATTTCCTGGTTCTTCGCTGATTTCTGGGGATATCGCCGAACGACCCACTTCGGTCTGCAAAATATCTACAAACCGGCCATTCGTTTGTCGTGGCGTGCAATAGGCTACTGCCCCGTCGCGAGAACGAACCAAAGCGAGAAAGGCCAAACTCCTACGCCAATCGCAGATCCCACAACGCATCGAGTACATGTTGCGTGGAACGCTCGACGTGCCCCGCACGATGCGCAACGCCGAGCCGACGCCACAGCGCCGGGCGCAGCGGACGCATGACAATGCGCCTGTCGGGTAATGGCGTAGTGGCCTCATGGGGCAGCAGCGCGGCGCCGTAACCTGCCGCTACCAGGCTCTTGATCGCGTCGTTGTAGTTGAGCTGAATGCGCGGCGCAGGATGATGCCCCGCGGTCGCGAACCACTCCGCGGTCAGACGCGACAGACGCGTGGTCGCATCATTGAGAATGAGAGGTTGGCCGGCGAGCCATTCAGGCGTGACGCGGGCCGGACACCGCCAATGCGCCGGCACAAAGGCCATCACGGGGTCGCGGCGCCAGGGCTTTATCACGAGCCCAGCCACCGGAGGCTGAGGCAGTGCGACCAGCCCAATATCCAGCGTCCCATCCGCCAATCGGGTTAGCGTTTCATGCGAGGTGAGTACCGCGATCTGAATGTCGATAGCGGGATGATGCTGACGCAGCACTTCAAGCGCTTGCGGCAAAAGATGCGCAATCGCGCCGGTCGATGCTCCGAGCCGAACGCGTCCGACAAGCCCTTGAACCTGGCGGTGAACATCGTCCAACGCCTGTTCCGCGTCGGCCAACAGTCGACGCGCGCGCTCGACCAGCAACTCGCCTGTTGCCGACGGCCGAACATGTCCGCGCTTGCGCGACAGGAGCGGCGCCCCGATGCGCTCTTCCAGTTCAGCGATGTGGAGGCTGACCGTTGGTGGCGCCAGATGCAACGCACGCGCCGCGTCGGCGAATGAGCCACGGTCGGCAATAGCGACCAGGGTGCGCAAGCGGTCCAGGCTGATCTCTCGCATGTCGGCGCCTCAATTCAGAAAAACTGAATGTCAAAATTATGAAATTCAACTTTCTCTATTCTAGCGGCGCGCGGAAGATCACAGACTCGTTCCACATGTCACCAGTCACCGGAGTACCGCGCGCATGAGCTCTCCCCTTGTTTTCATCGACGGCGACCAAGGCACCACCGGGTTGCAAATTCACGAACGGCTTCGCGGCCGGGCCGATCTGAAACTGGTCACGCTTCCCGCGGCGGAACGCAAGGATTCCAGGCGTCGCGCAGAAGCCATCAACGCCTGCGACATCGCGATCCTCTGTTTGCCTGACGCCGCCGCGCGCGAGGCCGTGGACGCCATCGTCAATCCTGCCGTCAGAGTAATCGACGCAAGTTCCGCCCATCGCACACAGCCGGACTGGACATACGGCTTTCCGGAAATGACGCCGGGACAGGCTGAGCGCATTGCGAACGCACGTCGGGTCACCAACCCCGGTTGCTATCCGACCGGTGCAATTGGCTTGCTGCGTCCCCTGTTGCAGGCCGGGCTCATACCAGGCAACTACCCCATCAGCATTCATGCGGTGTCCGGCTACTCCGGACGCGGGCGCGCCGGTGTGGAGGAACATGAGGGGCGCGGTGCCGTCAACGCGCCTTCATACCAGGCATATGGTCTGGAACTCGCGCACAAGCACACCCCGGAGATCCAGCTGCACGCCGGGCTCACGCAGCGCCCCATCTTCGTCCCTGCGTATGGTGCGTTCCGCCAGGGCATCGTGCTGACGGTGCCCTTGGATGTGCGGCTGCTGGCAGCCGGCGTGGATGGTGCCACGTTACACGCATGCCTCGCGCGCCACTATGCCGAAGCAGCCCACGTACATGTCTTGCCGCTGCACGAATCGTGCGTCTTGAAGCACCTTGATCCGCAAGTGCTGAACGGTACGAACGACATGCGCTTAAGCGTGTTTCCTAACATGGAACACGGGCACGTTCTCCTATCCGCGGTTTTCGATAATCTCGGCAAAGGCGCAGCCGGCGCTGCGGTTCAGAACCTGAACCTGATGCTCGCGCAGTAATGGTGGCCGATGGCTTACCCTGATGTTCGGCTGCACCTATATGCCAACGATTGTTGGCAATCTGGTCGTGGCAGTCGAGTGTCTCCAACTGGCTGAACCGAGACAACGCCGCCCCCTGCTCGCGACGCACATGACGCCGTGACGCCCGCACCGTCGCGGCATTCGGTGGGCCGCGCCGTACGAATCTCGATGCGCAATGCAGCCTATTCGCGGATGAGTTTGGACGCAGCCAACCGGCCACCCTATCGCATGGGAGCGAGCGAAATTGCGTGCACCCTCCCTCACCGAGCACCCGGCAAGGTACTCCGCGTCAGCGGGGGGTGATGTTGACGACCACGATTTCGTATCCGGGGTCGGCGTTCTCGTTCGCCGCTTTTTTCGCTTCCTCATACGACAGAAAGGACATGGCTTCTTCAATCTCCGGTGCCATGCCGATGTCGCCATCCTCACCGGTGCAGAGGAACTGCTCACCGGTCTTCACGACATAGATGGTCGTCATGTCCCCCTCCATGGTTTGCATGGGGAACTTCCAGTCTAGCTTCCGCGATTCCGTATGCAACCCCGGCAGTCGAATTCTACGGATCCTGGATTCAGTGCACCGTTACCCGCCGCCCCGATGCATGCCGATGCCGCGCCGCTGCCTGCGGGCGGGCCGCAAACCGCCAGCCTGTTCCAGGGCTGGCGTTGCTCATCCCCACATCCCCACAAATCAGGGTTGACGTTTGCCGCGGCCACCAGCGGGTTTGCCAGCCGGCTTGCGTGAACCCGCAGCTGGCTTGCCGGCAGGTTTGCCGCGTGGCTTTTGCGCGCCGAACGGGTTACCGCTGGACAAACCTGAACCTTTACCCGCGGCTACAGCGCGCTGCGCCACCGGCTTGCGTTTGTTTTCGCCACCTTGCGGGCGCGGTTTTTTGCTGGGCGCCTGCATGGCGCCCGACGCAGCTTGCGGCACTTTGGGCTTCTTCGGCTTTTTGGGTTTCTTGATAATCTGGCCCGTTGCGCTGGTTTCCGGCACGCGGTGCTCGGCTTCAAAACCCGGCTCTTCTTCACGGGGCAGCGTTTGCCGGATCAGCGCCTCGATCGCGGCCAGTTGCGGCGCTTCATCGGCGCACACCAGGGACACCGCCACGCCGCTGGCGCCCGCGCGGCCGGTACGGCCAATCCGGTGCACATAGTCTTGCGCGACGATCGGCAGATCAACGTTGATCACCAGCGGCAGGTCGTCGATATCCAGCCCGCGCGCAGCCACATCGGTGGCTACCAGCATATTGACTTCGCCCGTCTTGAAGCGCTCCAGCGCACGCAGGCGCGCGGGTTGCGGTTTGTCGCCATGGATGGTGTCGATCGCATAGCCCGCGTCATCCAGCATGGCCGCCAGGTAATCCACGCCTTTGCGGGTCTTGACGAACACCAGCGCGTGCTCCCAGTTGTTCTCGGCCACCAGGTGCATGAAGAGCTCAGGCTTGTTCCTTTTATCCACCGGCACCACCCACTGCTTGATCTTGCTGGCCGTGACATTGGGCGGGCTGACGCTGATATTCACCGGGCCGCGCAGAATGCCCTCTGCCATCGCGCGGATATCGTCGGTAAACGTGGCCGAGAACAGCAGAGTCTGGCGCTGGGCCGGCAACGCAGCGAAGACGGCGTCGAGTTCGCGCGCAAAGCCCAGATCCAGCATGCGGTCGGCTTCATCCAGCACCAGCGTTTGTACTTGATCGAACTGCACCGCGTTCTGGCGATTGAGATCCAGCAAACGGCCCGGCGTGGCAACGAGCACATCCACGCCCTTGCGCAACTTCATCATCTGCGGGTTGATACTCACGCCGCCGTAGGCGGCCAGGAATCGCAAGTCGAGGCCTTTGCCGTAATCGACGAAGCTTTGCAGCACTTGTTCAGCCAGTTCACGCGTGGGCACCAGCACCAGAACACGTGCGCGGTTGCTGGACACCGCCGGGCCGTGCTGCACCAGCCGTTGCAACAGCGGAAGCGCAAAACCCGCCGTCTTGCCGGTGCCGGTCTGTGCCGCGGCCATGACGTCCTTGCCACCGAGCACGGCAGGAATCGCCTTGGCCTGCACCGGCGTAGGTGTCTGGTAATTGAGGTCCCGCACATTACGCAGCAAGGGATCGATCAGGCCAAGCGAGGCAAAAGACATGGACGTATTCCGGGCTAAAACCGCAATTCTAGCGGTTACCGCGCTGCTTGCACCGCGTACGTCAATGGCCCAAAAGATCGACGTTGATCGCCACTGAAAAACGTAGCGGTGCGTGCGACGGGTTGAATCCGCAGCCGAACACCGACAGTCCTCCCCTTGCTCCTCGCCATTCCGCGAAGCGCGATATTTTCCCTCCCCCCTTTCCGACCGCAACGGTCGCCGCTCCCCGGCAACCCACGCTTTCGCCACACCCATGACAAAACGTCTATAATTGGACAATCCATCGACCGGCCCGCCGCCACGCGTCATCGCGTGTGCGCCGCGATTCCCCGGCCCAGCCTACCCGGAGCGACATGAACGACTACCCCGTTTTCGACACGCTTTGCGAACTGCTGAACACATCCGGCGCACGGTTCCGCGTGCTGGAGCACCCAGCGGAAGGTAAATCCGACGTAATCGCCGCAATCCGCGGCACGCGCCCCGAACAAGGTGCGAAGGCGATGCTGTGCACGTTCAAGGACGGCGGCGACACAACCGCGCTCGCCGTGATTCCCGGCCACCTGAAGATCGATTTCCGCAAGGTCGCCGATGCGGTCGGCCGCCGCAAGGCGACGCTCGCGTCGCCCGATGTCGCGGCCGCCGTTACCCGCTGCGTGATGGGCGCCGTGCCGCCGTTCGTGTTCGACGGCAACGTGACGCTCGTCGTCGATCCCGCGCTGGTCGAACGCAACGCGGAGATCGCGTTCAACGCGGGCCGCCTCGATCGCTCGGTCGTGCTCGATGCATCCGACTACGTGCGGATCGCGCGCCCGTTGCTGGCAGACATCACGCGGCCGGAAACGACCGACGGCCAGGAGCACGCCGGTTGACCGTTTCCCGAAGCCGTCGCATCGATCCGAAACCTGAACGCGAACCCACCATGACCACCACCCGGAACAAAGCGCTGTCGGAGCAGGCGTCGCTGATCGAGCAGGTGCAACGCATCGCCGAAGGGCTCGGCGAGATGTTCGCGCCGTTCACCGAGGTCGTGGTCCACGACCTGCGCACGCCGAAGCACGCGATCCTCGCGATCCACAACAACCTGTCCGGACGCGCGATCGGCGACCCGGCTACCGAGCTCGGCCTCGCCCGCATCGCGGACGACGATTTCCCGCAGGTGCTCGCGAACTACCCGAACCGCTTCGCCGACGGCCGCACCGCGAAAAGCACGTCGATCGGCATCAAGGATTCGACCGGGCGCTACGTGGCCGCGCTGTGCCTGAACGCCGACGTCACGCTGTTCCGCGGCTTCCAGGGCATGCTGAACCAGTTCTGCAGTACGAACGGCGAGACCGTCGCCGAAACGCTCGACCCGGCCGGCGCGGACGCGATCCGGCAACGCATCGACGCGTTCGCGACGCGCCTCGCGACGACGCCGCGCGAACTGAAGACCGACCAGCGCCGCGAGCTGATGCAGGCGCTGAAGGCCGACGGTTTTCTCGAGGTGCGCCGCGCGATGGAAATCGTGTCGCAGCATCTCGGCGTATCGCGCGCGACCGTGTACAACGATGCGAAATGACGCAAGCGCGCTGCTTTCACGTTGACTAAACTTTCCGACCCTCGATCGACCATGAACTCTCCGACTCTCCCCACGTACGACGACGTTGCCGCCGCCGCGGCCCGGCTCGAAGGCCATGCGCACCGCACGCCGGTGATGACGTCGCGGACGGTCGACGAAGCGCTCGGTGCGCAGGTGTTCTTCAAGTGCGAGAACCTGCAGCGCATGGGCGCATTCAAGTTTCGCGGCGCGTTCAACGCGCTGTCGCGCTTCGATGCCGAGCAGCGCCGCAACGGCGTCGTCGCGTTCTCGTCCGGCAACCATGCGCAGGCGATCGCGCTGTCGGCGCGCATCCTCGGCATCCCGGCGACGATCGTGATGCCGCAGGATGCGCCGGCCGCGAAGATGGCCGCGACGCGCGGCTACGGCGGCAACGTGGTGACCTACGACCGCTACACCGAGGACCGCGAGCAGATCGGGCGCGAGCTCGCGGAGAAGCACGGGCTCACGCTGATCCCGCCCTACGACCATCCGGACGTGATCGCCGGCCAGGGCACGGCGGCGAAGGAACTGTTCGACGAAGTCGGGCCGCTCGACGCGGTATTCGCGCCGCTCGGCGGCGGCGGGCTGCTGTCCGGCACCGCGCTCGCCACGCGCGCACTGTCGCCGCGCGCGGCGTTGTACGGCGTCGAGCCGGAAGCCGGCAATGACGGCCAGCAATCGTTCCGGTCCGGCGCGATCGTGCATATCGATACGCCGCGCACGATCGCCGACGGCGCGCAGACGCAGCACCTCGGCAACCTGACGTTCCCGATCATCCGCCGCGACGTCGACGACATCCTGACCGCGACGGATGCCGAACTCGTCGACTGCATGCGCTTCTTCGCAACGCGTATGAAGATTGTCGTCGAGCCGACCGGCTGCCTGTCGTTCGCCGCCGTGCGGCGGATGAAGGACCAGTTGCAGGGCAAGCGCGTCGGCGTGGTGATCAGCGGCGGCAACGTCGATCTGGAGAACTTCTGCGCACTGGTGTCGGCATCGGCATGAACGTCGCGGTGCGCATGAACATCCTGTCATGTGCGCGCCGCCGCTCCTTCACATCGCGTTAAGTTTCGCGCCCTAGACTGATTACGTTGTCCCGAAGTCAGTCGTGAAGGAGTCACCATGAACACGCACGCGATCGTCGCCGCCGCGCTGGCGGCCGCTTCCCTTTCGGCGTTCGCTCAACCGGGCGTTACGTCAGCCGGTTTTCCCGCCGCATCGCCGCACGACGCCGTCGCGCAGGCGACCCACCGTTCGCCCGGCGCGTTGCCGCCCACCGGCTTCGTGCTCGCGAAGATCGATCAGAACAATACGCCGCCCGACCGCGGCGGCGACCCGAGCGGCCGCACGCACACCGGCACCCGCATGTAACGGCGCGCGCCGGCCGGCGCTGCCGCGCGCGGTCGTCATTATCGGAACGACGGCAGCGACGGATCGCTCACCTAAATGACACCGCGCACGCCCGCGACCAACTGGATCGCGCCGAATGCCGCGACGACGACGGCCGACACGCGCGACAGCCCGTGCATGAACGCGAACGACATCTTCGTGCGCAGCGCGGCGGTCGCGCCGCTCAGGCACAGCCACCAGGTCGCGGAACCGATGAACACGCCGGCCACCATCAGCGCCACGGCCGGCCACATCGCGCCTTCCCGCGCGCCCGCCAACGGACCGAGCGCCGCGAAAATTCCGACGAACGACAGGATCGTCATCGGGTTCGACAGCGTGAGGCCGAACGTCGTCAGGAAATCGCGCAGAACGGTCGTGCGCGGCAGGTCGCGTTGCAGCGCCGCCGCGGCCGGCGCCTGGCGCGCGATCGTCCACGCGAGCCACACGAGAAACGCGCCGCCGCCGATCTTCAGGCCGACGGTCAGCATCGGGAATGCGGTGACGATGCCCGCGATGCCCAGCGCGCCGAGCAAGCCGTAGATCGCGTCGGCGCACGCGGCGCCGACACCCGTCGCGAATCCAGCCTGAAAGCCGCGGCTCAGGCTGCGCTGAATGCACAGCATGCCGATCGGGCCGACCGGCACCGCGATCGACAACCCCATCACGACGGACTTGATGAACAGCATCGCCTGCTCCTTGCGACATGCAACGGGTTGAACACGCATCGTAGGGAAAGTCCGGTCACCGCTGAATGCGGTTTTTAAGGAAAAATGGCCCTTCCACCTTAAAAATTCCCGCCGCGATGGACGATCTGGACTGGAAGGTACTCGCGCTGTTGCAGGCCAACGGCCGCATCAGCTATACGGAGCTGGCTCGCCAGGTTCACCTGTCGGTGCCGGCGGTGACGGAACGCGTGAAGCGCCTTGAAACGGCCGGCATCGTCGAGGGCTACACCACGCGGATCAATCCGGCCGCGGCCGGCTATCCGGTGAGCGCGCTGATCGGCATCACGGTGCCGCAGCCGGCGAAAGCGAAATTCCTCAAGTTGCTGGAGACGATTCCCGAAGTCGTCGAATGCCATCACGTGACGGGCGCCGACTCGTATGTCATGCGGTTCGTCGCCACCAGCATGACCCACCTCGAGCAGCTGATCGAACGCATCAACCTGTACGGCGAAACGCGCACGTCGATCGTGATGTCGACGCCGCTGCCGGCGCGCGGGCTGGCGCGGCCGCCGTCGAAGTTCGATGACGGCCGCAAGTAGCTGGCCGGGTCTTCATGGCTGGCCGGCAGATCCCAGCCCGAACCTTGGGCGGCCGGTGACGGTCGGCCGACCAAGAGACGGGTAGCGATGGTCGGCAACCCAGCCCGATGGCGTCTGGATAGGGCTCGACTTGACGTCATCGAGACGTGCGAGCGCTGCGAATCGTTGCAGCGCTGCGTTTGAATAAGAGGGAAAAGGATCCATCCCTCGGTTCCAAGCGCAGGTACACCTAATGCTCAATCTTCAAAATCGTTTACTCAAAACACTTATTAACCTGATCTCGCAAGTTGTGGGTAATTGCAAGGTTGACGCCCCATATTCACGGTCATAAGCTGGCCCTCGTTCCAATCTTGAAAAATGAGCGAAAACAGTGAGAAAGCTCAATCAGGCAGTTTTTGCCGCGCTCTTCATTTGGTTTGCGACGAGTTTCGCGCACGCGCAGCAGCCGGCCGCGAGCGGCCCGGACATCGCGCCTACCACACCGGTCATGTACGTGCGGGCTTTCCAGGTCGTTCAAGAAAGCAACGGCTCGGGGCGCTTGCTGTCCCGTTCGCGCGCGATCACGCACGGGAGGTCGGCTAGCCAGAATGCAGGTGCGTTGGCGAAGGCCATCGTCCAGCAGCTAAGCAACGCGGGCGTCACCGCGCGTTATCTCGCACCCGGCGAGCCATTGCCGATGCACGCATCGGGCTGGCTGATCGGCGGCGTTTTCTATTCACGCGTCCCGAGCGGCCGCATTCAGTCGCTGCTGCAAGGCGGCTCGGACGACGGCAGCCCGAACACGGAAGTCTCCGTGACGATCGCCGACGCGGCTGGGGACTCCAACGTGCCGTTTGCGATCATCGGAGTGAAGGATGCGATCAAGGCGCAGGGCACGGTGGCGAGCTGGAATCCGTACATCGTTGCGGCAAAGTTCGTCGTCAAGAAAGTCGAGGGGACGATCGCGGTCGGTTCATTGGCGAAGGAAATCGCCAATCAGATCATCGAGCACCTGGAGGTGCTGCAGCAGCATGCGGCGGCACGGCCGCATTAAGGCGAGGCCAAGAGACGGTTTCATAACGATCGCCGTGAGGTGTTCCAGCAGATCATGCAGCAGCCGGGTTTAAGAAGCGCTGCGTGGATGTCGGCACGTCGCTCGAAACGAATGCGCGGATGCCGGAAATGATGCAAACCAAGCGTGCGTGCGTTCAACGACCCAACGGACCTTTCCAGGACCGCTGCCGTCAGGTTTCCCGTGTCGGGCGAAGCTGAAGCCGTCTCCAAGGTCATTCGGCCGGTTGCCTCGGTGACGGTCGGCGCCGATCGGCTATTTGCCGACCGCGCCGCCGAGCAGGCCGCCCACCAGCGACGTCACCGGCGCGAGCGGATTGCCCGTACCGCCCAACGGCGTGGTGCCGCCCGTGCGGGTCGCGGAACCGTCGTGCACGGTCGCCGGCATGCCGCCGACCACGCTCGTCACCAGGCCGGCGATCGGCACCGCGCCATTCGCGCCGCTCGGGTTCACGAGCCCGCCCGCATTGGTTACCGTATTGCCGACGGCACGGACGAGATCACCGACACCGCTGACGACCGGCTGCGGCGACGCAGCCGTCACCTTCCATCCGGCGGTCGTGATTGCGCTGCCGACTTGCCCGAGCAGGCCGGCGACCGGCTGACCGAGGCCGGTTGCCGTGCCGACCTGCTGCGTGAGCTGGCCGGCCGTCGTCACGAGCGGCGTGATCGCCGCGCTGAGCGCCTGCGTCGCCTGCTGGACCGGGCCCGACGACAAGGCCGAGCCGAGCATGGTGCCGCCCGACTTCAGACCGCCGGACACCGTGTCGAGCAGGCCGCCGACCGGCGTCGTGATCGGCGCCAGCGGCGACAGCGGGCCTGAACCGAGCGCCTTCACGGTTTCACCGAGACCGGCAACCGGGTTGCTGGTCGAGCCGACGATGGTGCCGAGGCCGGCGACCGTCGTGCCGACCGGGTTCGCCGTGAAGCCGATCTGGCCGATGCCGTTGCTCACGGCGTTCGACGTATCGCGAACGATCGTGCCGACGCCGGTGACGGTGTCGGCCGGCCCGGCGGTCACACCCTTGCTGACGCCACCGGGCAGGCTCACGCCGCCCATCGTGACGCCCGTGTCCGTGGCGACCGCGCCGACGGAGCTGACGATGCCGTTCGTGCCGGGCGTGCCGCTGGTTCTGCTCGTGCCACCGATTCCGCTGGTTCCGCTGGTTCCGCTGGTTCCGCTGGTTCCGCTGGTTCCGCTTGTGCCGCTCGTGCCGCTCGTGCCGCTTGATCCGCTTGATCCGCTCGTTCCGCTCGTTCCGCTCGTTCCGCTCGTTCCGCTTGTTCCGCTCGTTCCGCTCGTTCCGCTTGTTCCGCTTGTGCCACTGGTCCCACTCGTGCCACTGGTCCCGCTTGTGCCACTGGTCCCGCTCGTACTCGCTCCGATGTTGTTACCGGCCAGCGGCGGCGCCGTAACGTCACCGCCGCCGCAGGCTGCCAGCGCACACGCCGCGGCAATGGCAGCGAGCGCAACGTTCGCCTTGATGAAATGATTTTGCATGGAAGCCCCTGTCAGCTATTCAGCGCGATCATTCCAGCAAGCATCTACCGTGCCATCCTCAACGGCTGCGTTAACAATTCCGCAACCGAGCCGCGGCGGCCTTGCCGGCGGCACTTTCCGGCATGACGCGTTGTATACGGGCCCAGCGGTGCCGTTCAATCCGCCCTCGAATCCCCGCGACGCCGACGTAACACCGGCCCTGCGTTACGTAGCATGACCAATTAAAAACCCGCCGCGACCGCGCATCGCCTGCTCCGGCCCCGACACCTCGCGCGTGCCGCCGCGTCGTCGTCACGGCCGCTTCACGAGCCTCACGATTGTGAGCGCGCCGTTGACCTTTTCAACCCGAACCCTGACCTTGTCGCCCACATGAAGCGGCTCGCTCATCGCCGCGCCGGCGATCTTGAACACCATCGTCATCGGCGGCATCCCGATGTTGTCGAGTGCGCCGTGCTTCAATGTCACGAGCCCGCGTCCGGCATCGATCTCCTTGACCTCGGCATCGGTCAGCTCCGCATCCGGCGCGGACATCTTCGTGTTCCGCATGCTCATGCCGGACATGTCGCCGCCCGCGAATGCCGGCGTCGCAACGATGACCACCGTGCACAACACCACGCCAATGTGAAAGCAACGCTTCATCGAAAGCCTCCCGTTGCCCCGAAGGCGTTTCCGTTGCGTGTTGAAGTCGCGCATCGCGAATGACGAGCGGCCCCGGACACCCCCGCTCGAACGCATTCAAACCCGTTCAAACGAACAAGGTCGCACCAGCCCAGGCGATCAGCACGACACCCAGCACGCGCCCGACCAGATCGCCGCCGGGCAGGATTTTTTCCGCAAACACGAACAGCGACAGCGCGGCAATCCAGACGACATTCATCACGCCGCCGACGAACAGCAGCGCCATCAGCAACCAGCAGCAGCCCACGCAATACACGCCGTGCCGCGCGCCGAGCAGGAAGCTGCCGGCGACGCCCGGACGCCAGTGCGCGACCAGAAAACCGGCCGGCGCGCGGCATTGCCGAAGGCACGCGCGTTTCAGCGGCGAGAATTGATAGAGCCCGGCCAGCGCGAGAACGACCGCGGAAAGCACGGCGCTCTTCGACCACAGCATCATCGCGGAGATCAGCCCGGCCGGCTGCAGCAGCGCCTGAAGCAACGCCGCGCCGATCGAGAACGCGAGCCATGCGGCCAGATAACCGGCCAGCAGCGACATCGACATGAACGCGGCACCCGAGCCGTCCGCGCCGCGATGCCGCAGCACGCGCCGATACAGCATCACGAGTGGCGCAGCACTGGGCGTCATCATCGCGATCATCATCACCCACCACATCGCGATCACGGTCGGCAGCGACGGATCCATGCTGCCCATGCCGTCCGCCAGTCGATGCGGAAAGAGCGCGACCGTCGTCATCTCCAGTGCCGACATGCCGGTTCCCGCGCCCGTCCACAAATAGAACCAGCACACGCCGACGAGCACAGCCATGCCGAGCAGCGTAACGACGCGCTCGCGCCCGAGCCAGGTGTCGAACGGAGTCATGCCGCGACGCGATGCCGGATCAGCCCGTGGTTGTTCAGGTGCAGCCGCGCGAACTGCGCGTAGGTTCCGTCGAGATTCAACGCGATGTTGCCTTGCGAGCGCCCCGTGCCCGAACCGATCTCGGCAAGCTCGTATTCGAAACCGTTCGGCAGGTCGATCCGCACGCGATGCTCGGCGCCCGTCACCGGGTTGAGAATCGGATCGCCCGCCACGTCGAACACCCCGTCGACATGAATCCGGCCGCGCCGCGCATCGACATCGACGTCGAAATCGATCTTCGTGAAGATCGGCTCGAACGCCTGCTCGAGCGTCGACGCGAATACCGAGAACATCGTCGCGAACGGATCGGTATCCTGACCGGTCATGATCTTCAGCACCGCTTCGCGCTGTGCCGGACTCGCGCGCTCGTCGACGATCGGCTGGCACTTGCCCTTGCCTTCGTGAATCGCCCCCGGCCACTGAAACACGACCGCGATCCTGACGCCGTCGAGCACCACGTCGCCGTAGTGGCCGCTGTCGATCGAAATCGCACCCATCGCTTCGCAATTGCCGTGGGTCGGCAACCCACTGAACTGGCAAGGACAACCGTATGAGCAATTGCAACTGATCAATTCGGTACCCTGAATTTCCCACGGAGTCATGGCTCCACCTCGCGCACTGTGACAAATGAACGCTTCGAATCTAGTGCACGCCATCGGGGAAATCAAAGCCGGAACGGAGGCCCGGTTCGACGCGCGAAACCGTTGCGCTCCGGCCTCCGGTATGACATTTCGAACCGCTCGCGGAAGGCGGTTCCGGCCACCGCCGTCACACCCGGATCTCACTCGAACAGCGACGCGACGATCACACGCCGCACCGCACTCGCGCCGCACGGAAACACGCGCCGAGGATCGCCATGATCTCGTCCGCCGACAGCAGCCCGCGAGTTCATTTTCGGTTCGAATGGATCGGGAACGGCTTCGCCATCGAGCGGCGAATACGCGTTGTCACGGATTGACGGAGTCGAATCGATCGAGCGTCATGTCGCGGCCGTTTCGTCGCATACGGCCGTCGCGCCGCTAACCCTGCTTTCTGGCCGCCTCTGCGACGGCCACCCAGCCCATCACGGCGCCGGCGACCCAGCAACACGTGACCAGCAGGTCGAGATCCATCCAGCCTTCGAAATTCGCGCTGTTTTCGAAGCTGCAGCGCTGATGGCCCCTGACCCACATGCAGCCGCTGATGAATTGCTGAATGTGCATGTAGACGTTGAAAACCGCAAAGGCGGAAGTAATGACGGCCACCCGCAGGCGTATGCTCGTTTTCATTGGCGCTGAAGGCGTGGGATGAACTGCTGCCGATCTTAAGCCAACGGCGACGTGTGACGCAATCGATCCGGTATCGGCCCGATCGACCGGCGGACGCGAGCGATCGGCGACATCGCAAGAACAACGGAGAACGGCCGCGACGAAGCAGGACACCATCGCACCGCTCGTCGATGCCGAACATGAGCGACGGGCGGCCTGCGCGTGCGACGAAACGCCGTCCGCCGCCGCCCCGCTGATCCGTCGATTCGCCTGAGCGGCCTCAAACAATCCTCCACCGACTGCTGATAAATCCGCGTGCCGTTCGCCTTCGCGTCGATCCGCCTCGACCGCGATGCGCTGACGCTCGACTATGCGGGCGTCTACTCGTCGTTCCTGCTGTTCGCGAAGCGCGCGGAAGCGAAGTACGGGATTCACGCGCACGACATCCTCGTCGAACTGGGCCGGCAGCGGCTCGGCGGCGGGCAGGAGAACGTGATCGAGGACGCGGCGCTGACGATGGTGCGGGCGCGGCAGGCGACGGCCTAATCGAACGCGGCCTGCAGCCATCCGGAAGCGGTGTGAACGGGGCGCAAGCCCTCCTTTAACCGGAGGGGCGTGCGGCGCGCGGCCGGCCGCGTGATACGCCACGGTCTCTCTCGGTCAGGCACCGACTTCACACC
This sequence comes from Burkholderia sp. BE17, assembly GCF_009362305.1. Classification (NCBI taxonomy): domain Bacteria; kingdom Pseudomonadati; phylum Pseudomonadota; class Betaproteobacteria; order Burkholderiales; family Burkholderiaceae; genus Burkholderia; species Burkholderia sp. BE17. The sequence continues at coordinate 105,919 of NZ_WHNU01000025.1, forward strand.
GCCCCAACCGCGCGCCGCCATACCCGTCAACGATGCTTCCCGCCGTGCCGGCGCCGCCGATGCTCCGCACGCGCCTGCTGCAGCTTCGGCATCAACTCCTCGATGTATTGCCGCGCCTGCCCGCGCGTCACGATCTCGCTGAAGCGCAGATGAGCATTGTCGTGGCCGACCAGCGCCGCATGCGCTTTCTTCAGGATGTGCAGATAGGCGATCAGGCTCGTGCCGTCGCGCACGGGCAGCGCATCGCGCGGGTCCGGGGCCGGGGTCGTGCTCATGATCCAATCCTTTGCGGGCAGTCGGTGCGGCAGGTAGTCGTCACGAGCGCCAGCAGGTCGTTGGCGAGGCGGTCGCGGTCGGTCAGCGGCGCGAGGCCGAACAGGCGCTCGAGCGTCGCGGCGACCGACGCATGATCGTACGGCGTGTGGTCGACCTTCCCGGCCGCGACCCACGGCGAAATCACGATCGCCGGCACGCGCAGGCCGTACACGTCGAACCCGAAGCCGCTCGCGTTCAGCGTCGCGGCCGCACCGTCGTTCGGCGGCGGCGCGGTGCCCGGCCTGACCGAATCGTAGAAGCCGCCGTGCTCGTCGTAGACGATCACGAACAGGCTGCGGTTCCACACCGGCGAATTGCGGATCGCGTTGTACACGCGCGCGGCGAGCTGGTCGCCGCCGGCCAGCCCGTCCATCGGGTGTTGCGAGCTGCCGTTCTGGTAGGTGCCGTGCACGATGTCGCCGTAGCCCGGTTCGATGAACGTGTAGCGTGCCGTGTAGCCGGCCGCGAGATCGGCTTCGAAGTGCGCGAGGTCGTCGATATCGACGAAGCTCACGCCCTTCAGCGACGCGACCTGCGGCACGTGGCCGAGCGGATCGCCCGACTGGTCCTGGTAGATGCGCCAGTTGTCGTCGCCGAGCGTGTCGAAGATCGAACCCTTCGGATAACGGAAGCCGTCGAACGCCTCCCACCCGCCCATTTCTATCTTGGTCGGCGAATGATCGAGCCCGGCCGACGACGCGCCGTGCAGGAAGAAGCGGTTCGGCCAGGTCGGCCCCGGCATCGACGCATGCCACGCGTCGCACAGCACGAACGCATTCGCGAGCGCGTACAGCGAAGGCGCGTGCGTCCGCACGTCGGCACCCTGCATGATCTTGGCCGCATCGGCCGGCTGCGGCGGCGTGCCTTCGGAATGCGACGTCGCGTAGTTCGACACGAATCCCGAATTATTGACGCCCGGATAAGCCTGCCCTTTCACGAACGGCACGCCCGCGCCGCAGAGCTGTTCGAGCACGTCGGTGAATTCGTGGCACGGATCGGTCGGCATCCGGTCGGGCGCACCGCCGCCGAACGGATAGACCGCGCCGCCATACGCATTGCTGTCGCCCGGCGACGCGGCGACGATGTCGGCGATGCCCGACAGTGCGAACAGGTGATCGAACGAGCGGTTCTCGAGCATCAGCACGAACACATGCTGGATGCGACCCTGAACCGGCGGGGATGCGGGGGCTGCGTCTGCACTCATGGCGCCTCCTGGCGTCGCGCGACGAATGTCCGGCTGGCACGGTCGTTGGCCCGCTGAAAGCAACTGAAGGGATTGAAAGCCACGCGCGGGCCGCGAATTGCCGACGAGTGTACGACCGTGCCGCATCCGCGTAAAGCGACGCACAATGCGTGCGCGGCGTGCGTGTTCGACCGGAGGCCGACGTGGCTGGCGGGCGCAATGCGCAGCGAATCAACGAGTACGAGGGGAAAACGACGATCCGAACCGGGCGGTTCGATCGGAGAGGCGACCTAGGCCGTCGCGGCGTGACAACGCCGCAGGCGACCGACGAACGGCACGACCCGTGCCGTCCATCCGGGGTTCGTCCAGCCGCGTGGCCGGACGGAAGTCGATCGGTGCGGTGCTGCGCGCCCGATCCTGTCGCTTAGCGGCGCGGGCCGCTGTTGCGCTGCGGACGCGGGGAGTTCGCGTCCTTGTGACGGAAGTTGATGCGGCCCTTGGTGAGGTCGTACATCGACAGTTCCAGCGTCACGCGGTCACCCGCGAGAATGCGGATGTGGTTCTTGCGCATGCGGCCCGACGCGTACGCGCCCACCACGACGCCGTTTTCCAGCGTGACACGGTATTTGCTGTCCGGCAGCACTTCGTCGACGATTCCGTCCAGTTCCAGCAGTTCTTCTTTTGCCAAACCAATTCCTCCAGACAAGGTGATTGACCGCGGCCGCGGCGATCTGCCCGGCGCCGTTTCCCGTAACGGGACGACGGCCGGCAGGCTGCCGGGTATCGGTTCGTTCAGACGGGCCACGGGCCTGTCTTGCGATCGGAGCCCGGCGCGTTGCGGCGTTCGGGCGGTCGGTGGCGGCGGCGCGATGAGCGCCGCGCAAGTAGTCGGGACCGCGCCGGCTGCTACGGCATGGCGGCGGTCTGCTCGGGTTGATGCGTTAAAGCGGTGATGCGCTGGCGAAGCGGCGCTCGCTTCGCGCGGGCGTTGTGTCGCACGCGGGTCACGCATGCGATGAGGGAGGCGTCACGACCGATGCATCGAGAATGTCGCGATGCATCGGTCGTGCGCATCGGAACGCGCAGGCCGCCGGAACAGCGGCGCCCCGCGCGATACTCCATCCGGCACCCGCCGCCGATCGGCGGCCGATGCCGATGCGGCTTACTGCGGCGTGATGTTCGACGCTTGCAGACCCTTCGGGCCGCGCTTCACTTCGAAGCTGACCTTCTGGCCTTCGGCCAGGGTCTTGAAGCCCGTGCCGCGAATTTCGGAGAAATGGGCGAACAGATCGTCGCCGCCGTTGTCGGGGGAGATGAAACCAAAGCCCTTGGTTTCGTTGAACCACTTGACGGTACCGGTATCCACAAATACTTCCTTAATACGAATAATTGAACATGCGCCCGTGACAGGCACAGAAAGAATCAAAGAGGGAGAGACCAACGACTGCCGCACACGGAGTGCGGCCAATGATGAGCAATCGAACTTCTTGAAGACTTCGGTCACGGACACTACGCGGTAGCGGCCATTCCGTCAAGCTCTTTCGGTGCGACGCGCGCGCACGGGCGACGCGCGCGCCTTATGTGGCGGGTGTTGCCGGCCGACGGAGCGAATTCCGATGCGCCCCCGATTTTCGGCCGGCCCGCCGGTTTTTACCGCGGCTCGAACACGTGCTGCAACGCCGGTGGCGCGTCGCTTTTTTCGCGCGCCTGACCTGCACGCCGATAAAACACTTGCTCAACTGCGCGGCCGCCATTTCGATCCGGGTTTGCGTCATGAGACGGCCCGCACCGAAAGAGACATCACCGAGCCGCTAACTTTCCGTCTCCGGAATCGTATTGACGATCATCGAAAACAATTTGTCGAGATCGTCTTCGAGCTCGCTCCCGTCGAACGGATCGCGATTGGCTCCGAAGGCGGCGTCCGTCTCGGCCCAGTCTTCCGCCGTCAGCAGGCGTCCGGCGGCGGGCAAAATCAACGTCTCTTCCATACACCGGTGATCGGCATAGTATTCGGCATATTCGTCCACCTTGGCTTGCAAAGCACGAAGTGCCGGAGCCCCCTTCAGCTCATAGCGCGTCAATGCGTGCTCCAGATTCATCAACTTCAATTCTCCCAACGCGTGTTGAGATTCCAGTTCGTCAATGACACTGTCAAACTCGTTTGTCTTGTCCCGCAGCGGCGCAAACAAGTAACGCTCCTCCTTGGGATGATGCACCTTCTCAGGGTACTCACGAATGTAATAAAGCATGGCCCGAAACACCATGAGACCCGGAGCGGGCTTGCCAGTCGTCAGAAGATGGACAAACCGCCGCATGCCGTCGATCACGGTAGACAATTGCTCATGCTCACGGAAAATGATGGCGATGGCCCTACGCGGCCCGTGCGATGACATGTCAAGCTCCGCGGCAGTACGTGAAATGCACCGGCGAATCGACCCGCTGCGCCACTCCGGCAGCAAGTACAAGAGCCAGTGTCGACACTTTCAATGTCGTTCATCAGCAGCCCGACATCAAAGCAAGCCGACGCCACAGCCTTGATGGAAATCAACGATCTATGCGGACATCGTGGCCCGCGGAGTCAGCGCTCTTCGACCAGATCCCTAGTCGGTGTATTCATATCATTCTTCGACGCGTTCGAGCGATTTGCGCAACCGTGAGCATGGTTTCGCACCGAGCGTTCGTATCGTGTTCGTGATACTCGTCCTCGATCGCACATATCGACGTGCCGCTCCGTGAAGCGAGCACAATCACGATGTGCTGATTTATCGGCTTTCTATAACGACGCCCGAACCGGGTGTCAGAGTACAATCCAACGACCAAGAGCAAAGCCGATCTAGCGATCAACCGGGCCACCAGAAAATCACCGGAGATGCAACGCACCTCTAGTAATCCGGGCTAGCCAGCGGCAGTTAATAAGACCAATCGACTAGCGGGGAAATTGTGAATCGCATCGCACTTCTTTTGTTGGCTGCGGCCATGGTAGCGGGTTGTAATTCGAAACAATCCGACAACAGCACTCAATCGTCAGCGACGAGCCCCAGTGCGTCCAGCGATACCACCACGCCACAACAACCGCCGCAGCCGGTAGTTGCTGCGCCTCCGCCCCCTTCACACAATTACGCGATGAGCCAGAATGGCACGTACGGTTACGAGCCAGCGCTCAGTGAAGACGACGTGAGAGCAGGAAAAGCAACGAAGGCGCTTGTCATGATGCGCTACGTCGGCTTGAGGGACGGCAGCTATATTCTGCTGTTGGTCGACGAGGATAATCCAAACATTTCGAATCGCATTACCTGCGAGGCTCCGTGCAATTTCGCCAAGTCGCAAACCATGGCCGGCGACTCGATTCTAAAAACCGAAACAGTGCGGGTCGTACCTAACTCCCTGATCGGCGCAATGATCGAAGACGCGATGTCCGGACAACTGACTCCCTACGGTCAACGTACGGCAGCGTTGAATCAATCGCAGCCGTCAGTGAACATCACGCCCTCGACACAATCGAACCTGCCTGTCGCTCAACCGATTGCCAATCAACCCGCAAGCGATGCGATGGCTGCCCCGCTGCAACAAACGAGCTTCGACTGTGCAAAAGCCAAGTCCATTCCTGAATTCCTGATCTGTCACGATGCGGATCTTGCAGCCGCCGACCGGGATCTCGCAGCGACATACCAACAAGCGAAAGATGCCGTCATCGACAAAACTGCGTTTGTTGAACGAACACGCAAACAGTGGAATTTCCGGGAGAAAAATTGTCGCGACAAGGAATGCCTGACATCGTGGTACGCATACCAGAAACGCATACTGACAAAGATCGCACAAACTGGCGATGTCACCGTCCAAGACAACTGATACGCGTCAAGCGACTCCGAAGTCCGCTCGCCCGAGCGGGCTTTTTCACACCCGCTACAACCCATATCCTCCGAAACGTTCAACTGCTGCCCGGTAATGTAATCTGCCCGGTCCGACGCCAGAAACACGGCCGCCCGCCCGAGGTCGTGCGTCTTCCCCCAAGCGCTTGAGCGCAAGCATCTTCTGCGTCTCGTCGAGCGCGCTGCTCGTGATTTCGCAGAAACGGCCGACATGACGGCGCGCGTGCAGGAATGCGGGCGCATCGCGCGCGACAGGTGCGCTACGCCGGACGGGATCGAGCATCGCGCATTGTCGGCGGCATTGCCGATGACAATCGATGTCTCCAGGCAGCTTCCCGATGGCCACAGGAATCGGTACCATCGAGCGCTTGACGGCCGACAGGCGCCGCGCGACCGCACAACGGCGCCGCCCGCGCCCGGCCTTCGCACCATCATTTCGCCATGTCCCGGGAACCCACACACTCCGCGCTGCTCTGGATCGTCGCCGCTGCGTTCTTCATGCAGTCGCTCGACACGACGATCGTCAACACCGCACTGCCTTCGATCGCGCAAAGCCTGCACGCGTCGCCGCTCGCGATGCAGCCCGTCGTGGTCGCCTACACGCTGATGATGGCGATGCTCACGCCGGCGTCCGGCTGGCTCGCCGACCGGTTCGGCACGCGCCGCGTGTTCTCGGTCGCCATTCTCGTGTTCGTGCTCGCGTCGATCGGCTGCGCGGCATCGCATACGCTCGGCCAGCTCGTCGTCGCGCGCGCCGTGCAGGGCATCGGCGGCTCGATGCTGCTGCCGATCGGGCGGCTCGCCGTGCTGCGCCGCGTGCCGGGCGAACAGTACGTCGCGGCGATCGCGTTCGTGTCGATCGCCGGCCAGCTCGGCCCGATCGTCGGGCCGACGCTCGGCGGCTGGCTCACGCAGGCGATTTCATGGCACTGGGTGTTCATCGTCAACGTGCCGGTCGGCGTGATCGGCTTCATCGCGGTGCAGCGCTACCTGCCGCACGACCAGGCGAAACAGCCGCCGCCGTTCGACTTCGTCGGCTGTGCGCTGCTGTCGGTCGCGATGATCGCGCTGTCGCTCGCGATCGACCCGCCGATGCCCGCGCATCGCACGGCCTGGGCGGCCGGGCTCGCCATGCTCGGTCTGGCGAGCGCGCTCGCCTACCTGCCGCATGCGCGGCGGCGCGCGCAGCCGCTGTTCCGGCTCGGGCTGTTTCGCGAGCCGAACTTCGGTTCGGGGCTGCTCGGCAACCTGCTGTGCCGGATCGGCACGAGCGCGGTGCCGTTCATGCTGCCGCTGCTGATGCAGGTGCAGCTCGGCTATACGCCGCTGCAGTCGGGGCTGATGATGCTGCCGGCCGCGATCGCGGGCGTCATCGCGAAACGCTGGATCGCGCCGCTCGTGAAGCGCTTCGGCTACGCGACGTTTCTGGTCGTGAATACGGGGATCGTCGGCTGTGCGATCGCGGGGTTCGCGCTGGTGTCCGCGCGGCCCGCGCCGGTGCTGGAGATCGTGCTGCTGATCGTGTTCGGCGCCGCGAACTCGATGCAGTTCGCGGCGATGAACGGCGTGACGCTGAAGGGGCTGTCGCATGACGACGCCGGCAGCGGCAACAGCCTGTTCACGATGATGCAGATGCTGGCGATGGGGCTCGGCGTGTCGATCGGCGGCGGGCTCGTCAACTTGTTCGCCGGCTGGTGGGGCTCGATGGGGCGCGGGTTCATGCTGTCGTTCGCGTGCATGGGCGCCGTCACGCTGCTGTCGTCCGTCGTGTTCCGGCGGATCGATACGGCCGCGCCGCCGGCCCGTGCGGCGGCGCGATCGTCAGCGTGAGCGCGGCCGTCAGTTCGCCTGGCGGCGCTCGACGACGCGCTTGAGCACCCAGCGGATCGACGAACCGTCGGCCGGCGGCCGCGCGACGCGGTATTCGTCGACTTCGAGCGTGTACAGGTAACCGGGCTGATACGCGAAGCCCTCGATGCCCGCGTACCACAGGCTCCACGGCTCGCTCGGGCTGCTGCGCACCTGCAGGCATTCCATCGGTGCGACGCCCGTGCAGCGCGCGGATTGCGGCGCGACATAGACGGTCTTCGTCACCGGCCGGCCGTCGGCCGGGCGGCCCGCGTTCGGGCGGCCCGCGTTCGGGGCCGTGACGGCCGCGTCGGTCTGGCATCCGGCGAGGAGCGTGCTGCCGGCAATCACGGCAGCGCCGAGCAGCGTTCTGGAATGGCGAAGCATCTGATGTTTCTCTGGAGGCGTTGGAGGGGCGGTTAGACGATCGGCGCGGCGGGAAAGTTCGCAAATGCCTTACAGCCGGCGTTCTCCCCCTCATTCGTGCGATGTCGCGCGCACGCCGACACGTTACCGTGCTCCGGTTCAGCCGCGCGCATCGTAGCCGGCGGTCCGCATGTGCACGCCGGGCGCCTACTTCGCGCGTTTCGCGTCGTTCGGCAACACGAACTCGACACGGCGATTCAGTGCACGGCCGTCCGGATTGTCCGCGCCATTCCTGAGCGTATTGGGCGCGACCGGTCGGCTGCCCCCCAGCCCCTTGGCCGACAAACGCGCCTTCTTCATCCCGTGCGACGTGAGCCAGTCGGCCACGGCATTCGCGCGACGGAAAGACAGCGTCTTGTTATACGCGGCAGATCCTTTCGAATCGGTATACCCCTCGATCACGATCGCCCCGGACGGAACGGACGCGGCGAGCCGCAGGATGTCGTCGAGTGTCGGCTCGGCAGACGGCCGGATGCTGGCCTTGTCGAAGTCGAACAGGACGTCGCCCAGCATCGACACCCGTACCGTCGCCTTGTCCTCGCGCACGGACAGGCCGTCGTGCCGTGCCGCGAGCCCCGATGCCCTGGCCGACAGATCCGATACGGTGCTGTTCAGATCGGACGAGAATCCCTTCACGTCCAGGACGGTTGCGTTGAGATCCCGAATGTCGCGATGCGCCGGCGGCGCTTGCGCGAAGGCACCGCCGACTGCGGTCGCCGACAGGATCAGCGCCACGATTGATATGATCGCTCCGGCCATGGTCAGCGATCGGTAATCTTGATGCCGTCGAGCGCTTCCACACCCGGAATCGACAACGACACCTTGGTGACGTTCTTCGGCGGAGCAGGAAATCTCCCGTACCACGTGCCCGCGCTCGGCGAATCCTTCGATGTGCTAAGAACCACGCGAGGGCTGGCCAGCGGCTGGTTGTTGCTGTCCGTCAGCAGCAAGTGCTTCTTGTTGCCTGCGAGCACGTAGATGCCGTTCTCGTAGTCGCTCTTGCTGATCGAGCTATAGAGCACTTCCACCTTGTTTGCGACGAGCGGCTTGAACCGCAGCTTGATCGTCAGGATATCGCCTTCGCGGATCGCCTCGATTGCCTGCGCTTCGGCTACGCCGCTCGAAACGAGCCCGACAGCCAGCGGCGTAGCGGAGGAAGACCCCGCGGGCGCCTGAGCCGACGCGGTATCGGAAAGTGCCGCGGTCGCCAGCAGCGCCCCCACGACGGTGCAGATGGTTGCTGCGTTTCTAATTGGTGTCACGGGAACCGTCCTTTTTTTAAGGTTATTGGTAGCGTGCGTCAATTACGAAACGAGTTCTCTCATTGCCGTTCCGGCGCTGGAACCCTGGCTGTGTCTCGGATTTGAGTTTATGAATTTGTAGGGAGAATACACGTCTTTCGTAAGGCTCGACAACCGTCGCGGGCATATTCCCGTGGCGCGATTCGAGCGTAAATATTTCCGACTGTCCGGTGGCTCCTTGAAAAAACAAGGGACTGCGCACGGCGTGGACATGCCCGATGCCATCGAATCTGCCATGTCGTGCGGAAAAACCGACCGCACTTCGCGCGCGATCGCGGTCATGGGGGGTTCGAGCGCGGAGATACGGCCAGCCTCGCGAGTGAATTTGCAGAATCAGCGGAACGTCAGTGATCCGCATCAATGGACCCTGGTCCGCTTCGACGTCGAAGCACCGGCATACGCCGCATGACGATCGTGTACCATCGGCGCTTCCCGATACGCTTTGTCGCGCTGCCTTCGTCCGCCCGCGCGGCCCACACAGCGCCCCCCGCTTCGCATGACCTCACCCGTTCCGTCCGGCGCCGCGCTGCGCCCGCTGCCGATCGATACGCTGACCGTGCCGGCCGCGCTCGACGGACGCGCGGGCACCAACCGCTCGGGCAGCGCGCATCCGCAGATCGCCGCGACCAACGATCTCGACGCCGTGCGCGCATGGCTCGCGCGCTTCGTCGATACGCCGACCACGTTCCAGAACTACCGCAAGGAAGCCGAGCGCCTGCTGCTGTGGGCCGTGATCGCGTGCGGCAAGCCGCTGTCGTCGCTCACGCACGAAGATCTCGTCGTCTACCGGCAGTTCCTGCTCGCGCCCGCGCCGGCCGATGTGTGGTGCGCGAACGGCGGCCGCAAGCATCCGCGCGACGACCCGCGCTGGCGGCCGTTCTACGGGCCGCTGTCGGCGGCCAGCCAGCGGCAGGCGCTGGTGATCCTGAACGTGATGTTCTCGTGGCTCGTGCAGGCCGGCTACCTCGCCGGCAATCCGCTTGCGTTGTCGCGGCAGCGGCAGCGTCGTCCCGCGCCGCGCGTCACGCGCCATCTCGGGCAACCGCTGTGGCAGTCGGTCAAGGACGCGATCGTCGCGATGCCGCGCGACGACGCGCGAGCCTGCTTCCACGCGGATCGCGCGCGCTGGCTGTTCACGCTGCTGTATCTCGGCGGGCTGCGCATCACCGAAGCGGCCGACACGACGATGGGCCAGTTCTTCTGCCGGCGCGACGCGAACGGGCATGACCGCTGGTGGCTCGACGTGACGGGCAAAGGCGGCCGGCAGCGGCTCGTGCCGGCCACCGACGAGATGATGGCCGAGCTGTCGCGCTACCGGCGCGCGCACGGGCTGCCCGCGTTGCCGAGCGACGGCGAGCCCACGCCGCTCGTACTGCCGCTCGGCCAGGCGCGCAAGCCGCTCACGCGCGCGGCGCTGCACCGGATCGTGAAGCAGGTGTTCCGGCACGCGGCCGACCGGCTGCGCGAGAGCGGCGCAGCCGGCGACGAACAGGCGCGTGTGCTCGAACAAGCGTCCGCGCACTGGCTACGCCACAGCGCGGGCTCGCACATGGCCGACGGCCGCGTCGACCTGCGGCTCGTGCGCGACAACCTCGGCCACGTGTCGCTCACGACGACGAGCCAGTACCTGCACGCGGACGACGACTGGCGGCATCGCGAGACGGAGGAGAAGCACCGGATCGGGTGGTAGGCGATTCTCGCGCCGCGCACGGCAGCGTCCCGTCGATGTCGATGTCGATGTCGAGGCCGAGGCCGACTTGCGGTTCGCACCCGCGTTCGGTGAACGAGTTCGAGCCCGCTTCCCGGCACCCTCGCCGCGAACCGCGCGGCACGTCTCACACGATCAATACACGGCCACCCAGTGCCCGGGCACCCACGCCCAATGATTGCCGGCCCACCGGTAATGCCCCTTCGCCCAGCGATACCCGGCTGCCGGCGGCGGCGGCGCCACTTCGACGAGCGGCGCCGGCTGCGGCGGCCGCACGGGTTCCACCACGCAGGCGGACATCAGCACGGCACTCGCGCACACCAGCACGGCAAGCGAAACGGATCGGATCTTCATCGTCGATTCTCCCTGTTGTGTAATCGTTTGGCGGGGACGAACGCGGCAACGCGCCGCGTCACGCCACCCCGCGAATCAGGCCGGTCATCGGCCGCGTCGCACCGCTTTCCGCAAACAGCGCGGACGCGGTGCGGCGGGGATCGAGCCGCAGGCTTTCGGCAGCCGCGCCCGAGATCAGCGCATCGAGCGAGGCGGTCGGCTTCAGGTCGCGGCCTTCATACAGGTCGCCCGGGCGCAGCCCCGGCCAGTCGGCGATCACGCGGCCGCCCGCGACCGCGCCGCCCGCCAGCATCGCGACCGACGCCTGCCCGTGATCGGTGCCGCCCGTGCCGTTCGCCGCGGCCGTGCGGCCGAACTCGGTCGCGACCAGCACCGTGGTCTGCTGCCATGCGGGCCCGAGACCGTCGCGCAGCGCGGCGAGCATCGTGTCGAGCGCCTTCAGTTGATTCGCGAGCCGCGCGTTCTGCGCGCTATGCGTGTCCCAGCCGCCCGTTTCGATCATCGCGATCCGCGGGCCGTCGTCGCGCGCGAGGAACGTCGCGGCAAGCTTGCCGACACCCGCGGGATCCTGCCGCGCATGCGCGTCGCCGGCGAGGCCGCGCGCTTGCATCGCCGATTGCCACAGCGGGCCAAGCTGCGCGTCGACCTCGTAAAGTGCCGACACGCGCGCGAGCAGGTCGTCCGGCGCGGCCGGCAAACCGGACGGCGCATACGACGCGGCCTGCACGGTGCCGCGCAACGCGAGCGGCACGGTCGGCGCGAACGCGATCGCGCTTTCGCGCGTCGCCGGCAGCAGCGCGGCGAGCCGGTTCAGCCAGCCGTCCTTCACCTGATATGGCGCGCGGCCGCCTGTTTCGAGCACGTTCTGCCCGTCGAAATGCGAGCGGTCGCGATACGGCGACGCGATCGCGTGCACGAACAGCGCCTGCCCGTCGCGGTATAGCTGCGCGGTCTGCGTGAGCGACGGATGCAGCGCGAACGTGCCGTCGAGCCGCGTCGCGGCCGCGGTATCGATCGCGAGCGCGCCGCGCAGCGACGCATACGCGGGTTCGGCATACGGGACGACGATGTTCAGGCCGTCGGCCGCGCCGCGCTGAATCACGAACACGAAGCGCCGGTCTGTCTCGACGTTCGCGAACACGATGCGCGGCGCGACGAGGATCGCGCCTGCGCCGGCGGCGGCAACGCTCAGGAATTGTCGGCGGGACAGGGCCATGGTCACCTCCGTTGGAAATCGGGCGATACGAGCAGCAGCGCGAGCGACGTGGTCGCGCTTTCCGCGCGCGCCAGCGCGGTCGCGGTCGGCGCGCTCATCGACCCGGCGAGCAGTGTGTTGCCGAGCGTGCGCGGGTCGAGCCTGTCGCCGGTACGCGCGGCCAGGCGCTGTGCGATCTCGACGCGGCGCACGAGCGCGTCGGGCGCGGCCCAGCTCGCAGCGACGTCGTCGTAGCCGGCCGGCGAGCCCGGCCGCCACACCGGCTGGCCGAGCTGCGCGAGCAGCGGCGCGGCCTTCAGGTCGCCCCGATCGCCCATCTCGCGCCAGCCGAGCCCGCGCAGCGACGATACGGCCCACTCCCACGGCGTCTTGAACTTGCGGTTGACCGGCGACCACGCATCGGGCGCATCGACGAGCGCGCGATAGACGGTCGGCAGATCGCCGCCGCTCGCATCGAACGCGCGGGCCAGCGGGTCGACCAGCGCGGGCGACGGATTGTCGGCGACGAAATGACGGGCAAGCTGGAACGCGATATGCCGGCCCGTCGCATCCGACCGCGCGAGGTCGTGCAGGATCGCGCGCGCCTGCGCTTCGCCCGGCTGGTCGTAGGTGTGCCCCATCACCGTGCGCGTGCCCGGTTCATGCAGCTTCGGGCGAAACACGAACGCGCCGGGCGCGGCATCGCCCGGCTGCGGCCCGCGTCCGCCCGCGATGCTCCAGCCCGTCAATGCGCGCGCGAATTCCGTCACGTCGGCTTGCGTGTAGCCGGTGCGCACGCCCAGCGTGTGCAGTTCCATGATTTCGCGCGCGAGGTTCTCGTTGAGCCCGCGCTTCGCCGACGGATTGCGTGCTTCAGCACGCAGCGCGGCCGGGCTGTCCGGGCCGACCGAGCGTGCCTGGTCGAGAAAGACCTGCATCGCGGGATGCTGTTCGACAGCCACGAGCATGTCCTCGAAGCGGCCGAGCACGTGCGGGCGGATCGCGTCGCGTTCGAACGCGCCCGCGTACGCGGCCACCTGCCCCTTGTCGACCGACACCGCGAAATGGTTCGCCCAGAAATGCACGAGACGCTCGACGAACGGCGCGGGCGTGTTCAGCGCGCTGTTCAGTCGTGCGGCTACGGCGCTTCGATACGCGTCGTAGCCGTCGCGCCGGATCGATTGCGCGGTCGCGCGCTTCGCGGCCGCGTCGTCGCCCGTCATCGCGTTGCGCGCGTTCGCGAAGCGCGTCGCGAGCGCGACCGCATCCGGTTCGCCGGCCCACGCGGCGGGCCGCGCGTCGTAACGGTCGAATTGCGCGACGAGCGCCGCCTTCGGGTCGGCAGGCGGCGCTTCGTCGGCCCGCGCGCCGAGACCGAAGCGGTTCAGCGCGATCGCGGCCGGCGTGGTGTCGTTCGGGTGGTCCATGACGGGCTCTCTTGCGGTGCGTACCCACGTTTAACGCAGGCACGCAGGGAAATCCGTCGCGCGGATGGCGAATATTTTTTGGTTCGGGGAAGCGAGGAACGGGAAAGTCGGTGGCGGTGATGCACTGCAACGGCGCAAGTCATCGACGCGCAACAGCAATGCGATTCATCCCGTGCACGCATTGCGCGTGACCGAACGCGAATGCCGGCGACACGCGTATCGCGTGTCGCGTGTCACCCTGCCTGATGCTTACTTACTCGCTCGCCGACGCGTCCGGCTTCTTCTGCAGTCTCGGCGGCAGACGCCAGTTGCCGCTGCGCTGCAATCCGTCGACGAACTTCACGCGCTCTTCGGGCGTCAGTGTCGCCGCGAAATCGACGACGCTGCGCTCGACCTGCACACGCATCGCGGTATCTGCGGCGCGCGTGCGATCCAGTGCGGCGTCGATCGCCGCGCGATCGAGTTGCGGCGCGGCGAGCAGGTCCAGCACGGTGATCCGGCCGTCGCGCCCTTCCCGCGCGAAATCGCGGCCGTTCTTGCGCGCGGCCTTCAGCGCGGCGGCAAACTCGCGCTGCCGCGCATCGGGCAATTCGTCCGCCGCGAAACGCAACGCGGTGCGTTGCGCGGGCGCGCCCTCCGCGTGCAGGTCGCGATGCGTCGAAAACCACTGATACGCGCCGCCGCCGATCGCGCCGAGCATGAACACGTTCAGCACGACCGAGCCGACGAGGATGAATTTCCAGCCACGTTCATTCATCAGTTGCTCCGAGAAACCCCACCCCTCTCCCAAGGGAGATTCCTACGGGGCATAGGGCGGGGAGGAAAGGAGTGCCGTTGACAAACAGCATCCCAACGGTAGAGTGACCGACATGATTCTTGTCTACCGCTACCGCGTGAAGTCGCTCAACGGACTGCTTAACAAACAGAGCCGTGCGGTGAACTACGTCTGGAACTTCTGCAACGACACGCAGAAGCACTCGCTCAAGTGGCGTAAAAAGTGGCCGACGGGGTTCGATCTGAACAGGCTGACGACCGGCAGCAGCAAGGAACTCGGCATCCATTCCGGTATGGTCAACGCAACCTGTGAGCAATACGCGAAGTCGCGCAGCCAGCACCGTCGCCCTTACTTGCGCTATCGCGGCAGGAAGTCGCTTGGCTGGTTGCCGCTGAAGGGCCGTGACCTGAAGCGTGAAGGCGATGCGTTTCGCTTTGCCGGCAACACCTTCCGCGTGTTCAACAGTCGGCCGCTTCCAGAAGGCAAGATCAAGGATGGGACCAATTTTGCGCAGGATGCGCGCGGCAACTGGCTCCTCAACATCGTGATCGAGATGCCCGATGTTCCGGCGCGCCCAATCCGTTCCGGCGTCGGCATCGATCTCGGCCTGAAAGACTTCGCCACACTTTCGACTGGCGAGAAGGTGCCCAACGACCGGTTCAGCCACCGCGCGGCCGAAAAGCTGGCAAAAGCTCAGCGAGCGCGAAAGCACAAGCGCCATATCGCAAACCTGCATGCGAAGGTGGCAAATGCCCGCGCCGATTTCCAGCACAAGCTCGCGCTCGCCCTGGTGCGGCGCTTCGATTACATCGCGGTCGGCAACGTATCGCCCACCAGCCTCGCCAAAACCAGGATGGCGAAGAGCGTCAACGACGTATCCTGGTCGTCCTTCCGCCACAAGCTCCGTTACAAAGCGATAGCGCACGGGGTCACGTTCGAGGAAGTGGACGAAAGCGGTTCTACCCAGTCCTGTTCGGCGTGCAGGTCGAAAGACAGCACGACGCGGCCGAAAGGTATCGCGGGGCTGCGAATAAGAGAGTGGACCTGCAGTAACTGCGGTGTCGAGCATGATCGAGATACCAATGCTGCGTTGAACATTCTCCGATGCGGACGTGCATCGCCAGTTGTGGGAATTCCCCGCCTTTAAACGGGGGAGGACGTCAATCACCACCCCAATCCACGCTCGGGCCGCCGAACGTCGTCGTCAGATAATCCGGCTCGTGCGGCGACGTCGGCACGCTGCCGAGCATCAGCATCGACACGGCCACCGCGCCCGCCAATGCGCCGGCCAGGCCGACGCCCGCGAACGCCGCGCCCGACCACCACACGTTGCCGCGCCGCCGCGCGCGTTGCGGCGCGGGCGCCGTCGCGACGATGCGCTCGACGAGCGCCGGTGCGGGCGGCATGACCGTGTCGTACGCGAGCCATGCATCGAGGTCGGCGGCATCGTCCAGCGCCAGCAGCGCTTCGCGCGGGTTCGCGCGCGCCCACGCCTCGGCGGCCGCACGCTCGCCGTCCGGCCAGCGCCGCGCGTCCGAGCCGTATGCGGCGACGATGGTACGAAATCGTTCGGGTGTCATCGCTTGTCCTCGCTAGGTGGGTCGCCGGCCAGTTGCGCGCGCAGGTTGCGCCTCGCGCGGGCGAGCAGGCTTTCCAGCGCATCGACGGTGATGCCCATCAGGTTGGCCGCTTCCACATTCGACATTTCCTGATAGTACTGGAGCACGAGCGCTTCCCGCTGCCGCGGCGGCAACGCGGCAAGCGCCTGCCGCACGCGCGCATCGCGCGAACGCAGTTCCGCATGCGCGGCCGGCTCCGGTTGCGGGTCCGGCACGTCGGGCAACGTATCGACGGGCTCCTCGCGCCGGCCGCGCAACCGGTCGTAGCACAGGTTCAGCACGACGCGATGCAGCCACGTGTCGAAGCGCGCCTCGCCTTCGCGCCAGCGCGGCGCCTGGTTCCAGATTCGCAAGAACGTCTCCTGTGCGACGTCCTCGGCTTCGTTCCGGTCGCCGAGCATGCGCGTCGCCAATGCGAGCAGCCGCGGCAGCTTGCGCGCGACGAGCACGCGCACCGCCGACGAATCGCGCGCGCCGACGCGCGCGACGAGTTCCGCGTCCGGATCGCGGTCGCCGCGATCGCTCAACGCCGCCTGCTCCGTCGCGCAGCGCGATTGCGTCGCGCTGTGCCGGCAGGTGTGCCCGCCGCCCGGCTGAAGCTCATCGTCGTGCTCTCCTTGCATGCATCGGGCCATCGCCGCGCGGCGCCACGCCGACGGTTCGGCGGCGCCGCGCGCATCGTGCGCGGCGTCGCACACGGCGTCGGCCATGTCCGTTTCATCGACATCCGTTTCGCGCGGCATATCGATCCTGTCGGCCGGTCATGAGTCGCCCGGTGGTCGCGCGACCGTCGGCCGGCGCACTCAATATACGACGACCGGCGCGGGCCGGTAATACACCGGACGCGCCGGTACCACGACGCAGCCGGCCAGCACGATGGCCGCGGCCGCCACTATCACGATGGTTCGAAAAGGCATGGCTTCGACTCACGAGATTGCGTGAATGATCCGCCGCGCCGGCACGATTCCGTGCGCGGCGGTATATGCGTCAGGCCCAGTGGCCCGGCACCCAGCGCCAGGCCGGGCCGCGCGCGGCCCAGTGCCCGGGCACCCAGTGATAACCGACGCGCACCACTTGCCAGTGGCCCGGAATCCATACGTAGCGCCCCTGCCGCCAGTGCCAGTGGCCCTGGTCCCACACGTAGCCCGCACGCTGCGCCGGCATCACTTCGACGCGCGGCGGCGGCGGCGCGTAAGGCGCGACGATGACGGCCTGCGCGAAGGCGGCGGACGCCGCCAGCGCGGCCACGCATCCGGCGGCAAACCGCAATGGAACAGAAAGTTTCATGAAAGACTCCGAAGTAACGGGCATCGACCGGAAGCGGCCGTTCATGCGTTAAACGGAGCGGGCAACAGAAATCCGTCGCGGTGTCGGCGAATAAATTTCGGGTGGACTGAACGCGCTTTGGAGCGGCCGGATGCCGCGCGACGCGCGAGCCGGCGTATCGGCCGCCACACACGGGCTTGCCGTGCTGTCACAACGCGGCAAAACTGCCCGTCGACAATGCGTGTCACCGGGATCCCGCTCGTTTCCGGCCCACGCCCCGGCCGCGCTCGCGCATGGCCGAGCGGTTCCACTTTTCGCGCCCCCATCAACGAAAACACGACCATGTCGAACCAGGACACTCTCCCTGATCAGCCGAACGAGCCGGCCGCGTCGGTGTCGCGTCGCGGCTTCCTGAAACTCGCCGGCGTATCCGGCCTTGCGACCGCTGCCGGCGGGCTCGCGGCCGCCCGGGCCGCCGCGTCGAATCCGGACGGCACGCCCGAGCAGGTCCATCTGACGTGGGGCAACGACCCGACGTCCGAAGTCGTGATCTCGTGGGCGTCGCTCGCACCGGCCGTCAATCCGCGCGCGCGCATCGTCGCCGACGGCGAGCCGCCGCGCACGGTGCACGGCGTCCAGCGCCTGTACACCGACGGCCTGAACGGCGAAACCGTGTTTGCGTACCACGCGCGCGTGCACGGGCTGAAGCCGGATACGCGCTACCGCTACGAGATCACGGCCGACAACGACAGCAATGCCGCGCAGCCGTTCGCCGCGAATTTCTCGACCGCGCCGCGCGGCCGCGCACCGTTCCGCTTCACGAGCTACGGCGATCTCGCGACGCCGAACGGCGCATGGGTGCTGTCGTCGCCGCAGAGCCGCTTCGCGGTGCAGGCCGTCGAGCAGTTCCAGCCGCTGTTCCACCTGCTGAACGGCGACCTCTGCTACGCGAACCTGAACCCCGCGCACCAGCCCGAGGTGTGGCGCGACTTCGGCAACAACAACCAGACGTCGGCCGCGAATCGCCCGTGGATGCCGTGCCCCGGCAATCACGAGATCGAGTTCAACAACGGTCCGCAAGGGCTCGACTCGTATCTCGCGCGCTATACGCTGCCGGAGAACGGTACGCGTTTCCCGGGCCGCTGGTACAGCTTCCGCGTGAGCTCGGTGCTGTTCGTGTCGCTCGACGCCGACGATGTCGTGTACCAGGACGCCGCCGCGTTCGTCGGCGGCCCCGCCCCGCTCGTGCCGGCCGCGAGCACGGGCCACCCGCCGATCGAGCCCGGCACGTCGTTCTACGTGCGCGGCTACAGCAACGGCGAGCAGACGCGCTGGCTCGAACACACGCTGCGCCATGCGGCGCATGACGACGACATCGACTGGATCGTCGTGCAGATGCACCAGGACGCGCTCAGCTCGTCGAAGACGGGCAACGGTTCCGACAAAGGCATTCGCGAGGCATGGCTGCCGCTGTTCGATCGTTACGGCGTCGACCTCGTGCTGTGCGGCCACGATCACGACTACGAGCGCAGCTACCCGGTGCGCGGCTGCAATCACCGTGCGGGCGTCGACGCGACGACCGGCGAAGTGGTCGAGACGCTGCAGCCGCGCCCGGTCGGCTCGAACGACCCGGACCGCACGACGTTCGACACGAGCCACGGCACGATCCACCTGATCCTCGGCGGCGGCGGCACCAGCGCGCCGCTCGACGTGTACGGCGAGAACCCGTCGACCGGCTTTGCGCGGGCGAAGGTGTTCACGAAGCCGAACCGGCCGGTGCCGGGCACCGCGCCGAACACGTTCGTGCGCAAGCCGGCCGATGCGCTCGAGGATGCGATCTGGTCCGCGCGCCGCGATACGGGCACCGGTTACGGGATCGCGGTGTTCGACCACGACCCGGGCAAGCCGGGCGGCCACACGACGATCACGATGCGCTACTACCACGCGCCGGGCGCCGATCAGCACCCGACCGCGCAGTACGAGCTGTTCGAGACGATCGAGCTGAGCAAGCAGCGGCACGAGCGGTGATCGGGCTGGCGCCCGCTGCGGCGGGCGCCGGTTGCATTGCCATCGAGGAATGGGCGTGCCATGACGCGGGTTAGACTGCGTGCCTCGCACACCGGCCCATGAAGATGAGTTTCGAATACCGCATCCACACGCCGTCGTCTGCCGACGCATTCGATGCAATCGCGGATGCGCTACGGCAAACGCATCGCGACATCGACGTCGATCCCGACCGACGACGACTCGAAATTCGCGATGACACCGGCGGCTGGCCGCTGATCGGCCTGTCGACCGACGAACACGGGTTCTTCCTCGTCACGACGCTCGGGACGACGCGTGACGCCATGCTCGACTCGATCGGACACGCATTGTCGGCAATCGGTGCGACATGGCGCATCGACGACGCATGACCGGCTACCGCGTTCCGCACACGCCTCAATCGGCCGCACGCACGCGGCCGCTCCCCCACCAACGTCCACCGCTCGGTCGCCCCGGCTCGGCCCATTTAAACTACGCGTGTTCGGCGTAATAGCCGTATTGCATTGCCGGTTGCGGACGCAACCGGATTTTTCCGTTCGCGACGACGGTACACGCAAGCGCAACCGAATCATCCGAAATCGAATTTGAATGTTGAAACAGGCAGGAAGCATGAAGCGCAAGAACAAGAACAAGGCAACGCTCGCCGGGCTCGGCGCGGTGCTGTTGTGGGCCTCGGTGGTTGCCCTCGTCCGCGGGGTCAGCGAAAACCTCGGTGCGACCGGCGGCGCCGCGATGATCTATACGGTGGCGTCCGTGCTTCTGCTGTTTACGATCGGCTTCCCCGACCTGAGCAAGTTCCCGAAAAGCTACCTGCTCTGGGGCGGGCTGCTGTTCGTCTCGTACGAGCTGTGCCTGGCGCTGTCGATCGGGTATGCGAGCAACGGCCGGCAGGCGATCGAAGTCGCGATGGTCAACTACCTGTGGCCGAGCCTGACGCTGGTCGCGGCCATCGTGTTCAACAAGCAGCGCGCCAACCTGCTGGTCGTGCCGGGCGTCCTGCTGTCGATGCTCGGCATCTGCTGGGTGCTCGGCGGCGACCAGGGGCTCGATCCGGCCGGCATGCTGCGCAACGTCGCGGACAATCCGCTGAGCTATGGCCCATCGTCTTATACAGAAGTGTCGGCGTCACCGCTGGCGCGTAACGCTCGTAAGGTTTTGGCCGCGACATGAACGTCTCTGAGTCCGAGCCAAATAGCTTTCGCACCGGGTTCGCCGTCACCTTTGCG
>NZ_WHNU01000026.1:0-124022 GCF_009362305.1 Burkholderia sp. BE17
GTTCAACGGGGGCTGGGGTGCGGTTGGGGCACCGTGTCGCCTGGGCGGGACGGCAGGGTAGGCCGGTTGCCGGCACAAAAAAGGGACGGTTAAACGTCCTTTGGCTGCCGTGTATGCCGAGGCGACGGGCATCCTACCAGTTCGGCGTTGTGGACGCAGTCAAGAATTGTCGGGGATAGGGAGCCGCAGGGGGAACGTCGGATGGCCCTTCCGTCGACCGTCGTGGCCTGCGGCCGGTCAGCTATCGACACAAACAGCATTCGAGTGTTTCCGCTGCGATCGACCTGTGCCCGGCGTACGCACCGGTTCGCTGTCGGTGGCTCGACAACCCGCGACGCTCGCCCGGCCGGAAACGAAAACACCGGCCGAGCGACAGCCGACGATCGTAAGGTATCCGTCGGCCGATTGCATTAATAAACGCCGTTACGCACCTGCGATTTTCCGGCGCCGGGTTTTTACGATTGCGTCGTAAATGGCCACGATCGTTTCTGAAAATTAAACGGATCAATCACCACTTCCGCTGCCGGATTTTTTTGATAATTCCGCTCGCCTTCTCCTTGCGAAAACCAATTCCATCTGCTTTATTTACTCATACCAAATCAGGATAAAACGCTATCGGGGTATCACGGCCACTTTGCCAGGCATTCGTGCCTGCCGAATCGGCATCGATTCACCACGGCATCCCTACGATCTGAAGGCGCAGCCCCTTTTCAGAGGGCGTGTTGCGCCTGTTGCGCGTGTCCACGCCACCCACGGAGGCGATCAGGTGACCACGCGGGCTCGCCTATGGCCCGCTGATTAATGCTTTCAAAATACCAGGCGATATTTGAATAAAGCGAATTCGATTGAACGCGAGTTTCAATGGTTTATGAATTACCTGCTTACGTTCAAAACATGGCGGCCAAACCGTAACGCTACCCACGAAGGAGGCTGGACACATCATGAATAACGCAGCTGGAGTCAGAGTTCGTCCGTCGATCGAATCGTTGCAAGTCGAATATCGGAAAGGCAACAAAAAGCCGCTGGAAGACCTGATGCGCGCGTGGAAAGGCATCAAGGAATTGCCGCCCGACGATCCGAACTCGTTCTTCATGATCGGCGGCTTCCACGGCGAACCGTTCCGCGGCGCCGGCTGGGGATCGGCGTCTTACTGGGGCGGCTATTGCAACCACGGAAACGTGCTGTTCCCTACCTGGCACCGTGCTTACCTGCTGCGGCTGGAGCAGGCGCTGCAGAGCATCCCCGGTTGCGGGCAGGTGATGCTGCCGTTCTGGGACGAAACCAGCGAAGAGTCGCTGACGAACGGCATTCCGTGGGCACTGACCGACCCGGACTTCGAGCTCGACGGAAAAAAGATTCCTAACCCGCTGGCCTCCTTCACGTTCAACCGGGCGATCACCGACAACATCAACGGCGACGATCCGAACTACAGCAAGCCGCTGCCCTACGTCACGGTTCGCTACCCGCTATCGGGGCTCGTGGGTACCGACAAGGACCGCGCCGCTACCGAGAAACACAACGCGAAGTTCCCCAACGCCCAGGAGAACGTCACGTTGCTGAACCGGAACATCGTGGACTGGCTCACGTCGTACATCATCGTGAAGGGCAAGGTGGTGCCTACCAACGTGAAGAGCAAGTACGAGCAGTGCCTGGACGCGCCGAACTACACGGTGTTTTCCAACACGACGTCCGCGGCCCAGTGGAACGAAAATCTTCCGGCCGGCGCGATTCCCGTCGTCCCGCTCGAGTCGCCGCACAACAAGATTCACCTTGCCGTCGGCGGGTTCGACGTGCCGCACGGCCCGAACAAGGGCGATTTCTCGCCCATTCCGGGCGCCAACGGCGACATGGGCGAAAACGACACGGCGGGCCTCGACCCGATCTTCTATTTCCACCACTGCTTCATCGATCGCGTGTTCTGGCTGTGGCAGAAGCGGCATGGCTTCACGCAGCACCTCGACGTCATCGCCGAGTATCCGGGCACCAACTCCGTCGACTCGCAGGGGCCGACGCCGGGCACGGTGCCGAACTCGTGGCTCACGCTCCAATCGCCGCTCGATCCGTTCAAGAAGAGCGAGAACGGCAAGGAACGCGCGTATACGTCGCTCGACTGCATCAACATCGAGGAGCAGCTCGGCTACACGTACGGCCCCGGTTCGCTGGACAACCTGCCGAAGGCCTCGCTGGCGGCGGCGACCGTGCCGGCCGGCAACAGCAGCAAGGTCGTGCGCGTCTCCGGGCTGAATCGTGCGCCGATTGCCGGGTCGTTCCTCGTGTCCGCGTACGTCAACGTGGACGGCGAGCGGCACCTGCTCGACACGGAGGCCGTGCTGAGCCGCTGGAGCGTGCAGTACTGCGCAAACTGCCAGACGCACCTCGAAGTGAAGGCGTTCTTTCCGCTGAGCCAGTTCGCGGAAAGTGCGGTGGAGGGTGCTCAGTACGAGGTCGAGGTTCATACGCGTGACGGCGTACGCCATCAGACGCAACCCGCTTCACCTCCCGCTTCGCAGGCCGTCGCCGGCGCGGTTCCGCAAGCCGCACCGAAACTGTTCCGGGTCGAGGTCCGGTAACCGCCGCGCGTGACGAACCGGCGCCATCGCCTGGCGCCGGTTCACCCCGGTACTTCGACAACGTGGACATGAAGGGGAGACGCGGGCATGAGCTACACACCCGAAACCGGGAGTCTGGTGGGCCGGTGGACCTATCGCAGTTTCCTGAACGATCCAGACCCGGCCACCGCATTCAACGATCTTGAATTCGGCCTCGGCACGATCGAGATCGCGCAAGCGCCGGCGGGCATTTTCCAGGGGCGCATTTTCGGCCCGGGATGGGAGCTGCAGCTCAACGGCTGGATCAGCTACGGGAATCCCGGCACCGTACGATTCCAGGGGCGCGGCGTGGTCGGCGGCGAGGAATGGGTATACGACTATGTCGGGTACGTGAGCGCACCCTGGCCCAATGGCATCGATCAGCGTCCGGCGCTGACCGGTTCGATCGTCCGTACGGTTCCGCATGCGAGCGGCAGCGGCGGCGTCGCGCCGGCCGGTGTGGTGTGCTCGTGGTATGCGGTGATGAGAGATCCCGCGTGAACGGCCATGACATCTCCGACTGCACCGCCGGCTGACACGGCCCGGCGTCCGGCAAGGGTGACGGACGCGATCCGCGCATGCGCCGGGATCGGGCCCGCGCGAACGGCCATTCTTTCGATATCCGAACGAGTGCGCGGCGGGATGGCGTTCGCGATCCTCGGTTACCTGGCCTGCGACTTGCCGACCAGGCTGCATGGCGCCCCTTCCAGCTGGACATGGAATGGCATCGGTGCGATCGCGTGCGGCATTGCCGGCTATTCGACGAGAAGCGGATCGCCGGGCAGGTGTGCGCGTCGGTCGATGCTCGGGTGCATGGCCGCCGTCGGCGCGGGATTGACGCTCGATGCGATGCGATCCCCCGTCGATGCCATTCTCGACATCTGCGGTGGAACGCTCGATGCCGGCGCCATGTGGAATACGCTCGTGCTCCATCTCCAATGGTTTCCGATGTCGATGCTGGCCATGCTGGCGCTGTTGATTCTGCGCGAGGCCGACCGCAAGGACAGGCATCGCCGCAGCACGGTACGCATGCTGGTTCGGGCTCCGGTTCGGGTCGCGCTTGGATTTGCGGGGATGTTGCTCGTCATGGCACTCGGCATGACCGCGATCAAGGCATCGGCGTTCAGTCTGGGGCTGCGTTGGGATACGAGCGGCGTGGCTGTTTCGATGCTCGTCAGCATGCTGGCGTTCTACGCACTGAGCGATCGGGCCGCGCTCGGAGAGGGGGCGCTGAAAGATCGCTTACGAAATAAAAACGGCCAGATTATTTAGGATGACCAAAATAGCTTGGAGAACGTATCGGGCGGAACATGATCGTGGCGTAGGTCGATTGCAATAAGAAAGACCACGCATTCGGCGGCGAGCGAATGGAGCGCAACGGCATCGGCCGGCATGCGCGGGGCAACTGCTTGCCCGCGCATTACCGCATCGGACGTTGCGTCGTACGCGTTGTGGCGTTCGCGCAGGCTCCAGGCAACGAGCGTGTACACGAGAGGAACGGCGCGCCGTCGTACCGGGCGCCGATTGCCGCACGGGCGGCGTCAAGATGTAACGGGGAACATCATGAGCATTTCAGCGCGCGACGAACAGAATCAACCGGTCGACATGTGGTTTGCCTACAAGGTGCCGAAACTCACCGGCGGCCAGAACAGCGCGGGCGCCACCGGCTACGAATACGCGTATTACGACCGCACGGTGGGCACGTTCACCAAATCGCCGAACCTGATGAACGACAAGCAGGGCGCACTGTTCTACACGCTCGATGCGGTGTTCGGCAACCCGGCCGCGACGTTTGGCTGGGTTCTCTACAACGACGAGATGCCGGCCGACGCCGATCGCAGCAACAACGATACGCTCGGCCACACGAAGGGCATCATCGCGTTCGACACGGCAACGGACTCCGCCTTCTGGCTGCTTCATTCCTGGCCGAAGTATGCGAGCCCGGCCGAACCCGGCGTGCCGACGCCGTTGTACGGACAGACGTTCATGTGCCTGAGCCTCGATCTCGGCACGGCCGGCAAGCTGGCCGCCCAGATGGCGCTGAACCAGCAGCCGCAGGTTTACCTGCCGCGTACCGCGAACCTGCCGGCGGACCATCCGCTGACCGTGCTGACCAAGCCGCTCAGCGTGTCGACGCCCAGCGATTCGAGCGTGGTGCCGCTGAGCACGCGCGGCGGCGCGTCGTTCAAGGTGATCGCGAAGAACCGCAAGTGGGGCAAGGATTTCTGGAACGATCTCGTCGGCCCCACGCTCGGCGCCGACATGGACGTCGAGACCTGGATCCGCGGCAAGATCCCGCCGATCCTCGACAGCGACGGCGTGCACAAGACCTTCGACGTCAAGTACATCGATCTGCGCAAGCTCGGCGCGCCATGGGCCTGGCCGGAAACCCAGGACCACGCGAAGTGGGGCATCACCACGACCGACAACTGGGTGTGCGTCGGCGACATCAACCGGATGGTGTCGCA
This sequence comes from Burkholderia sp. BE17, assembly GCF_009362305.1. Taxonomy (NCBI): domain Bacteria; kingdom Pseudomonadati; phylum Pseudomonadota; class Betaproteobacteria; order Burkholderiales; family Burkholderiaceae; genus Burkholderia; species Burkholderia sp. BE17. Next base: position 5,057 of record NZ_WHNU01000026.1, read on the forward strand.
GGAGAAGCGCGGCGGCGGCACGATCGCGCTCCAGGATCCGGTGCTGTGGAAAGCGCTGTCGCAGACGGACACGATCATTCCGCCGCCCGGCAAAACCAGCGCACAGGCGCTCGAGATGATCCAGGCAACGCATACCGCGCCGGCGTCGTAGCGCTCGTGCGCGTCGTCAGCCCCGATCGCCCCGTTCGGATCGACCCGCTTTCCCCTTCTTCCCGGAGTGTCGCCATGAATGCGAATGCCTTGCCGGATACGCTCGCTTCGACCCTGACCCGCCACACCGACATCGCACCGGAAGTCGTGCCGCGCACGAGTCCGAGCCTGCCGCCCGTCGACTGGCGGAAGATCGGCCAGTCGGCGCCGGTGCGCATCGCATCGGGCGCACGCACGCCGTACGATCCGCTGCCGCGCGCCGACATCGTGATCCTGACGTGGACGAGCGCCGAATGGTTCGCGCTCGATCACGTGTTCGTGAACAGCGACACCGTCGGCGATGCGTCGCAATACGGCTGGCGCGACGGCTGGCTGCCATACTGCCGCGGGGCGTCCGGCTATTCCGCCGACACGCAGTCGGGCACGCTATGGGGGCTGTTCCAGATGGTGCGGATCGTCGACCGGTCGGGGCGGCCCTGGAACGTGCTGCTGTTCAAGTCGAATGCGCATCTGGCGCATTCGCCGTGGCTGGACGGTCTCGCGGCGATGGTCCGCTGCATCGTCGAGGATGCGCGGCCGGATCGCATCTACACGATCGGCACGGCCGGCGGGGCGCGCACCGATCAGCGGCTCGGCGATACGGTCGTCGCCAACGCGACGTTGCTCGAGTTGCAACGGCCGCAGAACACGGCGAGCCCCGACGACGGCAACATGGCGCGCTGCCCGACCTGGTACCCGTCGACGGCGCTGCTCGGCGACGTGGAACGCGAACTGCTGTTCCGGATGGATCAGGTCGTGACGCAGCAGTCGCTGCAAGGCCTGTTCGACCAGTTGAAGGCACTGCATCCGAACGATCCGGGGTTGAGCGAACTGACGCTCGACGATCTGCTCAACGACGCGTTGCGGCCGGCGTGCCTGAATGCGCCGGCGGTCCTGCCGCTCAAGGACACGCCGCTGCTCACGACGGATTTCTATTACATCGCGGAGGGCCGGCGCGCCGACGCCTATGCGTGCCTGGAAATGGACGACGCCATCATCGCGCAGGAAGCGAACCGGCTCGGCGTGCGCTTTGCCTGCGTACGCAACATCTCGGACCCGGTCGTGCCGAAACACACCCGGCACGGCAAGACGATCGCCGATGCCACCCGCGCCGACTGGTCGGGGCTGATCTACACCACGTTCGGCATGCTGACCAGTTACAACGGCGCGCTCGCCACGTGGGCGACGATCGCGGGCGAAGGATCGGCGGTCTACAACCCGAGCCGCGACCATGTGCCGCACGACGCGCAGGATCCGCTCGAAGTCCAGCTGGCATTCCAGGTGCGCGCGTGCGGGACCTGCTCGTTCTTCTGGCCCGAGGATCTGAAGCAGCGCACCTACGGCCCGTATACGGCATTCGATTTCGACGTCAATGTGCCGTACGCGGCGAGCGCCGGCTACAACGGTGCGTCGCGCTGGGTGCAGGGGCGCACGCGGCCGCCCGCGTTTCCGAACGGCGAGGTGATCGACGGCTGCCGCAAGGCGCCGATCATGACGATCGGCATCAATCCGAACCTGACCGCGTTCCTGCCGGGCCAGACGGGGGCCGCATGGTGCTATCCGGATTTCTCGTCCGACGACGACACCAGCGCGTGGGCGAAGTATGCGTGGTACTACCGCTACCGGAGCGTCTACCAGGAAAAGCTGGATCTCGATTTCGTGCGGCGCTTCATGCTGCCCGAAGGCCAGGTCGTCGCACCGCGCGGCGGGGTGGTGACGGCGGCGACCCGCGTCGACGCGAGCGCGGCCTGGACCGTCACGGTGCGCTACGACGGCGATGCGGCCGATACGGTGGTCGCCGTGCCCGGCAAGCGGGGCGAGTTTCCGTACGTGCTGCTGTTCGATCCGTATCCGCCGCGCAACCGCTTCGACAAAGGCGACGTGCTGGTCGCGCAGGTGTCGGTGCCTGAAGGCATCCAGGTCGAGGTGCTGCAGCAGCCCCAGGGCTACTACATGCAGTTCGTCCCGGTGCTCGACCAGTTCGAGGGCGTGCTGCGGCATGCGGGGCATCCGACTGCGTCGCTGCGCGTCGGCGAGGATGTCTGCCAGCTGGACATGGTCGCGTGCGCGTCGCCGCACTGGAACGCCGGTTTTCTCGGCGGCAGCCCCGCGAGCATCGCGACCATCGTCGACAACTGCGTGAGCCGCAACGCGTGGGCGATCAAGCAGATGGTGCAGACGCGGCCAGCGGTGCTCTACGTGGTCAGCCAGTCGAGCTGGAACATGTTCTACTCGGCATTCGGCGCGCATGTGAAGCGCGACCCGCCGATCTCGACGCATCCGGTCGACAAGGATTTCACGCTGCTGCGCGAAACGACCGATCCCGAGCATCCGGCCTATATCGACTTCGACGTGACGATCGACGGCCAGCGTTACCAGAGCCGCACGCGGCTCGTCATCACGCCGCACTTCTCGTACAACAGCAATTTCCTGTCGCAGTACCGGCTGAGCCCGGGTGACTGGGCGGCGTTCGCGCAGGCGCAGCCGGCTTGCGTCGCCGCGCTGGTGCCGGCCAACGGCTTCACGGTCACGCCGCCCGATCCGCGCTACCCGGACGACTACGTCGCGATCCAACTGCCGGCCAACGCCGATGCGGCGGCAGCGGCGCGGGTCTGGCTCGCGCATCGGTATCCGGACGCCTACCGCACGCTCGCGCCGTACTACGTCGAACCGCATGCGCAGATGGCCTCGGTGCTGGCGGATCTGTACGCGCACGGCCAGCTCGCCTGGCAGGACACCGCGACCGGCGGTTACCTGGGGCGCACGCAAGGATCGTGTCAGTTCTGCGTGAACCGGCACTGGCAGTTCCCGAACGAATGCCGCTACGGCAAGAACCGTGAGACGCCGCCGCCGGCCGGCTGGCTCGCGAAGGTCGCCGACTCGATCGTCAGGACCGGCAAGCCGGAGGTGCCCTTCGCCGCCGCCGCGCTGCGCCCGGACGGGCCCGTCGCCGTTTGAGAATCAGGAGAACCGCTATGAGCGAACAGGATCTTGCCGCCCCCCGGATGGTCGCGCCCGACGCGGTGCGGGTATGGCGCGGCTTCCGGCTGCCGTCGCTGGCACTCGGCCAGTTCATGAACAAGCTCGGCACGGTGTTCGTGCCGGCCACCGTGAAGATGCAGATCGACGCGGGCCTGTGCTCGTACGCGCCGACCGTGCCGGCCGGGCTGCCGGGCAAACCCGATTCGGTGCCCGACGAGACCGCGATCCTGTTCTGGGAATCGCAGTCGACGTACTGGAACGGCTTCACCCGGCTCGCGGTGCGGACCTACACGCTCACGCACGGCGGGGTGTATCTGACACAGGACAACCAGAGCCGTGCCGACTTCCCGGTCCGGTTCGCCGGCTCGCTCACGGTCGACCAGCCGGTCTATCTGTTCGACCAGCCGGCCGACTGGATGCACGGCGCGGTCCGGCACGTGGTGGCGGCGCGCCCGGCCGCGGTCGATCCCGCATCGTTCCGTGCGTCGGTCGCGAAGGCGCTGGCCGAGATCGGCAAGAGCGTGCAGCTCGATGGGGCGATCGCGTGCGTCGGCACCGACTATCTCGTGTACTGGGAGCTGGGACCGGTGGCGGTGGGCGCCGCACAGGGCGCCACCGGCATACCGCTGCTGCAGCCGTTGCTGACCGGCTGGAACGAGACGTTTGCACCGGCGCCGACCTTCCTGCCGATCGGTTTGTGGGATGAATGGGCGGGCATGGACGTGCGCGCCGGCAGCAGTTTCAATCTCCAGTTCGAGCGGGAGGCGCGCGTATGAACACGCCCGAGGAAACCTTTCCGGTCGCGCCGGACGCGGTCTATGTGTGGCGCGGGTTCCGGTCTCCCGCGCTCGGCTACGCGCAGTTCGCGCAATTTCTCGGCAGCGTGTTCGTACCCGCATGCGCGCTGCTGCAACCGCCGGTCGGCCTGCGCGCCTACCTGCCGACGATGGTGCCGCAAGCCGGCAAACCGCCCGCCGTGCCCGACCAGACCGCGCTGATGTTCTGGGCCACCCCGCAATCGCACGATCGCGCGACGAAGGCGATCGCGGTGCGGATCTACCAGAACCTGCACGGCGACGTGTACGACATGGCGCGCAGCAAGCTGCCCGAGGTGCCGGCCGCATTGAGCGCCGCGAGCGGCGCATTGCAGGCCGAGCAGCCGTACTTCCTGCTCGACCGGCCGGCAGACTGGATGCTCGGGAGCGTCCAGCACCTGGTGGGCGCGCGGCGTGCGGACCTGAGCTCCGCGGACTTCCTCGCGGCGGCGTATGCGTGGGCGGCGGCATTGCATGCGCATCCGCCCGAAGGCATCGACGGCGCGCTGGTGTGCTGCGGCAACGATTACGCGGTTGCCTGGGTGCATGGCCCGGGTGCGCACGTGGAGCCCGGTGCGGCACTCGACGGGCTCGCCGCGCTGACGACGCCGGTGCTGCGGACAGCCGCACGGCCGCTCGCGCTGCCGGCGGGGCTGTGGGACGACTGGCCGGGCCTGGATCTGACGCAGGACAGCAGCATCAACCTGCAGTTTGCGCGGCCGCGCGCATCGCGCGCCGCGCCGCGCGAACCGGAGGCGTGATGAAGCCGATCGAGCATTTCGAGGCGCCGCATCTCGCGCTGTGGAAGTCGTGCGTGGCCGAGGTGCTCGCGAATGCGCCCGGCGCGGAACGCAATCGGGCCGCCGCGATCGATTGCGGGCATCCGCTCGTCGACGCCACCGACCGCTATTGCCGCGCGATGCACGACAACCTGCCGCTCGACCCGCCGGCGGCGGACAGCGACGACGAAGCGGCGGTGCAAACCTATCTGTCGTACCTGCATCACCGGCGTGCGCATGCGCGCATCGCCGGTGCGGCCGACATCGAGCGCGACCTGGAACGGCAGACGCAGCAGTACAAATTCGGCAATCCGCTGTGGCAGCAGATGTATGTGCAGTACTACAAGTACTACTGGCAATACCCGTTCCACAAGGGCGGCGAGCCGCAGTACCGGTCATGGCAGGCGCCCGGTCCCGGCAACGGCGACCTCGGCTACGGCGTGATCGAGTGGCGGCTGCCGCCGCGCGCGCGGATCGCGATCGTCGGCGACATCGGCACCGGTACGGATGTCGCCGCCGCGGTGCTGGTCGCCGCGCTGAAGTTCGAGCCCGACGCGATCCTGCATCTCGGCGATGTCTATTTCTCCGGCACGCACTTCGAGACCGAGCACCGGCTGGTCGGCTTGGTGCGCGACGTGCTGCGCAGCGAAAAGCAGCGCGTGCCGTTCTTTACGGTGCCGGGCAACCACGAGTACTTCACCGGCGCGGTCGCGTACCTGCAGGCGCTCGATTCCGGTGCGTTGGTCGACCGGCCCTCGCAGCGGCAAGCCACCAGCTATTTCTGTCTGCGCAGCGCCGACGACGGCTGGCAGTTTCTCGGGCTCGACACCGGCTATCACGGGCACTACATGAACGTCGCGGCCTCGGCGCAGCAGGCGACGCTCGCGCGGCTGCACATCGGCCCGGTCGAGACCTCGGGCGCGTCGGCGAGCCCGCACTGGCCCGCCGACGTCAACCCGTATTTCCGTCACGCGTCGCTCGCCGACCTGCCGCGCCGGGACCCGACCGCGCCGGCCGATCAGGTGTTCGTGCGCCCCGACGAGCTCGCCTGGCATCTCGACAAGCTCGCGCATTTTCCCGGCCGCTCGATCCTGCTGTCGCATCACCAGCTGTATTCGGCGCTCGACGTATGCGGTATCGCGCAGCGGCCGCTGGCGGGATCGAATGCGCCGGATCCGGCCGACTTCAACCGCGCGTGGGTGGACACCGCGCTGTGGCGGCAGTTCGGCGCGACGTTCGGCGAACGGGTGGCCGCGTGGATCTGGGGCCACGAGCACAATCTCGGCATTTTCGCGGACGGCTATCGGCCGGCCGACTGGCCGACGGGCGAGGGCGATGCCACACGGATCTTCAAGCCGCTGCCCAAAGGGCGCTGCGCCGGACACAGCGCGATCCCCGTCCAGGCGAGCGAGGCGCCTTACGCGCAGAAATTCCCGGTTCCGCTGCAGCGGCCGGACCTGACGCTCGGCCTGACGGACGGCTGGTACAACCGCGGCTTCCAGCTGCTCGAACTGATGGGGGCCGGACAGCCGGCCCGGCTCAGCTATTTCCAGATCGAAGGCGCGGACCCCGCGCCCCTGCCGCTTTACGTCGAATCGATTGCCTGAGCCGGCGCGGCGCCGCTCGTCCGATCGTTCATTGCCAGAGGAGCGCATGCATATGAGCAGCATCTATTCGATCAGTCCGGTCAAGGGATCGGACCAGGTGGCGCTGGAACAGGTGTGGAGCAGCGCGCAGCTGCCTGCCGGCTACAGCAGCTTCACGGTGCTGCGGACCGGCGAGCGGACCCATTTGATCGCGTACGACAAGGCCACGCAGAGGACGGACGCCTACGCGTTGACCGGGCAGGCGCCGTGGGTGAGCGCCGTCGACGCGAAGCTCGACCTGTCGGGCGGGCCGTGGGACAACCTCGACACCTTCGTGCTGGGCAACGTTCACTACCTGCTCACGTACCGCGCCGACACCGGCACGTTCGGCTTCTTCACGGTCAAGGAGGGGCTCGCGACCTCGCCGCCGTATACGTTCGCACTGCCGCGCAACACGCCCACGCACAACTTCACCGACATCGCGCCGTATACGTCGCTCGGCCAGCAATATCTGCTCGGCTACGACGTGAACACCGGGCAGGTCGCCAACTTCAGCGTCGCCGTGACGCCGGTGTCGAAGGGCGGCGTGCCGCCGCTGCTCGCGCTTAACGTCTGGTATCACCAGTGGGCGAAAGGCTGGACGCAGTTCTCGTTCTTCCAGCTCGGCGGCGCCAACTTCTTCTTCAAGATCAACACGGCGAAGCTCAACGTCAACATCGATCACATCCAGGACAACCCCGCGCTCGGTACCGTCGAGGTCGGCAGTTATCTGCAGGATCAACTGCCCGACGCGCTGCGTATCAGCAGCGCGGCCTGCGTGCCGTGGGCGCATGGCGAGCCGTATCTGATCACGTACATCGCGCAGGACGGCACGACGGCCGTCTACCGGATCCACGCCGACTGCCTCGGCTGGACGCCGGTGGGCTCGACCGCGACACCGTCGGGCGCGGCCCGCGTCGTGCCGTACCGGCTCGGCGACACTTCCTACGCGCTGTTCTATTGACCATTGACGCCGACCGACAGGAGAAACGCCATGAACCCGAGCACCGTATCGCCGGCGGATCGCGATCTGGCCTGGATCAAGACCGCGCTACAGAGCGCCATCGAACTCGAATACTCGACCTTGCCGCTTTACCTGTCCGCGATGTTCTCGCTCGAAGTGCAGAACTATTCGGCGTACAACGCGATCCGCAGCGTCGTGATGGAAGAGATGGTGCACATGGCCATCGTGTCCAACCTGCTCGCCGCGCTGGGCGGCACGCCGCAATTTCGCGGCATCCGCATCGACTATCCGGTGCATGGCCTGCCGGGCGGCGCGGAGCCCGACCTGAAGGTCGGACTCGCGCAGTACTCGAAACCGCAACTGAAGAATTTCATGCGGATCGAGATGCCGGCGTTCCTGCTGAAGCAGCTCGGGCGGAGCGAGACCTATCCGACGATCGCGGCGTTCTACGCGGGCATCCGCGATGCGATCACCCGCAACGCCGACGCGGTGCGGGCCGCCGTGAAGGCGGGCGGCACGTCGAATCAGGTAGGCGACGATATCGGCTTCACGACGGTGAAGTACTCGCCCGATGCCGATCCCGTCGACGCGTTTTATGCGGGCATCGACGAAATCCTCCAGCAGGGCGAAGGGGCCTGCAAGGGCGACGTGCTGACGCCCGGCGCGTTCGAAGGAGAAAAGTCGCACTACGCCCGCTTCGCCGAGCTGTACTACGGCGCGTGCTATCAGGTGCCGGTGCCGCCGGTGCCGTTCGACCGGCAGACCGAGCCGCGATTCTTCGCCGGCACCGCGCTCGACGCGCCGGTGGTCGTCAACACGCTCGCGGTGCCGCGCGACGGCTACGCGGCACTGCTCGCGCTCGATCCGAACCAGGCTGCGGTGAGCGCCGACCTCGAGGCATTCGATACCGGGTTCTCGACGATTCTCGCGACGCTCGACGTCGTGTGGAACGGCCCCGCGGGCGGCTCGTGGAAGTCGCTCGGCGCGGCGGTGCACGGGATGGTGGATCTGCGGGTGTTGTCGTGCTTCAACATTCTGCGCCACCCGGTGCCGCCGGCCGCGCTCGCGCGGCTGGGCACGCTGTATCCGGACGAGTTCGCATTCCTGCGAAGCTATTCCGATCTGTCGAAGCCGGTGTTTTACGGCCCGCGTTTCCGTAACGTGAACCCGCCGGTGTAGGCGGTGGCGCGTGGCGCGGATCATGCGCGCCGTGCCGGCGGGCGTGGCTTGCCATCCGCGCAGCGGGTAAGGCGGGCGCCCGCCATGGTGGCCGGCCGGCGCCGCCAGTCGCCCCGTCCACACCCAGCTTTTTGCTCATCAACACCAACAAAAATCATCATTTCGCCGCCGGCGGTGTGTCAGCAGAATGTCTCCATTCCAACTCGTGCGACAGCAAGAACGTCGCATCGAGCCGCACTTCAGAAGGAGACAGCCGTGGCAGTCGAAACAACCTCAATCGATACGCTCGTCGTCGGCGCCGGGCAGGCCGGCGTGGCCATGAGCGAGCACCTGGGCAAGCTGGGCGTGCCGCATCTCGTGCTGGAGCGCAGCCGCATCGCCGAACGCTGGCGCACGGGGCGCTGGGATTCGCTGGTCGCGAACGGCCCCGCGTGGCACGACCGCTTCCCGGGGCTCGAATTCGACGGCCTCGATCCCGATGCGTTCGCATCGAAAGACCAGGTCGCGGACTACTTCGAAGCGTATGCGCGGAAATTCAACGCGCCGATCCGCACCGGCGTCGAGGTGAAGCGGGTCGTGCGCAATGCGGGCAAGCCGGGTTTCGTCGTCGAGACGTCCGACGGCACGATCGAGGCGAACCGCGTGGTCGTCGCGACGGGGCCGTTCCAGCGCCCGGTGATTCCGCCGATCGCGCCGGACGACGCGCGTCTCGTGCAGCTCCATTCCGCCGACTATCGCAACCCTGGCCAGCTCCCGCAGGGGGCGGTGCTGGTGGTCGGCGCGGGTTCGTCGGGCGTGCAGATCGCCGACGAACTGCAGCGCGCAGGCCGGCAGGTGTACCTGTCGGTCGGCCCGCACGATCGCCCGCCGCGCGCGTATCGCGGCCGTGACTTCTGCTGGTGGCTCGGCGTGCTCGGCGAATGGGACAAGGAAGTCGCGACGCCCGGCCGCGAACACGTGACGATCGCGGTGAGCGGCGCGCGCGGCGGCCATACGGTCGATTTCCGCAAGCTGGCGAACCAGGGCGTGACGCTCGTCGGGCTGACGAAGTCGTTCAACGGCGGTGTGGTCGCATTCGAACGCGACCTCGCACTCAATCTCGCGCGCGGCGACGAGAACTACCTGTCGCTGCTCGACGCGGCCGACGCCTATGCGGCACGCAACGGCCTCGACCTGCCGGAAGAACCCGAAGCCCGCCGCATCCTGCCGGACCCCGAATGCGTCGCGCATCCGATCCTCGCGCTCGACCTCGCCGGCGCAGGCATCACGTCGATTGTCTGGGCGACGGGCTATGCGGTCGACTACGGCTGGCTGAAGGTCGACGCGTTCGCCGATAACGGCAAGCCGCAGCACCAGCGCGGCGTGTCGAAGGAGCCGGGCATCTATTTCCTCGGGCTGCCGTGGCTGTCGCGGCGCGGCTCCAGCTTCATCTGGGGCGTGTGGCACGACGCGCGGCACATCGCCGATCACATCGCGACGCAGCGCACCTACCTCGAATACCACGACGCATCGCAGCGCCGCGCGACATCGCGCCCGGAGCAGGACGGCGCCGCGGCGCACGCCGACGCGCAGCCGCTTGCCGACGCGGTGAACTGACCGACACATGCTGCCTGCCGCGCCGCGTTCGCGTCCGGCGCGGCGGCGTGACCATTGACGACTGAAGGATTTCTATGAGCCAACCCACTCATACCCGTATCCGCATGTTCAACACCAAGGATACCTACCCGAATCAGACGCTCGACAACGACCTGTGCCAGGCCGTGCGGGCCGGCAATACCGTCTACGTGCGCGGCCAGGTCGGCACCGATTTCGACGGCAACCTGATCGGCCTCGGCGACGCGCGCGCGCAGGCCGGGCAGGCGATGAAGAACGTCAAGCAGTTGCTGGAGGAAGCCGGCAGCGACATCACGCACATCGTGAAGACGACGACTTACCTGATCGATCCGCGTTACCGCGAGCCCGTGTACCAGGAAGTCGGCAAGTGGCTGAAGGGCGTGTATCCGATTTCGACGGGGCTCGTCGTGTCGGCGCTCGGCCAGCCGCAGTGGCTGATGGAGATCGACGTGATCGCGGTGATCCCGGACAACTGGCAGCCGAACCGCGCACCGGAGACGACATGACTTTCTCCATCGTCGGGCGCTGCCCGGAGACGGGCCAGCTCGGGATCGCGATCAGCTCGTCGAGCATCGCGGTGGGCGCGCGCTGCCCGTGGGTGCACGCGGGCGTGGGTGCCGTCGCGACGCAGAACATCACGCTGCCGGCGCTCGGCCCGCAGATTCTCTATCTCATCGAGCATGAACAACTCGCGCCCGCCGCGGCGCTCGACCGCGCGCTCAGCGCGAACGGCTGGAGCCAGTACCGGCAGGTCACGGTGATCGACGGGCAAGGGCAGACGGCGTGCTTCACCGGCAAGGAAGCGCTCGGCACGCATCACGCGGTCAAGGGCGAGCAATGCGTGGCGGCCGGCAATCTGCTGGCCGCGCCGGCCGTGATCGACGCGATGGTGGAAGCGTTCGAACAGGCACCCGGCCTGCTCGCCGAGCGCCTGCTGGCCGCGATGCACGCGGCGGTGGCAGCCGGCGGCGAGGCGGGCCCGGTTCATTCGGCCGCGCTGAAGGTGGCCGGCGACGTGACCTGGCCGGTGGTCGACCTGCGCGTCGACTGGGTCGATGCCAACCCGATCGGGCAGCTCGACGCGCTGTGGCGCGCGTATCGGCCGCAGATGCAGGACTACCAGACCCGCGCGCTGAACCCGACCGCCGCGCCGAGCTACGGAGTGCCGGGCGATGAGTGAAACGTCGAGCCGCGCGCTGCTCGAACGGTTGATCGCGTTCGCGACGGTCAGCCGCGATTCGAATCTCGAGATGATCGAGTTCATCCGCGACTATCTCGCGGGCTTCGGCGTCGACAGCGAACTGTTCTACAACGCTGAACGCACGAAGGCGAGCCTGTACGCGACGATCGGGCCGTGCGATCGCGGCGGCATCGCGCTGTCGGGCCACACCGACGTGGTGCCGGTCGACGGGCAGGCGTGGACGGTCGAGCCGTTCCGGCTGACCGAGCGCGACGGCCGCCTGTACGGCCGCGGCACGGCCGACATGAAGGGCTTCATCGCGTCGGTGCTCGCGGCCGTGCCGGCGTTCGTCGCGCGGCCGCTGAGCGTGCCCGTGCATCTCGCGTTCTCGTACGACGAGGAAGTCGGCTGTCTCGGCGTGCGGCCGATGCTCGCGGAACTAGCCGCGCGCGAGCACCGGCCGCGCCTGTGCCTGATCGGCGAGCCGACCGAACTGAAGCCGGTGCTAGGTCACAAGGGCAAGCTCGCGATGCGCTGCCACGTGAAGGGCGCCGCGTGCCACTCGGCGTACGCGCCGTCGGGCGTCAACGCGATCGACTATGCGGCGAAGCTGATCGGCCGGCTCGGCGAGATCGGCGCGGCGCTCGCGCGGCCCGAACGGCACGACAGCCGCTTCGATCCGCCGTTCTCGACCGTGCAGACGGGGTTGATCAAGGGCGGCCGCGCGCTGAACATCGTGCCGGCCGAATGCGAGTTCGATTTCGAGGTGCGTGCGTTGCCGGATTTCGATGCGCACGACGTGCCGAGGAAGCTGCAGGACTATGCGGAATCCGAACTGTTGCCGAGGATGCGCGCGGTGCAGCCCGATACCGATATTCAACTGCGGCCGCTGGGTGCGTACCCAGGGCTCGCGACCGCGCCGGACAGCGAGGCCGCGCGCCTGCTCGCGATGCTGAGCGGGTCCGATGCGTTCGGCACGGTCGCGTTCGGCACCGAGGGCGGGCTGTTCGGGCAGGCCGGCATTCCGACCGTGGTGTGCGGGCCCGGCAGCATGGATCAGGGGCACAAGCCCGACGAGTTCGTCACGCTCGAACAGCTGCACGGATGCGACGCGATGCTCGGCCGTCTGGTCGCGCATCTTTCCGCGGGCGCCTGAGCGGGCTGCCTGAACGGGCTGCCGACACGCACGCGCCCGTCCCGCGGCGCGTGCGTTTTCCGCTTCGTTATCGCGCCGATTCCGCGACGATCTGCGCGAGCCGCTCGCGGCAGAAATCGACGAACGACTGCGCCTGCTTGGTGAGCTGCCCACGTTTCAGCCGCGCGCTCACGAGCCCCGACGGGCTCACCGTTTCGCTGAGGCCGATCGTCACGACGCGCCGGCCGTCGTACGTGTATTCGGAATACGGACGCGTGACGAGCAGCGAAAAGCCGAACCCCTGGCCGACCATCCCGCGCACCATCTCGATCGACGGCGAGCCGAACACGATGTTCGGCGTCAGCCCGAGCTCATGAAACAGGCTGACGAAATACGTGCGGCTCGGCTGCACGTCGAGCAGGATCATCGGCTCGACACAGAGGTCGCGCAGCGACACGTGCGGCTGGCCCGCGAACCGGTGGTTCTCCGGCAGCAGCACGTACGGCTGCTGCGGCGGCATCAGCGGTTCGGTTTCGATCGTGCCGTCGAGATCGTGGTCGTACATCAGCGCGAGATCGAAGGTGCCGGACGTCAGGCCCTGCACGAGTTCCTGCTGGTCGCCGTCGCGCAGCCGGATGTTGACGCCCGGGTAGCGCTCGCGAAACCCGGCGATCAGTTGCGGCAGATAGAGCGGCGCGACCGTCTCGAAGCAGCCGATGTCGATCTGCCCGGTGATCACGTCGTTGTCGGCGAGCGCGTTCTGTTCGAATTCGTGCGCGATGCGCAGCAGCTCCTGCGCTTTCCGGTAGAAGCGCGTGCCGCTCGGCGTCAGCGACACACCCTGCGCGTGATGTCGGATGAACAGCTTCACGCCGAAGCTTTCCTCGAGCCCCTTGATCGCGCTGGAGATCGACGGCTGCGCGATGAAGAGCTGGCGCGACGCCTCGGCGACGCTGCCGGATTCGACGGTCGTCACGAAGTATTTCAGTTGCCGCAAAGTGTAGTGAGCCACAAGCACCTCTGATGCCCGGCCCCCGGCGTGCCGCCGCGGGGCGCATTCTGTCCATGGTTTCGCGTAGCACCTTACCTGAAGACCGCCGGCGCCAGAATTTCCGCTGCAGAGCTTTTTCGTATGTCCCGGAAATATTTTTAGTATTTCTCCGTCGCTGCATCGGTGGCGCACCATCGTCTCCAATCTGGATCGCAACGAGGCCGCACACATGGCGGCGGGACATGTCATCCGTCCCCGCATGCCGCGCATGGTCCGCTTCGGCCGACACCGCCGCGCGTGCACGCGGCGCGGCGTCGCTCGCGTATCCGGACCCGATTGCCGGCGCGCACCCCAGCGCGCGCCGGCCGAAACGGCAAGCGCGCATCGCCGCGCAGGACAGGAGACTTCACCATGACGAACGTGGACCGCAACGCGTCCCCGATGATAGAGAAACACACGATCGGCTACGTGCCGCCCGCGGAACGCCACGGCAAGGTGCGCGATCTGTTCACGCTCTGGTTCGGCGGCAATATCGCGCCGCTGCCGATCGTGACCGGCGCGCTCGGCGTGCAGCTTTTCCACCTGAACCTGATGTGGGGCATCGTCGCGATCGTCGTCGGCCAGGCGGTCGGCGGCGTGCTGATGGCGCTGCATTCCGCGCAGGGGCCGCAGATGGGCATCCCGCAGATGATCCAGAGCCGTGCGCAGTTCGGTTCGTGGGGCGCGTTGCTCGTCACGGTGATCGCGGCCGTGATGTACGTCGGCTTCTTCGCGTCGAACATCGTGCTTGCGGGCAAGTCGGTGCACGGCATCGCGGCGTCGGTGCCGGTGCCCGTCGGCATCGTGATCGGCGCGGTGGGCTCCGGGCTGATCGGCATCGTCGGCTACCGCTTCATCCATATCCTGAACCGCATCGGTACATGGGTGCTCGGTATCGGGATCATGGTCGGCTTCTGGATGATCCTCACGCACGTGACGACCGACGATTTCCTGACGCGCGGCGGCTTCGACTTCGCGGGCTGGCTCGCGACGGTGTCGCTGTCGGCGCTGTGGCAGATCGCGTTCGCGCCGTACGTATCGGACTACTCACGCTATCTGCCGGAGGATGTCGGCGTCGCGTCGACGTTCTGGGCGACCTACCTCGGCTGCACGATCGGCTCGACGCTCGCGTTCATCTTCGGCTCGGTCGCGGTGCTCGCGGTGCCGGCCGGCGCGGATACGATGGATGCGGTCAAGCAGGCGACCGGCCCGCTCGGCACGCTGATGCTCGTGCTGTTCCTGCTGAGCGTGATCAGCCACAACGCGCTGAACCTGTACGGCGCGGTGCTCGCGGTGATCACGTCGGTGCAGACGTTCGCATACAAGTGGATTCCGACTGCGAAAACCCGCGCCGCGGTGTCGGTCGTGATCTTCGTTGCGTGCTGCTACGCGGCGATCGGCGCGTCGACGAACTTCGTCGGCAACCTCGTCGATCTCGTGCTCGCGCTGCTGGTCGTGCTCGTGCCGTGGACGGCGATCAACCTGATCGACTTCTACGTGATCCACAAGGGCAACTACGACATCAAGTCGATCTTCATGGCGGACGGCGGCGTCTACGGCCGTTTCAATCCGCAGGCGCTGCTCGCGTATGCGATCGGCATCCTCGTGCAGATTCCGTTCATGAACACGCCGATGTATGCGGGCCCGATTCCCGCGCATCTCGGCGGCGCGGACCTGTCGTGGCTCGTGGGGCTGGTGCTGACGTCGCCGCTGTACTACTGGCTTGCATCGCGCGACAGCGCATATCGGCGCCGGCAGGGCGGTGCGCATCTGCCGCCGACTGCAGCGCAGTAAGCGAGGCGTTGTTCGAAGCGGAGCAGGAAGGGCGGGGCCACCGCCTCGGTGGCGATGCGGCGGCCCGTGGAAGCGTTTCGATATGACGAAGGCAGGCCCGCGGCGTGTGATGCGCCGCAAGCCTGCCCGCGCATCAGACGACCGCCGAGCGCGCGACGCGCACCGGCACCGACTTGTACGACGGCGTGCCGCTTTCCTTGTCGATGTAGTCGAGCGGCACGAGCACGTTCGCCTCCGGGTAGTACGCGCCGACCGACCCCGGCGCGATGTCGTACTCGATCGCGGTGATCTTCTCGAGACGCAGCGTCCGGCCCGACGCGGTGATCGTCTCGATGTCGACGAGGTCGCCGTGTTCGAGCCCGTACTTCGCGAGGTCCGCCGGGTTCATGAACAGCACGTCGCGCCGCCCGAACACGCCGCGATAGCGGTCGTCGAGCCCGTAGATCGTCGTGTTGTACTGATCGTGGCTGCGCAGCGTGATCAGCCGCAGCACCTGCTCGCCGCCGAGCACTTCCGCGTCTTCCGCGACGCCCTTGTACACCGAGAACATCGCCTTGCCGGTCGCCGTGGGCCACACGCGCTCGGTGGGCGGCAGCGGCAGCCGGAAGCCACCCGGCGTGCGGATGCGTTCGTTGAACACCTCGAAGCCGGACACCGTGCGGTCGATCAGGTCGCGGATGCGGTCGTAGTCGGCGATCAGGTCGAGCCACGCGACCTTGCTGTTCGGCAGCGTCGCATGCGCGATGCCCGCGATGATCGCGGGCTCCGAGCGCAACTGGTCGGACGCGGGCTTGAGCTTGCCGGCCGATGCGTGGACCATCGACATCGAATCCTCGACCGTGATCGATTGCCGGCCGCTCGCCTGCATGTCGAGCTCGGTGCGGCCGAGCACGGGCAGGATGAAGGTTTCCTTCCCGACCAGCAGGTGCGAACGGTTCAGCTTCGTGCCGAGGTGCACGCTCAGGTCGAGCTTCGCCATCGCCGGGAACGACAGCTCCGGATCGGGCAGCGCGACCGCGAAGTTGCCGCCGAGGCACAGCAGCGCCTTCGCGCTGCCGTCGACCATCGCCTGCATCGCCTGCACGGCGTCATGCCCATGATGCGCGGGCGGCGTGAAGCCGCACACGTCCTCGATCTTCTTCAGGAACTCGGCCGACGGCTTCTCGGTGATGCCGACCGTGCGGTTGCCCTGCACGTTCGAATGGCCGCGCAGCGGGCAGATGCCGGCGCCGGGCTTGCCGATGTTGCCGCGCATCAGCAGCAGGTCGGCAATCAGGCGTACGGTTGCCGTGCCCTTGTTGTGCTGCGTGACGCCCATCCCGTACGTGACGATCGTCGCGTTCGACTTCGCGTAGGCGAGCGCGACCTGTTCGAGCTGCGCCTGGCTGAGGCCGCTCGCGCGCTCGATGTCGTCCCACGACGTGACCTGCAGGTCGGCCGAGAACGCGTCGAAGCCGTTGGTGTGCTGCGCGATGAAGTCGCGGTCGAGCACGTCGCCGCGCTCGGCTTCGAGCTGCAGCAGCGCCTTCATGATGCCCTTCAGCGCGGCCGCGTCGCCGCCCGCGTCGAGCTGGTAGTACGTCGACGCGATCCGCGTCGAGCCGAACGACGCCATCTCGATCATGTCCTGCGGGTCCGCGAAGCGTTCGAGCGCGCGCTCGCGCAGCGGATTGAACACGATGATCGGCACGTTGCGCCGCGAGCACTCGTGCAGCGTGCCCATCATCCGCGGGTGGTTCGTGCCGGGGTTGTGGCCGATCGAGATGATCAGCTCGCAGTGGTCGAAATCCTCCAGCGACACGGTGCCCTTGCCGATGCCGATCGACTGCGGCAGGCCGACGCTGGTCGGCTCGTGGCACATGTTCGAGCAATCGGGGAAGTTGTTGGTGCCGAGTTCGCGTGCGAACAACTGGTACAGGTAGGCGGCTTCGTTCGACGCGCGCCCCGACGTATAGAACTCGACCTGCTCGGGCGGCAGCGCGCGCAGCACTTCGCCGATGCGAGCGAACGCGTCGCCCCAGTCGATCGCGCGGAACGTGTCGGTCGCGCGATCGTAGACGAGCGGATGCGTGAGCCGGCCCATGTTCTCCAGTTCGTAGTCCGACATGCGCAGCAGCGACGACACCGTGTTCGCCGCGAAAAACCCGGGCGTCACGCGCTTGGTCGTCGCTTCCCACGTGACGGCCTTCGCGCCGTTCTCGCAGAACTGGAACGTCGACTTGTGCTCCTTGTCGGGCCATGCGCAGCCGGGGCAGTCGAAACCGTCGGGCTGGTTGGTCCGCATCAGCACGATCGGCGCCTCGATGGTTTCCATCTGCGTGCGCACGGCCTCGGCTGTCGCGCGAAGCGCGCCCCAACCGCCGGCGGGCCCATCGTACTTCCTGATGCCTGGCACTTCGCGTCGATTTGTCATGAGAATCTCCATGAGCCGGGCCCGGTGCGGGCGGCTCGGGTTGCGCCGTGTCGCGGCGTGGGGCGGCTCCGTCCGGTGGACGGAGCCGGTCATGCGTGCCCCGCGGTGCAGGGCAGGCGGGGTTTCAGTGCGTGTCCGTTATCGCGCCGGACGACTTCTTGCCGGACTGCCTTGCGGTGGGCGACGGCCGGCCGGGCGTGGCAGATATCGCAAAGTGCGGGCATGGTGGTCTGGCTCCTGTCGGTGAAGGCGGGTCGAACGGTGAAGTCCCGATGCGGTGCGACGCTCGCGCTTCCCGACCGCGAACACGCGACGCGCGACGCGGCGGTGCGCGGTCCGCGCCCACGCTGTCGCGCAGCGCACGCCGGCGTGTCGCACGGTCGCGGTCGGGGCGGGAAGCGCGCGTGTTGCGAGGAGCCCACGGCATCGCTTCGACTGCGTTCAAAATAGCGAATCGGCGGGGGCCATCCAAGACACAGTTCCACGCCGGACCGACCGCGAATTGCACTCTCACATGCGCTGGCGCACCGGGGGCAAGGAGTACAGACGGGCGCGCACGCGGCGGCACGGGCGTGCGCGGCGAGCACCGCGTGCGGTGACTGGAGGCGGGGAGGAGCGGAACGCGAACGGATCGCCGTGCGACATCGGCGCGCAGGGCGCCGGTCGTCGGCAAACGGAGGGTGATGCGGGTTGGCAAGCGCCGCGGAAATGCCGCAGTGCGAGCGCGCGCGAACCGGTAATGGCCGGCCCCGCGCGCACCGCCGCCGATGCGTGCGCGGCGGCCGAACGAGAGGACGGATTGCACGGTACGGGCCGGACATGGCGCCCACCGTGGCGAACCGCGATCAGTCGGACAGTTTCATCGCGAGCCGCTGCCGCGCGATCTGCTTCACGTCCGTCGACAGTGCCGCATTCGGCAGACCATCGGCCCAGACGGAGAACGAATCCTCGATCAGGTTGCGCGTGTCGGGCGGCAACTCGGCCAGCATCAGCGACACGACGGTAAACAGCACGGCGGTGTCGCCGGCCTGGTTGCCCGCGTTCGCATCGACCGTCTGCTTCAGGCTGTCGACCGACGCTTGCAGCGCCTGCAGTGCATCATTCGTATCGCTCATGACATCCTCCATGCAAGATGGGCTCGATCGGCGACGAACGTGCGGCCGCGGCGCGGCCGGTCGCGCGACCCCCGGCGGGGCGGACATCGCGCGCAGGCAACGCTGTCAGGCCGCCGGATTGCCCTGCGGAGCCACGGCCACCGATGCTTCGCTTGTCAGCATCAGGAACGTGAACGTTTCGCGCAGGTACAGGCGGACGACCTTGTCGGTGTGGCTCGTGTAGCCGATCGATACGTCTTCCCCGAGGTGCAGCGCGTAATCGCCGCCGCGCATCGACAGCACGCAGCCGCCGCTGAGCGCCGGCGCCCAGATGATCTCGCCGCTGACGATCCGCTTGATGTGGCCGAGGACCGGATAACCCTGGTCGCGCGCTTCGCTGAGCGCGGTATACGCGTCCGAGCCGAGCACCACCGAGTACGGGCCGTCGACACCGGCGAGCCGCAGCGCCTCGAGCGCGTCGCTGATCGCATCCGGGTACGCGCCGACGTCCGCCGGCAGCGTGAGCTTGCGGTTCGACGTGCCTTCGCGGATGCCGACGATGCCGGCGGCCGGGTAGCCGTCGAAAATCGCGTTGTCCTCGGCGAACGCGAGCCGCTGCGCGGCATCCTTCGCCGGTTGCCAGTCGGCGTCGCGCGCGCCGCGCTCGACGCTGTCGATCGCATCGCGGCTCAGCTCGAACGGCACCGTCAGCTCGACGATCGTGCGGACTTCGCGCAGCCGTGCGCTCACGAGCTCGCGCGGCGCGGTGACCTCCACCAGGTGCCCGGTGCCGACGGCCGACAGCTCGGGGCCCGCGGGGCCGTCGACGTCGACGACGCGGCGGCCGGCCACCGATCGTTTGAAGGTGCGCGCCACTTCCTCCTCGATTTGTTCCCACGCGGACGACGAGATCGGGGCGAGTTCGCGGTGCAGGTTATTCATGGGCTTGGGTTCCTTTCAGCGAGCCGATTTTCAGCGAGCCGTCGCGCTGCGGTGCGGACGACGAGGATTCCGGTTGCGCGGCGTCGGCGGCCAGCGCCGCGCGATCGGCGAGCGCTTCGAGCAGGTCGGCCGACGGCACGAAGAACAGCGAGCCGGTGACCGCGCGGCTGTAGTCGAGCAGGCGGTCGTAGTTGCCTGGCGGGCGGCCGACGAACATGTTCTCGAGCATCTGCTCGATCGGCGCCGGCGTGCGCGCATAGCCGATGAAATAGGTGCCGAATTCGCCGGCGCCCGGGCGCCCGAACGGCATGTTGTCGCGCAGGATCTTCACTTCCTGGCCGTTCTCGTCGAGCGTGGTCAGCGAGCTGTGCGACGACGACGGCTTCACGTCCGGCGCGAGCTCGATGTCGGACAGCTTGGTGCGGCCGATGATGCGCTCCTGCGTCTCGACCGCGAGCGCGTTCCAGCCGGCCATGTCGTGCAGGTACTTCTGCACGATCACGTAGCTGCCGCCGGCGAATTCCGCGTCTTCATCGCCGATCACCGTGAAGTCGACCGCCTCGCGGCCTTCGGGGTTCTCGGTGCCGTCGACGAAGCCGATCATCGCGCGCTGGTCGAAATTGCGGAAGCCGTGCACCTCGTCGACGACCGTGACGGCTGCGCCGAGTGCGCCGAGCAGTTGCGTCGCGAGTTCGAAGCACAGGTCCATCGCTTCGGCGCGGATGTGCAGCAGGATGTCGCCGGGCGTCGCGACCGCGACGCGCTGCCCGGCGCCGAATTCGCGGAACGGATGCAGCGACGCGGGGCGCGGGGCGCCGAACAGCGCATCCCACGCGTCGGCGCCGAAGCCGCATACACACGTCAGGTTGCCGCCCGGCACGCGCTTGCCGACCGAGCGCACGAGCGCGGCGATGTCGCCGCACCATGAACGGATCGTGTCGGCGTGATCGGCGCCGGGATTGATCGTCGCCACGAGGAAGATCGCGCTGCGCGTGATCGGGCTGTGAACGGCCTGGGAGAGCGGGGGAGGTGTCTGCATCGCGGCCTGCCGGTCAGTCATGTCGGGGCGGACGGGCCGCGGCTGCCGCGGCGCGCGAAGGCGAACGGTTGGACTGTGTCATGCGACTGTTCTCTTTGTGACATGCGGATGAAGGATGTTGCGCGGGCATCGCGCAACGGGCCGCAGCGGCGGCGGACGGCCGCCCGGCGCGTGACCTGCGCGCACCGCGTAACGTCGTCGAGCATGCAATCTAGCAGCTTCGGCGGGTCTTTGCACTCGTATCGCCGATCTGTCATTCGAATGCGTCAAACGGGGCTGGAATTTGCGCGCTGGCCGTGCAGCTGTACTCCTGGCATGCGCGTCGCGGTCGACCAGCTTCGCGCGTGCGGTGTCGAACAGGTATGCGCGCGCTTCATCCGCGCGATCATCGCCGCGTCGAGCAGATGCTCGGTCGACGGGTACAGCGGGATCTGCCGGTTGACGATTGCGCGATGACCGGAATCGCGTCGCGCACGTAGCGCGGCGGATAGCCGTCGACGGGAGCGGGGTGGAACACGCACAGGACGGTGGTCATCGGGAGCGCTCCTGGTGACGGAATGAAGGCGGGGCGGCATGCCGATTGCGCGGGCCGCACGCATGCACGATTACGCGGCGGCCGCGTGTTGCGCCGCAACGTCGATGACGTTCCATGCCGGTCATGGATCGCATACAAGCTCAAGATGGTGTTTGCGTGCGCTGCGGGGCGCCTGCACCTGTTCTTTTGATGAGGGACGCCGATAATGGGATCGTCCTGACTCTGCGGGAGCGACATCATGTCCGGAAGCGACTCCTCGTCTTCACACCCCGATCTCGCGCAGGGTATCGCGCTCGACGACCTCGCCGACGGCGCGATGATCGAGGGCCATGTCGGCGATGCAGCGGTGCTGCTCGTGCGCCGCGCCGACGAACTGTTTGCCGTGGGCGCGCAATGCCCGCACTACGGCGCGCCGCTGGCCGACGGCCTGCTGGTCGGCGACACGATCCACTGCCCGTGGCACCACGCGGCGTTCTGCCTGCGCACCGGCGAGATGCTGCGCGCGCCGGCGCTCGACGGGCTGCCGTGCTGGCGCGTCGAACGCCGCGACGGCCGCGCCGTCGTGCTCGATGCGCGGCCGGCCGCCGCGCCGCCTGCGCTGAATGCGGCCGGGTTGCCCGCATCGGTGGTGATCGTCGGCGGCGGCGCCGCGGCGATCGCTGCCGCCGTGACGCTGCGGCAGGAAGGTTATCCGCATCCGGTCACGCTGCTGAGTGCCGATCGCGATCCGCCGTACGACCGGCCGAATCTGTCGAAGGACTATCTCGCGGGCACGGCCGACGCCGACTGGCTGCCGCTGCGTGCGCCGTCGTTCTATACCGACCATCAAATCGACGTGCGATGCGGCACGCGCGTCGCACGGATCGATCCCGCGCAGCATGCGGTCGAGCTGGCCGACGGCAGCCGCGTCGGATACGGCGCGCTGCTGCTTGCGACGGGCGCCGAGCCGAACCGGCTGACCGTGCCCGGTGCCGACTTGCCGCACGTGTGCGTGCTCCGCTCGCGCGCCGATTGCGACGCGCTGATCGGCAAGCTGAAAACGGCACGCCGCTGTGTCGTGGTCGGCGCGAGCTTCATCGGACTCGAAGTGACTGCCGCGTTGCGCACGCGCGGGCTCGACGTGCATGTCGTCGCGCCCGAAGCGCAACCGATGGCGCGCGTGGTGGGCGAAGCGCTCGGCAACACGATCAAGGCGCTGCACGAAGCGCACGGCGTCGTGTTTCATCTCGGTGCGACGCCCACGCGGATCGCACCGGACAGCGTGACGCTGTCGACCGGCGACGTGCTGCCGGCCGATGTCGTGGTGGTCGGTATCGGCGTTCATCCGAACGTCGCGCTCGCGCAGGACGCGGGACTTGCCGTCGAGCGCGGCGTGACGGTCGACCGTTTCCTGCAGACGAATGGGCCCGACATCTACGCGGCCGGCGACATCGCGCGCTGGCCCGATCCGCTGACGGGCGAGCGCATTCGCGTCGAGCACTGGGTCGTCGCCGAGCGGCAGGGCATCGTCGCGGCGCGCAACCTGCTCGGGCAGCAGCGGCCGTTCGATGCGGTGCCGTTCTTCTGGAGCCAGCATTACGACATGACGGTCAACTATGTCGGGCATGCGGAGCAATGGGATCGCGTCGAGATCGACGGCGACCTCGGCGCGCACGACTGCTCGATCGCGTACTGGCGCGGCGACACGCGGCTCGCGGTCGCGACGATCGGCCGCGATCTCGACAGCCTGAAGGCGGAAGCGGCACTCGAGCGGCAGATTGCCGCCGCGTGATAGCGGCCCGGCGATGTGCCGCGCGATGGCATGAGCATGCGCGGTCGCGGAGCGTGCTGAACCCGGTGCGCGACGCGCTGCCGCGCTCACTGATTCGGTGTGCTCGGCGATGGGGCTGCGCTTGCGTTGGTGGAGACGGTGGCGGCGCCGGCGGCAGCGCGGTTCGGCGCCGAAGCGCCGTTCGCCGCGCTGCGCTCGTGCTCAGGCAGCATGGCGAGACGGTTGTACAGCGTCTTCAGGCTGATGCCGAGCGCCTTCGCGGTGCGCGGCTTGTCGCCGTTGAAATGCCGCAACGACGCGACGATGAAGCGCTGCTGCGTGTGCGCGAGCGTCGTGCCGATATGCAGCGTCATCGCGTTGTGTCGCAGTTCCTCGCGCGGCGGCTGGCGGTGCGGCAACTGCAACTCGATCTGCTCGTCCGCGAGGATGAACGCGCGCTCGAGCGCGTTGCGCAACTCGCGCACGTTGCCCGGCCACGTATACGCGCGCAGCGCCTTCATCGCCTGGATCGATAGTCGCTTGCGCGTGCGGTGCCGCGCATTCAACCGCTCGACGATCTGCAGCGCGATATCGCCGACGTCGTCCTCGCGCTGCCTGAGCGCGGGCACGTGCAGCGCGACCGTCGCGATCCGGAAGAACAGGTCTTCGCGAAGGCGCCCGCTGCGCACGGCCTCGACGGGATCGTGATGCGTGGCCGCGACGATCCGCACGTCGAGCGGAATCGATTCGTGGCCGCCGACCCGCACGATCGTGTTCGATTCGAGCGTGCGCAGCAGCTTGACCTGCAACTCGGCCGGCATTTCCGCGATCTCGTCGAGGAACAGCGTGCCGCCGCATGCGGCTTCGAACATGCCCACATGCTGCGCGACCGCACCGGTGAAGCTGCCTTTCTCATGACCGAACAGATGCGATTCCGCGATGTCGTGCGGGATCGCGCCACAGTTGACGGGGACAAAAGGCCCGCGCCGCCGCGGGCTCAGGTCGTGCAACAGCCGTGCGACGATGTCCTTGCCGGCGCCGCTTTCGCCGACGATCAGCACGCTGGCGTGCGTGGTCGCGACACGCGACACCTTCAGTAAAAGGGCCTGGATCGTACGCGAGCGGCCGAAGAGCCGCGCGCCGTCATCGCCGGTTTTCGCCATGGCGCGATATCGGATCGGGAAGATTTGACCGAATATTGTCGAGGTCTGATGAAAAAACGACGTGGCATGCGTCGTTTTCCCGTAAGGAGCTTAGCTTTTGTACCAACGGCGCGACATTGAATCTGGCAATGCGGGCCACCGCGACAGATAGATTTATTCGATGAGCGACGAATGCGCAACCGCGGTCTTCTATACTTCGAAGCAGCGTTTTTCATTTCAGGACGGGCCGGTCCGCTCATTGGCTTGCAGGGCGGAAGGCGTCGCCATGTGCCGGCCGCGCGTGCTGCACCGCATATCCGTCGCGGTTCCGGCCAGCGCCTGCGCCGGGCCGCCTCACCAGGAGCCTCGATGCCCTATGTCCTGATCGTCGAAGACGATGCCGATACGCGCACGATGCTCGCGACGCTCGCTCGCACGCATCAGCTCGCATGCGATACGGCCGCGACGCTTGAAGAAGCGCGCACGCTCGTCACGACGAATACCCCCGATCTCGTGCTGTGCGATCTCGTGCTGCCGGACGGCAACGGCATGGATCTGTTCGACGCGTTGCCGAAACGATCGCACTGCGAAATGGTATTGACCACCGGCCACGCGAGCCTCGAAACCGCGATCGACGCGTTGCGGCGCGGCGCGACCGACTATCTCGTGAAGCCGCTGAACATGCAGCGGCTGAACAGCATCTTCGCGCGCGTGCCGCGCACGACCGCGCTGCACGAAGAGATTGCCGAACTGCGCTCGGAGCTAAAGCGCCTCGGGCGCTTCGGCCGCATGCTCGGCAGCTCGCCCGCGATGCAGGCCGTCTACGACGCGATCGGCCGCGTCGCGCGCACCGAGGCTTCCGTGCTGCTGACGGGCGAATCGGGCACCGGCAAGGAACTCGCCGCGCAGACGGTGCACGACCTGAGCCTGCGCCGCCGCGGCCCGTTTCTCGCGGTGAACTGTGGCGCGATCGCCGCGAACCTCGTCGAGAGCGAGATGTTCGGGCACGACCGCGGCAGCTTCACGGGCGCCGAGCGCCAGCACAAGGGCTTTTTCGAACGCGCGGATGGCGGCACGCTGTTTCTCGACGAGATCACCGAGATGCCGGTCGAATCGCAGGTCAAGCTGCTGCGCGTGCTGGAGACGGGGCGGCTCACGCGGCTCGGCTCGACCCGCGAGATCGACGTCGACGTGCGCATCGTCGCCGCGACGAACCGCGATCCGGAAGCCGCGATGGCGGACGGCAAGCTGCGGCCCGACCTGTTTCACCGGATCAACGTGTTTCCGATTTTGTTGCCGCCGCTGCGCGAGCGCGGCGACGACATTCCGATGCTCGCCGACGCGTTCCTGCAGCACTTCAACGAAGAGAGCGGCCGGCATCTGCGTTTCGCGCCGGCCGCGCGCGAGGCGCTGAAGACCTACGAATGGCCGGGCAACGTGCGCGAACTGCGCAACTTCGTGCAGCGCGCGAGCATCTTCAGCGATGCGGACGTGATCGACACGCTGCCGCCGCCGATCATGGACGAGCTGTCGAACATGGTCGATTCGCACGAGGATCGCGTGACCGTGCCGTTCGGCACGCCGCTCGAGGAAGTCGACCGGCGGCTGATCCTCGGCACGATCGCGCAATGCGGCGGCGTGAAGGCGCAGGCGGCCGAAGTGCTCGACGTCAGCCTGAAGACGATCTACAACCGGCTCGCACAACTGGAAGACGACGCGAACAAGCCGGATTCCTGATGCTGCTGCAACCGCGCTCATGCCCTCGTTTCCGTGTGGCGCGGCGCATCGTCGTTGCGCGGCGGGAGCGTGCCCGATGATCGATTTCTCGCGAACGCACGCCGGGAATTACGTAACGGCCGTGATGCTGGTCGCGATCGCGACCGTGCTGCAGGCGCTCGCGATCCGCTTCGGCGGCGTGAACCTGCCGCTCGTCCTTTATTACCCGCTGCTCGCGGGCGTCGCATGGGCCACCTCGTTCCTGTTCGGGATGGTGGCGACCGTGATCAGCGGCATGCTCGTGTGGACGCTGTTCCTGTCCGATCCGGCTGCCTATACGGAGCCGCTGCCCGAGCGGCTTGTCCGGCTCGGGACGCTCGTGCTGGTCGGCGCGCTCGTATGCGCGATCGCGTCGATGCTGCGGCACGCGCGATTCACGAACGAATACGCGCGCCGGCGCGAAGCGGCCGCGCATCGTCGGCTCGAAGCCGTGTTGCGGGCGCTGCCGCATGGCGTGATCGCAACCGATACGAACGGACGGCTCACGTACATGAACGCGGCCGCGGCCGCACTCGTCGGCTGCGCGCCGAACGATGCGACGGGCCGCGCCGCGCGCGACGTGCTGCGGGTGTTTGACAGCGCCGGCCGCCGGGTGCCGGCGACGCCGCTCGAGCGCGCGCTCGGCGGCGCGTGCATCGTGTCCGACCGGCACTGGCTGCATGCGGACGGCCGCGAGCCGGTGCCGATCGTCGAGGTCGCGTCGCCGATCGCCGATGCCGACGGCAACGTCGACGGGGCCGTGCTGCTGTTGCGCGATGCCGGCGCGGAGCGTTCGCGCACCGAAGCGTCGCGGCTGCTGTGCGCGGTGATCGACGCCGCGCCGGACGCGATCGTCGGCATCGACGTCGACGGCCGCATCGTCAGCTGGAACCCGGCCGCGCGGCGCATGTTCGGCTACGACGAAGCCGACGCGCGCGGGCGCGCGTTCGAGACGCTGGTCGCGATGCGCTGGCTGAAACGCTGGCCGTTCTCCGAAGCGTTCGACGACGTGCACGAAGCGGTCGGCCCGATCGACCTGCTGTGCGTGCGACGCGACGGCCGGCGCTTTCGTGCGACCGTGGCGGCATGTCCGGTACGCGGCGACGCGCGTGCGCGCGTCGCACTGTCGCTCACGCTGCACGAAGCCGGCGTGCAGCGCCGGCGCGACCTGCGCGCGCTGCGCTCGCTGCAGGGCGCGCGCGATGAACGCGACCAGGCCGATACGTCGAACCGCCTGAAGGACGAACTGCTCGCAACGGTGTCGCACGAACTGCGTACGCCGCTGAACGTGATCTACGGCTGGATCGAGGTGCTGCGCAACTCGGGCGACAACGCGCTGCAGCAGCAGGCGATCGACGCGATCGACCGCAGCGCGCGCTCGCTCACGCGGATGGTCGGCGACATCCTCGACGCGTCGTCGCTCGCGACCGGCAAGCTGCGGCTCGACGCGATGCCGGTGGATGTCGTGCGGCTTTTCTCCGACTCGGTCGGCGCGTTCCAGACCGCGGCGGCGTCGGCCGGCATCGTGCTCGAGTTCGATTGCACGGCGTCCACCTGCATCGTGTCGGGCGATGCCGAGCGGCTGCGGCAGATGCTGTCGAACCTCGTGTCGAACGCGCTCAAGTTCACGCCGGCCGGCGGCGCCGTGACGGTTGCGCTCGCACGCGACGATGCGCATGCGGTGCTGACCGTGTCCGACACGGGGCAGGGTATCGCGGCGGAGTTCGTGCCGTTCGTGTTCGACATGTTCCGCCGCGCGGACGATTCGCCCGCGTCGCCGCGGCGCGGCCTCGGCCTGGGCCTGTCGATCGTGCGGCATATCGTCGAGCTGCACCGCGGCAGCGTGACCGTCGAGAGCCCCGGCCGCAATCGCGGCGCGACGTTTACGGTGACGCTGCCGGCCGGCTGGCAGCCGATGGGTGCGATGGCTTGGGGGATCACACCGGCAGGCGACCGTCGCGAGCCGCTTGTGCTGGACACGCAGCGCATCCTGATCGTCGACGACGATGCGACGACGCGCGCAAGCTTGACCGCCGCGTTGACCACGTTCGGCGCGACCGTCGCGATCGCGTCGTCGGGCCGGGAAGCGCTCGCGGTGGCCGCCGACATGCGGCCGACCGTCGTGCTGTCCGATCTCGCGATGCCGGCCGGCGACGGCTTCTGGCTGCTCGATGCGCTGCGGCGCAGCGCGATGAACGGCGACGGCGGGCTGCCTCACCTGCGCGTGCTGGCCGTGACCGCGCACGCGGGCCTCGCCGACGAACGCCGCGCGCTCAAGGCCGGGTTCGACGGCTATCTGTGCAAGCCCGTCGACGTACGCGAACTGGCGTACAAGATCGCGCAAGTGACGAAGCGCGACGGCTGATGGCGCGGATGCGGTAGCGCGCCGTCAGCCGAGGATTCTGCGGGTATCTCCTTTCCCGCGCCGGTGCGCGTTCGCCGATCGATGCGATTCCCTCATGATGTCGCCCCGATGCGGGCCGGCGAGCCGGTTCGCGCAGGCAGCCGCACGCGGTGCGCGACGCGTTCGCGCGGCCTGGCAGGAAAATCGGCATCCCGCGCATCGACGGCTCCCGTGTCGACGACACGGAACATGGAGCAACCGGCATGCCGCATGCAGTCGAGACGGGCGTGCAGTTTGCGACCGGCCCGCATCCGCTGGCAGGGAGAGACGCGATGCAACCCACCCCCGGCGAAGATCCGGCCGCCGACGACGCGCCGCGCCATGCGAGCGCGACGGCGATCGCCGCCAGGCATCGCGCGCGTTCTCCGTCGTGATCGATGCGCTGCGGCACCGCGCGTAACATGCGTCGGAGCCGGGCATCTCCCGGCTGGGTGCGCTTGCCCGAATCATGCAAAATACCCGGCATCTGAAATGCGGAGACGTGTCCCGTGGGAATCAACTTCGATTTGACCGATTTGCAGGCGTTTCGCGCGGTGGTGGAGCTGGGAAGCTTCCGAAAGGCCGCCGACGCGATCAGCATTTCGCAGCCCGCGCTGAGTCGCCGGATCGACAAACTCGAGGAAGCGCTCGGCGTGCGGTTGTTCGAGCGCACCACCCGCAGCGTTACGCTGACCACTGTCGGGCGGGTGTTCGCGCCGAGCGCCGAGCAACTGCTGGACGATCTCGACGTCGCGCTGCTCGGCATCCGCGACGTTTCGTCGAGCCGCCTCGGTCATGTGACGATCGCATGCGTGCCGTCGGTGGCGTACTACTTCCTGCCGAACGTGATCGCGAGCTATCATCGCCGCTTTCCGCGCATCAGGGTCAAGCTGCTGGATGCGAGCGCGAACGACGTGCTGGGCGCGGTCATCAGCGGCGAGGCGGATTTCGGCGTGAGTTTCATGGGCAGCCAGGAGCCGGAGATCGAGTTCAAAATGCTGCTGCAGGAACGGTTTGTTGCCGCGTGCCGGCGCGATCATCCGCTCGCGCGCAAGAAGCGCGTGACCTGGAACGAGCTTTACGAGTACGAGTATGTGTCGGTGGACAAGACTTCCGGCAACCGCCTGCTGCTCGACCAGGCATTGACGACCGTCGCGCCGCGGGCGCCGAGCGTATGCGAGACGCGCCACGTGACGACCCTGCTCGGGTTGATCGAAGCGGGGCTCGGCGTCGCCGCGGTACCGTCGATGGCGATGCCCGGACACGACCATCCCGTGCTCACGAGCGTGCCCCTCGTCGAACCGGTGGTCAAGCGCCGGGTGGGCATCGTGAAACGGCGCGGACGCGCGCTGACGCCGGCCGCGGAGGAGTTTCACCGGGCGATCGTCGACGCGAAACGCGGCGGTGCGGCAAGCGGCGACACATCCCGATGACGACGATCGGGCCTACGGCCGGAACATTGGGGAACACCGCATCGTGAAGCTGGCAAGACCGCTCCGTTCGCTCTACGTGCAGGTTCTGCTGGCGATGGTGCTCGGCGTGAGCGTCGGCCACTTCTGGCCGTCGGCGGGCGCGCTGCTCAAGCCGCTCAGCGACGCATTCGTCGGCCTCGTGCGGATGATGATCGCGCCGATCGTGTTTTGCACGATCGTCTCCGGCATCACGTCGCTGGCGAACGGCAAGGCCATCGGGCGCACGATCGTGCGCGCGCTGGCGCTGTTCTATCTGCTGACCGCCGCCGCACTCGCATTCGGGCTCGTCACCGCGTTCGTGCTGCGGCCCGGCGCCGGCATGCATGTCGACGTACGCCATCTCGATTCGAGCCTCCTCGTGCAATATGTACGGAATGCGCAACCGCACGGGCTCGTCGAGTTCGCGCTGAGCGTGATCCCGGACACGATGCTCGGCGCGTTCCGCACGGGCGAGGTGCTGCCGGTGCTGCTGCTGTCGCTGCTGTTCGGTTTTTCGCTGAACGCGTATCCGCAGGCCGGTCGGCCCGTGCTGGCGCTGATCGACGGCGTCGCGCAGATCGTCTTTCGCGTGCTCGCGATGATCATGCGGCTCGCTCCGCTCGGCGCATTCGGCGCGATGGCGTTCACGGTGGGCCGCTTCGGCATCGGCTCGGTCGGCTCGCTCGCGAGGCTGATCGCGTCTTTCTACGTAGCCTGTGCGCTGTTCGTCGCGCTGGTGCTTGCACCGCTCGCACGACTGCACGGTTTCGCGTTGTGGCGGCTGTTGCGCTACCTGCGCGAGGAATTGCTCATCGTCCTCGCGACCTCGTCCACGGAGCCGGTGTTGCCGCGGCTGATCGTCAAGCTGGAGTCGCTGGGGTGCGACAAGGGCGTCGTGGGGCTCGTGCTGCCGGCCGGCTACTCGTTCAATCTGGACGGCACCGCGATCTACCTGACGCTCGCGGCATTGTTCATCGCGCAGGCGTGCGACGTGCCGCTTTCCGCGCCGCAAATCGCGGCGATGCTCGCCGTCATGCTGCTTACGTCGAAGGGCGCGGCCGGCGTGTCCGGCAGCGGGCTCGTCGCGCTCGTCGCGACGCTCGCCGTGATGCCCGACCTGCCGGTTGCCGGGGTCGCGCTGCTGGTCGGCATCGATCGCTTCATGTCCGAGGCGCGCGCGCTGACGAGCGTGATCAGCAATGCGTGCGCGGTGATCTTCGTTTCGTCGTGGGAAGGCGCGTGCGATCGTGCGCGGCTCGCGCGGATGCTGAGCGCGGCCGAGCCGGTGAACCTGGACTGCGCCGATGATGCCGCGGACAACGCCGGGCGCGACGGGAAGGCTGTCTGATGCACGCCTTCCCGTGGTTCGTGCTCAATGTGCGGAGACGGAATCCAGTCCGGTCGACTTTACTTGCGCCTGCACGTCGGGCGACGCGAGATAGTCGAGGAGTGCCTTCGCTTCCTTTGGATGTTGGGCGCCGACGGGGATGCCGGCGGCGAAGCGTGTGACGGACTGCAACGATTCGGGAATCTTGCCGACGAAGGTCGCGCCCTGGACGGGCAGCAGTTCGCTCACCTGCTGGAAGCCGATTTCGTAGTCGCCGTTCGCGACCACGGACGCGACCGGAATCCGCGGGATCATCTTCGCCTTCGATTTCACCTGGTCGTCGATGCCGAGCTTCCTGAACAACTCCCGCTCGATGTAGACGCCGCTCGCGCTATCCGAGTAGGCGACCGACTTTGCATGCAGCAGAGCCTGCTTCAGGCCTTCGGCCGAGCTGATGTCGGGTTTCGCCGCGCCGTCGCGCACGACCATGCCGATGCGGGAATCGGCCAGCTCGACGCGCGACCCGGGGATCACCTTGCCTTGCTTGATCAGATCGTCGAGCGCGTAGCCGACCATGATCACCGCGTCGGCAGGCTCGCCGCGCGCGAGCCGGTTCGAAATCGCTTCGGGCGACTTGCCCATCGACGGGCCGAGCGCGGTGTCGAGCGTGTTGCCCGTGCGGGACGCGAACTGCGGGCCAAGGAGCTTGTAGGCCGCGGTGAAGCCGCCCGAGCTCATCACGTGCAGCTCGGCGGCCTGTACGTTCGCGGCGGCTGCGGAGGTGGCGACGAGCGCGGTCGCGCACAGTTTCAGGAGCAGGTTTTTCATGGTTGTCGTCGTGCGGAGTCGGGGTAGTTTGCTCGGTTTGGGGCTTCAGTGCGCGGGCGTCAGCGTCGGCGTCCGGCGGCGATAGAGGGCGAACGTCGCCAGCAGCGCGCACACCGCGGCGAGGCTCATCCAGTAGCCCGGTGCAGCCTTGTCGCCGGTCATGTGAATCAGCGCCGTCGAGATGGCGGGCGTGAAGCCGCCGAATACGGCCGTCGCGAGGCTGTAGGCGAGCGAGAAGCCTGCCACGCGCACCTCCACCGGCATCACTTCCGTCAGCGCGACGATCATCGCGCCGTTATAGATCCCGTACATGAACGACAGCCACAGGAGGACGAGCAGCATGTTGACGAACGACGGTGCATGAGCGAGCAGCGACAGCGCAGGATAGGCGGTCGCGATGGCGAGCACCGTCATGCCGACGAGCAGCGGCCGGCGGCCGATCCTGTCCGACAGCGCACCGCCGATCGGAAGCCAGACGAAATTCGACACGCCGACGCACAGCGTCACGAGCAGGCTGTCCGCGGTGCTCAGGTGCAGAACCGTCTTGCCGAAGGTCGGCGCGTAGACCGTGATCAAGTAGAAGCTCGTGGTCGTCATCGCGACCAGCATCATGCCTGCGAGAACCACGCCCCAGTTCTGGACCAGCGTCCCGAACACTTCCTTCATGCCGGGACGATGCCGGCGCGCCTTGAACTCCTGCGTTTCCTCCAGGTTGCGACGCAGCATGAAAATGAACGGCACGATCGTACAGCCGACGAAGAACGGCACGCGCCATCCCCATGCGGCGATGGCCGATGCGCTGAGCCATTGATTGAGCGCGAAGCCGAGGCCCGCCGCGACGACGATCGCGACCTGCTGGCTGGCGGACTGCCAGCTCGTGTAGAAGCCCTTGCGGCCGGGCGTGGCCATCTCGGCAAGATAGACCGACACGCCGCCCAGCTCGGCACCTGCCGAAAAGCCTTGCAGCAGCCGCCCGATCAGCACGAGCGCGGGTGCGAGCAGGCCGATCGTCGCGTAGCCCGGTACGAACGCGATCAGGATGGTGCCGCTTGCCATGATGGCCAGCGTGACGATGAGGCCCTTGCGGCGGCCGACGTCGTCGATGTACGCGCCCAGCACGATCGCGCCCAGCGGCCGCATCAGGAAGCCGGCGCCGAACACGGCGAACGTCATCATCAGCGAAGCGAACTCGCTCGCGGCGGGAAAGAACACGGCGGCGATCTGCGTCGCATAGAAGCCGAACAGGAAGAAGTCGAACTGCTCGAGGAAGTTGCCGGCCGTGACGCGGAATACCGCGGCGGCCTTCGAACGTCCGGTCGGAAGGCTGGGCGAGGGGTGCATCGGGGGTGTCTCCAGAAGAATTCAGGCAACGCGCGGAAGGCGATCGATTGTCGTTTTGGCAATGTTCGCCCGGAGACGGAGAAACGATAAGTGCGATTTTTGGATGGATTGATGTCGTATGGTTATCAATAGGGTCGATCGGCAGACGAAAAAAGCCCCGCATGCGCGGGGCGTGTCGGCCGGTCGCGAACGATCAATGAGGGTCGCGCGTGCGCGGATCGTTCAGTTCCTCGGTCGGATCGGTCAGCCCGAGCTCGTCGCCGGGCCTCCAGTACGGCGCGCTGCCGTAGTACTCGTGCAGCGGCTCGGCCCATTGCGGATCGGCCATTGCCGGCCAGTGGTCCTTGTCGAAGCCGGGGGCGTTCTTGATCCGCTCCGACGACACCGATAGCAGGAAGCACTTGCGTTCGGTGTCGAGCGTCAGCGCGCTCCGTCGTCGAAGCACCATTCGATCGGGCCCGACGCGACTTCGTGGATCCGCGTCCCCGGCGGCTTGCCGGCCGAGATCGCGCGCACCGTGAGATCGCGGTCCGTCACCATCCCGACCAGCCGGTCATTGTCGCACACGGGCAGCGCGCCGATGTCGTAGCGCTCCATCAGTTGCGCGGCATGACGGATCGAGTCGGTCGGCGCGATGCACACGACGTCCTGCGACATGATTTCGTTGACGCTATGCATGAAAGTCCTCCTTGCGGGTTGGGTGTCGGCGATGCTTCGGCACATTCAGCAAACCGCATGCCGTGCGGTGCACGCGGCCTGTCGTTCGTCGCCGTCATTCGTCGCGGCGTTCGCGCTTGTCCTGCCACGGCCCTTCGTCGTGCGTACCGGGCGGCGACCCGGTCGACGTCCCGCCGCCGGGCCCGAACGGCGTGCAGGGCGACCAGACGCTGCCGGGCACGCCGCCGCCGATGCAGTACTGACGCGTCGCATGTCGCACGGCATGCGCGCCGGGCATCGCGCCGCGCGGCATGCGCCGCATTCGTGATGCAGCGAAGGAACGCGATCGCGAAGATGAAATCCGCCGCGTGCTGCGAGCGAATCCTGCGGAAGGAGCGCGACAGGGTCGCACGGCGGCTGCGCCACCTGCAGGAGCTGACGATGGTATTTCCCGCTCACCCGGCTGTCGATCGCATCGATGCGAGCGGTGACGAAGCGGTAACGATGCGGTAACGATGCGGTAACGATGCGCGCGACCGGGCGCACTTCTTGCCGCGCGAAATGCGTGCCCCAAACTTGCCGCCGGCTTGTAAAAAAGCGGCCCCGTCAGGTTGAGTGATGGGGCACGAACCCGCGAAAGCCCCGGTACGACGTGCGTGGACGGATTGGCACGAAAGCTGCATGAACCCTGTCGACGAAATTCCGCGAACCGAACCGTCAGGAGGCTTTCGATGTCCGTCTCGCTTGCGCTGCAGATGCGGCAGCATCTCGCACTTACGCCGAGGCTTCAGCAGTCGCTGCGGCTGCTGCAGTTGTCCTCGCTCGAGTTTCAACAGGAATTGCGGCAGGCGCTCGACATGAACCCGTTTCTCGAAGACGGCCAGGGCGAAGGCGAAGAGGAAACCGCCGCCGGAACGCCCGAGCAGGCGGCCGAAGCCGCCGCGCCCGAAGCGGCGCCCGAACCCGACGACGTGCGCCCGCCGGACGGCGAGGTGTCGTATACGGCCGCACCCGCGCCGCGCGGTACGGGCCGCCAGGGCGACGACGTCGACGGCCTGTCGCCCGGCGAATGGATGGCCGCCGAGCCGTCGCTGCATCAGCAACTGCACGATGCGCTGCGGCTCTACCCGCTGAACAAACGCGACCGCGAAGCCGCGCGCATCGTGATCGACGCGCTTGACGACGACGGCTACTTGCGTCAGGAACTGCCCGAACTGCTGGTCGCGGCCGATCCGGCTTTGCTGCTGTCGCAACAGGATCTCGCGGTCGCGGTGCGGCTCGTGCAGATGCTCGACCGCCCGGGCATCGCCGCGCGCTCGCTGTCCGAATGCCTGGTACTGCAGCTCGACGCGATCCCGGCCGGCACGCCGGCGCTCGCGGAAGCGAAGGCGATCGCGCGCGAGCATCTCGAACGGCTCGCGCGCCGCGAGACGGCCGAGATCCAGCGGCGCATCGGCTGCAACCCGCAGACGCTGCACGCCGCATGCGCGCTCGTGCGCGGGCTCGATCCGCGCCCCGGCAATCACTACGGCAGCACGCGCGGCGACTACGTGGTGCCCGACGTGATCGTGCGCCAGGTGCGCGACGAATGGATCGTGACGATCAACCCGGCCGTGCTGCCGCGCGCGCGCCTGCACGAGCGTTATGCGACGCTGTTCGCGCAGTCGAGCGGCGAGCGCGATTCGCTGCTCGGCCAGCAGTTGCAGGAAGCGCGCTGGCTGATCCGCAACGTGCAGAAGCGTTTCGAGACGATCCAGCGCGTCGGCGAATGCATCGTCGCGCGGCAGCGCGATTTCTTCCGCTACGGTGAAATCGCGATGAAGCCGCTCGTGCTGCGCGACATCGCGGAAGCGCTCGACCTGCACGAATCGACCGTGTCGCGCGCGACGGGCAACAAGTACATGGCGACGCCGCACGGCACGTTCGAGTTCAAGCACTTCTTCCCGCGCAAGCTCGAGGCGGCGGGCAAGGGCGTGTGCTCGGCATCGGCCGCCAAGGTGCTGATCCGCGACATGATCGCGGCCGAGCGTCACACCGATCCGCTGTCCGACGTCACGCTCGCGCAGAACCTCGCGGGGCGCGGCATTCTTCTTGCGCGCCGCACGGTGACGAAGTATCGACAGGCGATGAAGATCCCGCCGGCCGACCTGCGGCGACGCGACGCCGCGTGACGGCTCGGGCGACCCAACCGCGCGCGCGCCGCCTGTCGCGTCGACATGGCGTCGTATTGCGCGCGCCAACGAGAGGAGCGCAACCATGTCAGCAAAATCCCAGGCCCAGCAACGTGCCGCCGGGGCCGCGCTGTCGGCCAAGCGCGGCGACACGAAGATGAAGGATCTCAAGCCGCCGGCGAAGTCGATGGCCAGGTCGATGAGCGAGAAGGAACTCGAGAACATGGCTTCCACGCCGGTCCGCGGCAAACCCAGGCACAAGCACGATGCGTGATCGACGACGACGTGTGTTCGCGACCGCTGTCATCCAGGAGGGCTCCATGCTTCGATACGCCGTCATTTTCTTCATCATCGCGCTCGTCGCGGCCGTGCTCGGCTTCGGCGGCATCGCGGCCGGCGCGGCCGAGATCGCGAAGATCCTGTTCTACATCTTCGTCGTGATCTTCCTGGTCACGCTGCTGCTGGGCGTCGTGCGACGATGAGCAACGCGCCCGACCGCTCGCAGCGCGTCGCGGAACTCGAGCACGCGCTCGCGAACGGCTTTCCGTCGGAGTCGACCGTCGTCGTGCATACGGACGACGCATCCGGGCGCTTGACGATCCAGGTGTCGTGGGTGCGCGTGCCGGCCGACGAAAGCGCGCGCGAATGGCGTTGCGCGGTCGACCTGCGATTCGATCCGCACGTGGTCGAGCGTTATGCGTGGCTCGATGAGGACGACCGGCTGCGCGTGCGCACGTATCTGTGCGACAGCGCGCGGCGCGCGGTGGACGAACGCAAGCCGCGCGTCGAGGATGCCGCGATCGAATGCAATGCGGCGCTCGATATTACGGATGCCGAACTCGACGCGGCGTTGCGCGCGCCCTGACGCTGGAGCCGATACGCACAGGTGCCGGCGGGTATGGACGGCGCCGCGCGGGCGCCGGAACCGGCACGCCGCCACCCCGCCACCCCGCAGGAGGACGTCATGCAATCGAATTCCAGGATCCGGCTGGAGAACGACGAGACCGACGGCGAGGCGATCGACACCGGCGCATGATGCGCCCAAGCGGCGTGCATGTGCTGCATCGTCACCGCCGACAGGCAAAGGAGGCCACCGTGCAACATCGACAGGACGCACAGATTCTCGACCCGTATCGCGGCCACGAGATCCGCGTGTGGGCGTGGCGCAACGACAGTGGCGCGTGGCGCGACGAGGTGCAGGTGTATGTCGGCGGCGCGCGCATCGAGCTGGTCGAGCCGGCGCCCGCCGGCGCCGAATGGCTGACCGAGAACGAAGCATTGCGCGCGGGCGTCGAGCGCGGCCGTTACCTGATCGACAAGCGCATCGACGACGACTGACCGGCATCGCGCTCGCGCGCCGGTGTTGCGTTTCTTGACCGCCTGACGCCTGACGCCTGACGCCTGACGCCCGACGCCCGACGCCCGACGCCCGACGCCCGACGGTTCCGGGCCGGTGGCGCGTCGCGCGTTACGCGCACCGGCCATTCATGGCTGCCGCTACGATCGCGATCGCGACGTGCACGCTCCGTGCAAGCCCGATTGCGGCATGACGACCTCGACGCGAATCCGGCGAACGAGATTGTGGAGAGCTGGACGCCTCAGGGCCGCGCGGCGATTTCATCCAGATGCCACAGCAGATCCGCCGGATCGTCGTACACGCGCAGCGCGCCCGCGCGTTCCAGTTCGTCGCTGCCGTAGCCGCCCGACAGCAGCCCGACGCCGAGCGCGCGGCAGCGGCTGGCGGCGAGCATGTCCCAGATGCTGTCGCCGACGACCACCGTGTGTTCTATCGGCACGTTCAGCTGCGCGGCCGCGGTCAGGAACAGGTCGGGGTCCGGTTTTGCATATTTCACCTGGTCGCGCGTGACGACGACGTTCTTTGCCGGATCGACGCCGAGCGCCTCGAGATTGATGGCGGCCGTTTCCATCCGCCCGCTGGTGGCGATCGCCCAGCGGATGCCCGCGTTCGACAGCGCGGCAAGCAGCTCGCGCGCGCCCGGCAGCGGCCGAACCTGCGCGCGCAGCCGCTGGTACGCGGCCGCATGCAGCCGGGCGAGCCGCTCGACGCGCTCGGCGTCGATGTCGCCCGCCGTCTCGCGCAGCAGCTGGTTCAGGAACAGGCCGCCGCTCATCCCGATCTTGCGGTGGATGCGCCACACCGACAATTCGATGCCCTCGGCATCGAGCGCTTCCTTCCACGCGAGCACGTGCTGATAGACGCTGTCGACGAGCGTGCCGTCGAGATCGAACAGAAAAGACGTTTCAATGCGCATGTAAATCTCCTGGCCCGATCGGGTTCGGGCGAATCGTCGGTAAAAATCCTGTCGACACATTATCAGCGCATGGCCATGTCATGGCGATGTCCCGTGGCCGCAACGTGCCGTGTCGTGCCGCGATGCGATGAGTCAAGCGCCGCTGGTACAATCGCGGCGATGCGCCGGGCCGGGTTTTCCGCGCCGTACGCGCCCCCAACCCTCGTCTCGTCGATTCCAGGTATGGCAACACCGGACGCCGTCAGTTCCAGTCAGTCGTGGTGGGGCGTATTGGCCCTCGCACTCACCGCCTTCATCTTCAATACCACCGAATTCGTGCCCGTCGCGCTGCTCAGCGCGATCGGCGACAGCCTGCACATGCAGCCGACCGACGTCGGCCTGATGCTGACGATCTACGCGTGGGCCGTCGCGGTCGTATCGCTGCCGCTGACGCTGGTCACGCGTCATGTCGAGCGCCGCAGGCTGCTGGTCTGGGCGCTGGCGGTGTTCATCGTCAGCCATATCGTCACCGGCGTCGCGTGGAATTTCGCGGTGCTGATGGTCGGCCGGCTGGGCATCGCGTGCGCGCACGCGGTGTTCTGGTCGATTTCCGTCCCGCTGGCCGTGCGGCTCGCGCCGAGCGACCGGAAAAGCCGCGCGCTCAGCCTGCTGGCGATGGGCACGTCGATCGCGATGGTCGCCGGCATCCCGCTCGGGCGCGTGATCGGCGAGGCGTTCGGCTGGCGCGTCACGTTCCTGATCATCGCGGGCGCGGCGGGCATTGCGTTGCTGCTGCTGCGCGCGACGTTGCCGGAACTCCCGAGCCAGGGCGCCGGATCCGTCGGCAGCATCGGCGTGTTTCTGCGCAAGCCGGCGCTGGTGGCGCTGTACGCGATCACCGTGCTCGTGGTGTCCGCGCACTTCACGTCGTACACGTACATCGAGCCCTTCGTCCAGAGCGTCAACCACGCGAGCAACAGCCGGATCACGTATGTGCTGATCCTGTTCGGCATCGCCGGCATGCCGGCCGCGATCTGCTTCAATCGCATCTATCCGCACCAGCCGGACAAGTTCCTGCTGGCGTCGATCGTCGCGTTGTCGGGCTGCCTGCTGGTCCTGTTCCCGTGCGCGCTGAACATCGTCACGCTGTCCGTGCATACGCTGGTCTGGGGCGGGGCGATCGTCTGTTTCGGCCTCGCGATGCAGGCGTGGGTGCTGAAGCTGGCGCCGGAGGGGACCGACCTGGCGGTGTCGATCTTCTCGGGCCTGTACAACGTCGGCATCGGCGCCGGCGCGCTGCTCGGCAACCATATCGCCGGCGACTTCGGGCTGCCGTGGGTCGGCACCTTCGGCGGCGTGGTCGGCGCGCTCGCGGTCGGGATCGCGTGGCTCGCGTTGCGCCTTCACGCGAAGCGGGCGACGGTGGACCCAACGGCGGCCACCGGCGTGCAGTGAAGGCGACAGCGGCCCGATGCATTCGTTTCCCTTGCAGACCGGGATGCGCAAACCGACAGCGCGCAGTAAGTTCGTGCCGTCGGTTCGCGTTGACAGTCCGGTGACGCAACGATGAACGGCCACCGCATTTCGGATCGCGCTTCAGGCGTCATGCAATCGAATAACCGCCGTCGGCCACGAGCGCATGCCCCGACACATAGCTGGAATCGTCCGATGCGAGGAACGCGACGATCGTCGCCATTTCCTCGGCGGACCCCCACCGTCCTGCCGGTGTCGCCGCGGCAAAGCTCTGCCGTGCATCGTCCGACGGCCAGATGCCGCGATGATGGAACGGCGTTTCGATCAGCCCGGGGCACAGTACGTTGACGCGCACGCCTCGCCTGAACCACTCGATCGATGCCGTCTTCGTCATCCCGATCACCGCGTGCTTGCTCGCGATATAGACCGACGCATTCTCGAAGCCGATGAGGCCGCCCATCGACGCGTTGTTGATGATGCTGCCCGAACCCTGGCGCAGCATGATCTCGGCCGCGTATTTCATCGAATTGAACACGCCGCGCACGTTCGGTTCGAACACCATGTCGAATCGTTCGGCATCCTGCTCGAGCAGCGGCGCGAACACGCCTTCCGTGCCGGCATTGTTGAACGCGATGTCGAGGCGTCCGTAGGTCGAAACCGTGAAATCGAAGAGCTTGCGGAGATCGTCTTCGTTCGCGACGTCCGCGACGAAGGCCTTTGCTTCGCCGCCGGCAGCCGTGATTTCCTCGACCAGTCGATCCAGTTCGGTCTTGCGCCGTGCGGAAACGACGACCTTCGCGCCGCGACGCGCGAGTTCGAGCGCGGATGCGCGGCCGATGCCGGAACTGGCGCCCGTCACCAGTGCGATGCGGTCCTCGAGTCGAGCCGGATGTGTGCTTGCGTTCATGATGAGATTCCCCAGAGTGGTTGACCATTCACGTCGAAACGACGTCTGACGCTCATTGTGGTCGTTCGTCGGTCGCAAAAAAATGGAACAATGGCGCATTCAGAATTCCCGTTTCGGGAATTAAAATCGCTTCTTCGCGAGCTTCAAAGGGGTTCCTCATGCTCAACCGGCTCGACATCCTGAAGATCTTTTCCGCGGCGGCCGCGGCGCCCACGTTCCGCGAGGCAGCCGCGCGGCTCGGCGTGTCGCCGCAGGTCGTGACGCGCGCGGTGCGCGAACTGGAAGAGATGCTGGGCGAAACCCTGTTCCACCGGACGACCCGCAGTATCCGGATTACGGCCTTCGGCCAGTCGTTTGCGCTTGAAGCGCAGGCGGCGCTTTCTGCCGTCGACGGGCTGTTCGGGGCCGCGAACGGTCAGGTCGACGAACCGGTCGGCGTCGTCAGGATCACGGCCCCGTCAGGCATGGGGCGTCATTACGTGCAGCCGGTCCTGACCGATCTCATGCAGCGGTATCCGGGGCTCGTGCCTGACCTGCGGCTGTCGGATGTGCCGTCGCCGGTGGTCGACGAACAGATCGACATCGGCGTGCGGGTCGGGGCGATCGGAGATAACCGCTTTGTCGCGCGTATGGTCGGGCCGTTGCCGATGTGGGTCGTTGGCGCACCGTCGCTGATCAAACGGCTGGGTGAGCCGAAAAACCTCAAGGCGCTCGAATCGATGCCGGTGACATGCCTGATCGACCGTGCGAGCGGTCGGGCGTGGCCGTGGATTTTTCGCGGGGAGCAGCAATTCAAGCCCGCGTCGCCGGCCTATCTGACGGACGATGCGGAAGGCGAGATCGACGCCGTGTGCGCAGGGCTGGGATTCGGCCAGTGCTCGGAATATCTCGTGCGGCAATACATCAAGAAGGGGCGCCTGGTGCGGTTGCTGCCGAGCCTCGAACCCGAACCGTGGAAGTTGCACGTCTATCGGCCGCGGCGTGGACCGATGCCCCGGCGTATCAGGGTGGTGTACGACGAACTGGTGGCGAAGCTGGCGCAGGCAACGTGGCGAGGATAGTCGCTGCCGCCGCGTTTCCCGGCGATGAATCAAATTGTGGCGAAGCGGAGTGAATTTCCGGTTCCGCCATAAACCTGCAATAACCATCCGGATTGTTTCTGTTTGATCGAGTGTTTCTCCAAAGATTGGATTTTTCCTATTAATTATTCAAATCATCAACGAGAAAACATTCCAGATCAGAAAAACCATTATCTCCCAATATTTGACCGAATGCTGCAAAGATTGAAACAGGGAAAGAAACGTCATTAATCTGCGTACGCGTGCGAAACGAGCCGCGCGCGTCATTCACAACAACCGGGAGACGGAGATGAAGGGCATGAATCATTTAGGAATATTGATGATGTGCTTCGTTGCAGCGGCGATAGGCTTGTCCGCATGTGGCGGCGACGATGTCGGTTCGTCGCCGGCAACGGGTACATCGGCGACAGGGGCGAAGTCGACTGCGGGAACGATGCCGATGACCGGAGGCAGCGGAACCACGGCGATGCAGCAGATCGCGGTGAATCCGCCGCCGATGGGCTGGTCGTCGTGGAACAGCCTCGAGGAAAACGTCAGCTTCGATACGATCAAGGCCCAGGCCGACGGGCTGGCCGCGCTGAATGCGAACCTCGCGACGGGCAACAAGTACCAGTATGTGAATATCGACGAAGGCTGGTGGACGTCCAGAAAGCGTGACGCGAACGGCAACTTCATCCTCAACGTCGACATGAACGGCAATCGCACCAACCAATGGCCGGGCGGGATGAAGGCGATGGCCAATTACATTCACGGCAAGGGGTTGAAGGCCGGCATCTATATCGACTCGGGTCCGCAGGGCTGCGGAAACACGAATGGCACGCATTTTGTCGGCAGCGATTACGCGCACTACGATCACGATTTCCTGCAGTTCGCGCAATGGGGCTACGACTTCGTCAAGGTCGACTGGTGCGGCGGCAGCGCGGCCGGATACGATCCCCAGCAAGCCTATACGGCGATCTCGCAGGCGATTCAGAAAGCCTATGCCGCCACCGGAAAACTGCTGGTGCTGAACATGTGCGACTGGGGCACGCTCGGCAAAAGCGGATATCCGGACGCCGGCCTCGGGCCGTGGGACTGGGCGGCCGG
This sequence comes from Burkholderia sp. BE17, assembly GCF_009362305.1. Classification (NCBI taxonomy): domain Bacteria; kingdom Pseudomonadati; phylum Pseudomonadota; class Betaproteobacteria; order Burkholderiales; family Burkholderiaceae; genus Burkholderia; species Burkholderia sp. BE17. Next base: position 47,968 of record NZ_WHNU01000026.1, read on the forward strand.
CATCGCAACGTCGTGGCGGACGACGGGCGACATCTACGGGCCGGGAAGCGGTGTCCCGAACTTCGGCTCCGTGCTGGGCAACTTCAACGGCAACTATCATCCCGAAGGCCAGCACACCGGTTACTACAACGATCCGGACATGATGGTGGCCGGCATGGGCATGACGGCGGCGAACGACCTCGCGCACGTGAATCTATGGGCCATTGCCGGCGCGCCGATGATTCTCGGCAACGATCTGTCGAAGACACTCTCGGGCGATACGGTGAGTCTGCTCACCAATCCCGAGCTGATCGCGATCGACCAGGACATGCTGGGCCTGCAGGGATTGAAGGTCGCGGATGCCAATGGGCGGCAGGTCTGGGCGAAGCTGCTGGCCGGTGCAGGGAAGCGCGCCGTTCTGCTGTTCAACAACGGTACGGCGGCAAGCGACATGACCGTTACGTGGCAGCAACTGGGTTTCGCCGCGGGTACTTCGGCCACCGTCCGCGATATCTGGGCGCACAAGGATCTCGGCACGGCCACCGGTTCCTATACGGTCGCGAGCGTGCCCGCCGGCGGAACCGCGATGCTGGTGCTGGGCGGCACGGACCTTCCGTCGACGACATACCTGCCGGGCACGTTGACGGGCGGCGCGTCGTATTCGGACTGCCCTGCCTGCGCAAGCGGGAAGAAGGTCACCGGGTTGGGTGCGGTGACGTTCAATAACGTGACCTCGCAAACGGCAGGCGGCTACATCCAGATCGCCTACCAGAACACCGGAACGGAAACCGTCAAGGCACAGCTCGGTGCGAACGGCGGAAACGGAACGACGCTCGCGTTTCCGCCCACGGGCAGTGCGATCGGCACGGTGACGGCCTTCGTCAACCTGCGGTCGGGGCAGAACACGTTGACCTTGTCGAGCCTCGACGGTACGACTGCGTCGCCCGCGATCACGTCGATCGCCGTGGTGGCCGGGCCGGTGAAGGTGCCGCCGCCGCCGCCGTTGGCCTATGAGGCCGAGGCCGCCGGCAACACGCTCGGCGGTGCGGCGCGCGTGTCGTCGTGCGGCGCCTGCTCCGGCGGACAGGACGTCGGCTATATCGGGAACGGTGACGGCACCAGCAACGGAACGCTGACGATCAACGGCATCTCGGTTGCGGCGGACGGCACGTACAGCGTCGCGATCGCTTACGTGAACGGCGATTCGACACCGCGGAACGCGCAGCTCAGTTTCGACGGTGCAGCGCCGATCACCGTGGCGTTCCCGTCGACCGGCGGGTGGGGGAACGTATCGACGCTGACGGTGACGGGCGCGTTCAAACAAGGCGGCGCCAACACGCTGAAGTTCTCCAACCCGACGGGCTGGGCACCCGACATCGACGGAATCGCCGCACCGACGAGGCAATAACGTGCGCGTGGCGCGGCCAACCGGTCACGGGTGGTCGCGCCATCTCCGGGTGCGAACCTGACGAGATTCGTCACCCCGCGTCGGCAGGCACGTGGAAAGCCGACATATTGCGGCATCATCATGGGGCCGACGCACCCGCACCCGGTGCCCGACAATCGACTGGAGACCCTGCATGCCGATACCCCGGATTGAAACGCGCGACGCCCTGGGCGACCCCGATGTCGTCTATTTGAACCCGGATCACGTGCTCTGGGTGTCAAAGCCGACCGCCGCGCAGCGGCGGCCGGACAGCATGGCCATTCGCGTGGACGATCGCGTCAAGGGCGGCACGCTGCTGATGGCCGACCATCCGCCGGCCACCCAGCTCCTGCATGATCTCGGCCCGTTCGTGACGGTGACGCTGGCGAACCCGTCGTCCGACTATCCGGACGGTCTCGTGCATATTCGTGCGCATGCGATCGTCAAGATCGCGACGGACGAGCACGACAAGCCGCTGGCCGACCGGACGCTGGGCTGGGTCCATGTCCAGGACGGTTCGGCTTTCAAGGCCAAGGATTACGCCGGCGTGGCCGCGCAATGGCAGGCGTCGGTCGCAGCGGCTGGCCGCTGACCGGATATTCACGCCGGCGGGAGGGTGCAGCGGCCCGTCGCGCCGCCGCTGTCCGGCCACGTTTCCCCTCAGGAAAACCCTGACCTTCCCATGACGACCGCTGATTCCGGCGGTCGTTGCCCGCCTGCAGGCGGCCGGAGCGCAATGCTCGGGCCGCCGCATCCCGCATCCGTCCCATCCCGTTCCAGCAAGGCTCCGCGCATCGATAACCAGCCAAAAAAGGTATGGTGCGACGCAGTAAAACGCGCATATTCCTGGATTTCGATACCTGTCAGGTATGAAAACCCGAGTCCAAAAGTATTGGACGGTGCATTTGCCCGGCGCGTATAAATCCGTCCCATGAACTCCCCACACGCAGCGCACCCCATGTCCTCCGTCACCATCGAACGCATCGAAACCCGTCTCGTCGACCTGCCGACGATCCGCCCGCACAAGCTGTCGGTCGCGACGATGCACGGCCAGACGCTGATGCTCGTGAAGGTGTTCTGCAGCGACGGCGTGACGGGCATCGGCGAAGGCACCACGATCGCAGGCATGGCCTACGGCCCGGAAAGCCCCGAGGCGATGAAGCTCGCGATCGACACGTACCTCGCACCGGCGATCGTCGGCAAGGACGCGACTCGCGTCCAGACGCTGATGGCATTCGTCGGCAAGCTCGCGAAGGTCAACCACTTCGCGAAGAGCGCGCTCGAGACCGCGCTGCTCGACGCGCACGGCAAGCGGCTCGGCGTGTCGGTCGGCGAACTGCTCGGCGGCCGCCGGCGCGACCGCTTGCCGGTCGCATGGACGCTCGCTTCCGGCGACACGGCCACCGACATCGCCGAAGCCGAGCGGATGCTCGACTTGCGCCGCCACAACGTGTTCAAGCTGAAGATCGGCGCGAAGTCGCCGGACGCGGATATCCGGCACGTGGCCGAGATCAAGAAGGCCGTCGGCGATCGCGCGTCGGTGCGCGTCGACGTGAACATGGCGTGGAGCGAAACGCAGGCCGCGCGCGCGATTCCGGCGCTGGCCGATGTCGGCTGCGAGCTGGTCGAGCAGCCGGTCGCGTCGGCCGCGGCGCTCGCGCGCCTGATGCGCCGCTTCCCGGTCGCGCTGATGGCCGATGAAATCCTGCAGGGCCCCGACAGCGCATTCGACATCGCGAAGCATCACGGCGCGGACGTGTTCGCGATCAAGATCGAGCAGAGCGGCGGGCTGTTCGCGGCACAACGCGTGGCCGCGATCGCGGACGCGGCCGGCATCGAGCTGTACGGCGGCACGATGCTCGAAGGCGCGTTCGGCACGGTCGCTTCCGCGCACCTGTTCGCGAGTTTCGCGAACCTGCAGTGGGGCACCGAACTGTTCGGGCCGCTGCTGATCACCGAAGAGATCCTGACGCAGCCGCTGGATTACAGCGAATTCGAACTGACCGTGCCGGACGGCCCCGGTCTCGGCATCGAACTCGACGAGGACAAGGTCAGGCGTTTCACCCGCGACGGGCTCACGAAAGCCGCGCGGTAACCCGAGTCACGCAAAGTCGTCATACCCCCAAAACCACGTGGAGACACCATCATGAGCGTCAAAGTTTTCGATAGCCGGGAAGTGCAGGATCTGCTGAAGGCCGCGTCGAACGCCGGCGGCAACGGCGGCAACGGCGGCAACGCGCGCACGCAGCGGATCGTGCTGCGCCTGCTCGGCGACCTGTTCAAGGCGATCGACGATCTCGACATCACGCCCGACGAAGTGTGGGCCGGCGTCAACTACCTGAACAAGCTTGGTCAGGATGGCGAAGCAGCGCTGCTCGCGGCCGGCCTCGGCCTCGAGAAGTATCTCGACATCCGGATGGACGCCGAGGACAAGGCGGTCGGCCTCGACGGCGGCACGCCGCGCACGATCGAAGGGCCGCTGTATGTGGCGGGCGCGCCGGTGCGCGACGGCGTATCGAAGATCGACCTCGACGCGGACGACGGCGCGGGCCCGCTCGTGATCCACGGCACGGTGACCGGCCTCGACGGCAAGCCGGTCGCGGGCGCGGTGGTCGAATGCTGGCACGCGAACTCGAAGGGCTTCTATTCGCACTTCGACCCGACCGGCGCGCAGACCGAATTCAACCTGCGCGGCGCGGTGAAGACGGGCGCCGACGGCAAGTACGAATTCCGCACGCTGATGCCGGTCGGCTATGGCTGCCCGCCGCAGGGCGCGACCCAGCAACTGCTGAACGGCCTCGGCCGCCACGGCAACCGCCCGGCGCACGTGCACTTCTTCGTCGACAGCAACGACCACCGCAAGCTGACGACGCAGTTCAACATCGCCGGCGATCCGCTGATCTGGGATGACTTCGCGTATGCGACGCGCGAGGAACTGATCCCGCCGGTGGTCGACAAGACCGGTGGCACGGCGCTCGGCATGAAGGCCGATGCGTACCAGGACATCGAGTTCAACTTCGTGCTGACGCCGCTGGTACAGGGCAAGGACAACCAGATCGTCCACCGCCTGCGCGCAGCCGCGACGGCCTGACCGCCCGACGGCGCGGCGCGGATGCGCCGCCGCCGGCCGGGTCCCCGCGAGATTCAACCGAAACCGATGCGAGCGTGCTTGCAGGACGCGGCACGCGCATGGGAGGAGCCAACATGTCCGCCACCATCGACCAAGCCAACGAACTGGATCACCTGCTCGCCACCGCCGTGCAGGATGACAAGGAGGCCGGCGTATTCCGCTGCCGCCGCGACATCTTCACCAACGCCGAGCTGTACGAACTCGAGATGAAACACATCTTCGAGAGCAACTGGGTGTATCTGGCGCACGAAAGCCAGATCCCGGACAACAACGACTACTACACGACGTGGATCGGCCGTCAGCCGGTGGTTGTCACGCGCGACAAGAGCGGCGAGCTGCACGCGGTGATCAATGCGTGCGCACACAAGGGTGCGATGCTGTGCCGCCGCAAGCACGGCAACAAGGGCAGCTTCACGTGCCCGTTTCACGGCTGGACGTTCTCGAACACCGGCAAGCTGCTGAAGGTGAAGGACGAGAAGACGACCGAGTATCCGGTGCAGTTCAACACGAACGGGTCGCACGACCTGAAGAAGGTCGCGCGCTTCGCGAACTATCGCGGCTTCCTGTTCGGCAGCCTCAGCGCCGACGTGCTGCCGCTCGAGGACTACCTCGGCGAAACGCGCGTGATCATCGACCAGATCGTCGACCAGGCGCCGAACGGGCTCGAAGTGCTGCGCGGCAACTCGTCCTACATCTACGAAGGCAACTGGAAGATGCAGATGGAGAACGGTTGCGACGGCTACCACGTCAGCACCGTGCACTGGAACTACGCGGCGACGATGGGCCGCCGCAAGGAAGACGGCACCAAGGCCGTCGACGCGAACAGCTGGAGCAAGTCGGTGGCCGGCGTGTACGGGTTCGACAACGGCCACATCCTGCTGTGGACGAAAACGATGAACCCGGAAGTGCGGCCCGTGTACCAGCACCGTGACGAGATCAAGGCGCGCGTGGGCGACGTGCAGGCCGATTTCATCGTCAACCAGACGCGCAACCTGTGCGTGTACCCGAACGTGTTCCTGATGGACCAGTTCAGCACGCAGATTCGCGTCGTGCGGCCGCTCGGCGTCGACAAGACCGAAGTCACGATCTTCTGTTTCGCGCCGAAGGGCGAAAGCGAAGCCGACCGCACGCTCCGCATTCGCCAGTACGAGGATTTCTTCAACGTGACGGGCATGGGCACCGCCGACGACCTCGAGGAGTTCCGTGCATGCCAGGCCGGCTACGCGGGCATCACGGCGATGTGGAACGACCTGTCGCGCGGCGCGCCGCTGTGGGTCGACGGCCCGGACGAGAACGCGAGGAAGATGGGGCTGAACCCGCGCATTTCCGGCGAGCGCAGCGAGGACGAAGGGCTGTTCGTGTGCCAGCACGAACACTGGGTGAATGTGATGCGCGATGCGCTGAAGAAGGAACGCGGGGAGGTGGCGGCATGAACTTCGATTACCGGACCATCTGCGCCGCGCTGTATCGCGAAGCGCGCCTGCTCGACGATCGCCAGTGGGACGAGTGGCTGACCTGCTACACGGAAGACGTCACGTACTGGATGCCCGCGTGGGACGACGACGATCGGCCGACCGACGACCACCAGAGCCAGATCTCGCTGATGTACTACCCGGATCGCGGCGGCCTCGAGGATCGCGTGTTCCGGATCAAGACCGAGCGCAGCGGCGCGTCGACGCCCGAGCCGCGTACCAGCCACAACGTGACGAACGTCGAGGTGCTGTCCGAACGCGAGAACGAAGTGGACGTGCGCTACAACTTTCACACGCTGAACCATCGTTACCGCGTGACCGATCACTTCTTCGGCACGATGTTCGTCACGTTGCGCAAGTCGGGCGGCGAGTGGCTGATCTCGTACAAGAAGATCGTGCTGAAGAACGACTACATCCGGCAGGTGCTCGACGTCTATCACGTCTGACGCCGTTGTTTTGTCATGAAGGGAAGTGGAGGTGATGCCATGTCCAGCTACAAGATTGCACTGAATTTCGAGGACGGGGTGACCCGCTTCATCGACTGCAAGGCCGGCGAGAAAGTCCTCGACGCGGCTTTCCGCGCGAAGATCAACCTGCCGATGGACTGTTCCGACGGCGTGTGCGGCACCTGCAAGTGCCGCGCCGAAAGCGGCAGCTACGACCTCGGCGACGACTATATCGACGACGCGCTCACCGAAGACGAAAAGGACAGCGGCCTCGTGCTGACCTGCCAGATGGTGCCGCAAGGCGATTGCGTGATCGCGGTGCCGACGTCGTCGGTCGCATGCAAGACCGGCCAGAGCGGGTTCGCCGCGACGGTGACCAAGGTCGAGCAGCACAACGATGCGGCCGTCGTGCTCGAACTCGACGTCGGCGCGGCCGCGCCCGTGTTCCTGCCGGGCCAGTACGTGAACATCGACGTGCCCGCGAGCGGCCAGCACCGTTCCTATTCGTTCTCGTCGGCGCCGGCCGACGCGAAGGTCAGCTTCCTGATCAAGAAGATTCCCGGCGGCGTGATGAGCACGTGGCTCGACTCGGCGCGGCCGGGCGACAAGCTGGAACTGCACGGGCCGCTCGGCAGCTTCTACCTGCGCGACGTGCAGCGCCCGCTGCTGCTCCTCGCGGGCGGCACGGGCCTCGCGCCGTTCCTGTCGATGCTCGAGGTGCTCGCGCGCGCCGGTTCGCGGCAGAAGGTGCATCTGATCTACGGCGTGACGCGCGATCTCGATCTCGTGCTGGTCGACGCGATCGAGGCGTATGCGGCGAAACTGCCGAACTTCAGCTTCGCGACCGTCGTCGCGGACGCCGGGTCGAGCCATCCGCGCAAGGGTTGGGTCACGCAGCACATTCCGGCCGATGCGCTGAACGACGGCGACGTCGACGTGTATCTGTGCGGGCCGCCGCCGATGGTCGACGCGGTGCGCACGTACTTCGACGACGAAGGCGTGAAGCCGAACAGCTTCCACTACGAGAAGTTCACTCCCAACGTCACGGCAAAGGCGGCATGATCATGCAACGATTCTCCGGCAAGGTCGTCGTCGTCACCGGCGCGGCACAGGGCATCGGCCGCGGCGTCGCGCTGCGCGCGGCGGCCGAAGGCGGCAAGGTGCTGTTCGTCGATCGCGCGGATTTCGTCGCCGAGGTGGCGGCCGAAGCGACGGATGGCGAGACGGCGGGATTCGTCGCGGATCTCGAAACCTACGAAGGCGCGCACGCGGCGATCGCGTGTGCGGTGCAGACGTTCGGCGGCATCGACATCCTGATCAACGGCGTCGGCGGTGCGATCCGCATGCGACCGTTCGCCGAATTCGAGCCGGCGCAGATCGACGCGGAAATCCGTCGCTCGCTGATGCCGACGCTCTATACGTGCCACGCGGCGCTGCCGCACCTGCTCGCGCGCGGCGGCGGCACGATCGTCAACATCTCGTCGAACGCGACACGCGGCATCCGCCGCGTGCCGTATTCGGCGGCGAAAGGCGGCGTCAACGCGCTGACGCAGGCGCTCGCGATGGAATACGCGGAGCACAACATCCGCGTCGTCGCGACCGCGCCGGGCGGCACCAGTGCGCCGCCGCGCCGCGTGCCGCGCAATGCGGCCGGCGACAGCGAGCAGGAGCAGGCGTGGATGAGCGAAGCCGTGCGGCAGGTGACCGATTCGACGTTCTTCAAGCGTTACGGCAGCCTCGACGAGCAGATCGCGCCGATCCTGTTCCTGGCATCTGACGAAGCGAGCTACATCACCGGCACGGTGCTGCCGGTCGCGGGCGGCGATACGGGTTGAGCGGCGCGCTGTGCAGCCGCTTGCAGGTGTTGATCGACAACCAACCGGCCGGCGCCGAGACGCCGGCCACGGAGACATTCATGGGTGATCGCAAAGCCATCGTTCCGGCCGGAATGGAAGCGGTGTACGAAAAAATCGGCTACGCGCCGGGCCTGCAGGTCGGCGATACGCTTTACGTGTCCGGCCAGATCGGCCGCGACGCGGCGCTGCAACTGGTCGAAGGCCGCGAAGCGCAGATCGTGCAGGCGTTCGAGAACCTGAAACGCGTGCTGGAGGCGGCCGGCGCATCGTTCAACGACGTGGTCGACCTGACGACGTTCCATACCGACATGCGCGACCTGCCGCTGTTCATGCAGGTTCGCGACCGTTACGTCGATGCGCATCCGAAGCCGGCGTGGACGGCGGTCGGCGCGCACATGCTGGGCGGGTCGCCCGGTTATATCGTCGAGATCAAGGCGGTGGCGGTGCTGCGGGGATGACGCGTTGTCGGCGTGGTTGATCTGGCCGTGCATCGACGAAGCCGAATGCGTGTCCGATATTGGCGATTGCTGCATTCGACGCGGCGGCTGCGCCGATGCTTTGGCCGCGTTGCGTATCGGCCGCGCGAGTGCGCTGCCTTTCGCTCACCGGCTCGCGCGTGAAAACAGCAACGAATCGGCGTCGTTGAAGCGGATGCGCACCGGATCGCCGTAACCGGCTTTCTCCGCCACGCGGATCGACGCGACGTTGGTCGGCGCGATCAAACACACGCTGCGTTCGAACCGCTGCTGCGCATCGAGCCATGCGAGCGCGGCCGCGAGCGCCTCGGTCGCGTAGCCGTTGCCGTGTGCCCACGTCGCCAGGGCCCAGCCGGCTTCCGGCACGCCGCGAATCGACGGCTCGATGGCGCGATGGAAATCGGCGAAGCCGAGATCGCCGACGTAGCGGCCCGTCGCCTTCTCGCGAATCGCCCAGTAGCCGTAGCCGAGCAGCGGCCACAGCCCGCGATACGCGAGCAGGCGCATCCACGAGTCGCGCGGCGCCGACGGCTTGCCGTTGAAGATGTGCGCGACGACGTCCGGCTCGGTCCACATCGCGGCGAGCGCGTCGAAGTCGCCGAGCGGATGGCCTTCGAGGACGAGGCGCGGCGTGTCGAGGACGGGCGGGGAAGCGACGGGCGGCGTGGCATTCGACGTCATCGGGCATTCCATCGGCAGGAAGGGGAAAGGCACGCGGACCGGCCGCGCGGAACGTGCCGGTACGATACCGCGAATTCCGCCGCGCGGCCTCTACTTCAGGCTCTTCAGGAAGGATCGCCCTGCGGACGTGATCGAAATGCCGGAGCGGCCGTGCGGCGGATGGCTGGCGAAACCCGCACCGATGAGTTCCCGCGCGATCGACCAGCCGAGTGCCGGCGAATCCCGGCCGTAGCGAACGTCGGCGAGGCGTTCGAGGGCCCAGACGGCGGACGCCGACAGGGTGGGGTTTGACGTGTCGTGGTCGCTCATGACTTCCTCCGGGAACGGGTAAGCGGTGTGGGTCGCGCAAGCGCGTGCGGAATGCGGCGGCAGGCATTCCGTCATCGGGCGCGTGTCTCGCGGCGTGAGCGCATCGACAGCAGCAGGTCGACGCGCGACGGGGCGGAGGGCGGCACGCGGGTCAGCCCTCTTGCAGCAACGGCAGCAGCGCCTGAAGCGCCGCTTCCTCATCGGGTCCGGCGGCCAGCACCTGGGCGGACGTGCCGCCGCGCAATTCCAGCGACGCGATCGCGTCGCCGTTTTTCGCGTTGCCGCGGCACCCGTTCGCGATCAGCACGATGTCGCTGTCGAAGCGGCGTGCCGCTGCGGCGACCGCGTCCCGGGCCGCGCTTGCGCGGGTCCGGTTCCACGCGGCGCCGATTTGAAGGTAGACGACGGTTGCCACGTTCTTTACGAAAGCCTCTGGTTGAGTCGTCGGGGGCCGTGCGCGGCGCCGAGCCCGCAGTGCGCCAGAAACGCGCGAAACGCGGCTTCCCATGCCGCGTCGCGCAAGTCGACGTCGACGCCGGCGAGTCGTTTCATTTCCGGGTCGACGAACACGGCGCGCAGCGATCGAGGCGGCACGCCGCGCGCGAAACAACGGTCGTCGGCGTCGAGCAGCAGGTGCGGATGGCGCCGGAACCGCACGCAGGCGATCGAGATCGGGTCCGTCACGTGCCGGGCCGATTCCGCCGGATACACGAAAGCCAGCTGGATCTCGGCCGCCGCCAGCTGAGCGCCGGCGTCGTGGAAGCGATGAATCAGCTGGAAGCCGCGTTCTACGCCGCGCCCGACGCCCACGACGACGAGCGGCCGGTTTTCCGTGATTTCCCGCAGGGTAACGGGGCGCCGATCGGGCCGCAGCAATGCACCATCCAGCTCGAACATGTCGACATCCTCAGCGAAACCGCCTGCAAGTCCGATGAACGGCGGAAAGTGAGGATTATAGTACAGCGGTGGAAAACATGTGTATTGTATTATAATGCCGTGTGCAGCCGATGCTGCACGCACCCGTTTTTTCGACTCGAACCTTACCCGATGGAAGCTGCAATGAACGCCGCCCCTGCCTGCCCGCAATGCGCGATGGAAAACACCTACCCGGACGGCACGCTCTACGTGTGCCCGGACTGCGGTCACGAATGGTCGGCGACGGCCGGTGCCGAAGCCGGCGATGAAGCGGCCGGCGACGTCGTCAGGGACGCGAACGGCAACGTGCTGTCGGACGGCGATTCGGTCGTGCTGATCAAGGACCTGCGCGTGAAGGGCTCGTCGATCACGCTGAAGATGGGCACCAAGGTCAAGAGCATCCGGATCGTCGGCGGCGATCACGAAGTCGACTGCAAGACGGACGCCGGCGGCTTCATGCTGAAGGCCTGTTTCCTGAAGAAGGTGTGATTGCGCGCGTGCGCCGCGGCGGCGGCGCTTCGTCCGCGCGGCCGGCCGCACGCGCATCGAGCGGCTTCGACTGTTTGACTACCAAGGCTTAGCGAGTATGGCAGAGGATCGAACCTCCTACGATGCGTTCGTCAGATTCCTGTCGACGCCGTTGCACGATGGCCGGCCGTTCGTGCTCGAGACGCGCCATGCGGTGTCGCTGCACTTCGATCATCTCGCCACGCAGAGCTTCATGTCGCTGAAGGATCCGGCCGGGCTCGCGCTCGGCTACACGCGCGTGATGATGGGCTTCCTGCTGCTGCAGCCCGCGCCCGCGCGCATCTGCATGCTCGGGCTCGGCGGCGGCTCGCTGGCGAAATACTGCCACCGGCATCTGCCCGATACGGCGATCGATGCGGTCGAGATCAATCCCGAGGTGATCGCGCTGCGCGACGTGTTCAGGATTCCTGCAGACGACGCGCGCTTCCGGGTGGTGTGTGCCGACGGCGCGGACTACATGGCGGAAGCGGACGTGCGCACGGACGTGATCCTGCTCGACGCGTTCGTCGCCGAAGGCATGCCGGACCGGTGCGCGAGCGTCGCCTTTTTCGCGGCGTGCCGCGAGCGGCTGAACGACGCGGGTGTGCTCGCGATCAACTTCACCGACGACGACCCGGCGCTGCCGCTGTACCTCGAGCGGCTGCGCGCCGTGTTCGGTGCATCGTATGCGCTGGTCCCGTGCGGTGACGACAACAACTTCATCGCGTTCGCATGGAAGGGTGGCGATCGATTGCCGTCGATGCGCATCCTGCTCGAGCGCGCGCTTCAGTTCGCCGTTGCCGGTGAACTGAAGCTGGCCTCCACGGCCCGGCGGCTGAAGGGCGGCGCGAGCGTCGATCCGGCGCGGCTGGTCTGGCGCGAGCAGGCGTCCGGGCGCTGGGAAATCGGGGCTTGACCGCGATTACTTCACGCGCTTGCCGAGCGGGCTCTTGGTCTTGTAGGTCACGCCGTGATGCTCGAGATACTCGCGGATCAACTGACGGACGACTTGCGATGGCGTGAGATCCTGCGCCGCGCAGAGCATCTCGAATGCTTCCTTCTTGGCGGGATCGATCAGGACGGTCAGGCGGGCGGTCTTCGTTTCCATTGCGCGGACAGGTCGGCGGATATGTTAATCAAATTATAATACATCTGCGTTCGGCGCCACGGCCGAAACGGGTTGTCCGGCCGGTTGCCTTGGGGGCCGGGCATCCATCCGGACATCGCGCCGGGATGCGCCCGCACGGGTTGGGTTGCGCGCCGGCTCAGGGCCGGCGATCGAGCCGGCAGAGCCAGGTCAGCACGTCGTCGGCCACGGGTACGATCGCGAGCGTGACGAGCATGCCGGCGAGCGGTACCGTCGATACGTAGCCGACGTACTTGAAGCCGATCGCGCCGGCCAGGCCGCCGACGAAGAACGACGCCAGCATCGTGGCGTGAATCCTCAGCTTCGCGCGGTTGGCGACGACCGCATGCATGTCCACGTCGACGGCCGAGCGGTTCCAGTAAAACAGCTTGCCCAGCTCGATGCCGAGGTCGGTCACGATGCCGGTCATGTGCGTCGTGCGGATCTCCGCGCCCGACAGCTTCGTGATCATCGCGTTTTGCAGCCCCATGATGAAGCACAGCAGGATCACGGTCACGGGCACGAAGAACGCCTCCCACAGCGCGAGGTGGCTGCCGAGCAGCCCGAACAGCAGGAGCAGCACGGCCTCGACCAGCAGCGGCAGCACGTACTGGCTGTGCAGGCCGCGGCGGCGCCCCCAGTTGACGAGCACCGCCGAGCAGCCGGCGCCGACGAGAAACGACGCCAGCGAACTGATGCCGGCCAGCGCGAGCGGGATGTCGCCGAGCGCCGCCTGGTCGGCGATCGCCGACACGATGCCGCTCATGTGCGACGTGTATTGCCTGACCGCAAGGAAGCCGCCCGCGTTGGTCGCGCCGGCGACGAACGCGAGCGAAAAACCGAGCTGGCGGTTCGCGGTCGCGCTGCGGTGTTTGCCCGTCAGGCTTCGAAAGTACTGCGCTGGCATAAGGGTTTCGCTCAATCGCCGGGATCGAGGGCGCGGACGCGCCGCACGGCGCTCTTCGGGCCGAACGGGCGGCCCGCGAGGGCGCCGGCTTTCTCGAATCATGTGGCTTGTATGATAATGCAATTATCATGTTCTGTTAGCCAGATTGCGCTTTCGATGCAATAATGCGCGTGGAGCCGGCGCGCCTGCCGTCGCCGTTCCATGCCCCCGTTCAACCCGAGCGTACTGGAGACAATCCGGATGGCACCCGTGCCGGTCGTCCATTTCGTGCTGCTGGTCGTGGCCGCCTGGCTCGCGATCGGCGCGCTGGGGCTCGGGGCGCTGCATCGCACGCGGGTCGTCGCGCACGGGCTGTTTCCGCTCGGCGCGCTCGGCGGTCTGCTGCTGGCGGCCGCGGGGCTCGCGGGCGTGTTTGCCGAGCCGTCCGTCGCGGTGCTGCCGATCGGGCTGCCCGACCTGCCGTTCCATCTGCGGCTCGACCGCCTGTCCGGCTATTTCCTGTTCGTGCTCGGCCTCGTCAGCGCCGGGATCGGCGCGTTTTCCGCCGGCTACTTCCGTAAGGGCGAGGGTGCCGCGCCCGGGCTCATCTGCTGCGAATATCACGTGTGCGTCGCGAGCATCGCGCTCGTGCTCGTCGCGGACGACGCCTACGCGTTCATGGTCGCGTGGGAAACGCTGACACTGTCCGCGACCTTCCTCGTGATGACCAACCACCGGATCGGCGAAATCCGCCGTGCGGGTTACCTGTATTTCCTGATTTCGCATGTCGGCGCGCTCGCGCTGCTGCTGTGCTTCGGCATCCTGCAGGCACGCACCGGCGATTACACGTTCGCGAACATGCGCACCCAGTCGCTCGATGCAACCTGGGCGTCGCTCGCGTTCCTGCTCGCGCTCGTCGGCTTCGGCGCGAAGGCGGGCGTATTTCCGCTGCATGTGTGGCTGCCCGATGCGCATCCGGCCGCACCGTCCCCGGTCTCGGCGCTCCTGAGCGGGTTCGTGCTGAAGGTGGGGCTGTACGGGCTGCTGCGCACCGTGTTCGACCTGCTGCACGTGCAGATCGCGTGGTGGGGCGTGCTGCTGCTCGTGCTCGGCGGCGGCACCGCGCTGCTCGGCGTGGTCTTCAGCACGATCCAGGTCGACATGAAGCGCCTGCTCGCCTATTCGTCGATCGACAACATCGGCCTGATGTTCGTGTCGCTCGGGCTCGCGGTGCTGTTTCGCGCGTTCGGCATGACAACCCTGGCGGCGCTCGCGCTGACCGCGATGCTCTATCAGGTCGTCGCGCATGCGGCATACAAGAGCCTGCTGTTCCTGGGGACGGGCGCCGTGCTGCACGCCACCGGAGAGCGCAATCTCGGCAAGCTAGGCGGGTTGATCCGTTTCATGCCGTGGACGGCCTGGGCCGTGCTCGTGGGCGTCGCGGCGAGCGCGGGCCTGCCGCCGCTGAGCGGTTTCGTCGCGGAGTGGCTGTTGCTGCAGGCGTTCCTGTTCACGCCGGGCCTGCCGGATTCGGTGCTGGCGATGACGGTGCCGATCGCGGCCGCGCTGGTCGCGATGTCGGCCGCGCTCGCCGGCTACACGATGGTCAAGTTCTTCGGCATCGTGTTTCTCGGGCAGCCGCGGGAAGCCAAGCTGAGCCGCGCCCGCGACGCGAATGCGTGGGAGCGGCTCGCGTTCTGCTGGTTCGCGGCGGTCAGCGTGCTGCTCGGGCTGATGCCCGCGCAGTTCGTCAAGCTGCTGGATCCGGTCACGCGCGGGCTCGTCGGCGCCGGCGTCGGCGCGGACAATCACGGCTGGCTGCTGTTCGTGCCGGTGTCGACCGCGCGCGCGAGCTACATGCCGGCCGTGTTCATGCTGTTTTTCGTCGCGTGCTGCGGGCTCGCGTGGCTGCTGGTGCGGCGCTTCTATCACGGCCGGCTGCGCCGCGCCGCGCCATGGGGTTGCGGCTTCCCGTTTCCGACCACGCGGATGCAGGACACGGCCGAGGGGTTCGGGCAGCCGATCCGCGAGATCTTCGCGCCGCTGCTGCGCATCGAGCGGCAGGTGCCGTCGCCGTTCGAGGCGCAGCCCGCGTACCGGGTGTCGGTCGCCGATCGCACCTGGCTGCTCTACGAGCGCATCGCGGCGATCACGCTGCGCGCGGCCGAATGGGCGGGCCGGCTGCAGACGGGCAGGATCGCCGTCTACCTGACCTACAGCTTCGCGGTGCTGATCCTGCTCCTGATGCTGGTGAGAAGATGGTGACCGTCTCCGGCGTGGTATCGCAGATTCTCGAGATCGTGGTGGCGCTCGCCGCCGCGCCGCTGCTGTCCGGCTGGATCAACCAGTGCCGCGCGTGGCTGCAGAACCGGCGCGCGCCGTCGGTCTGGCAGCCGTACCGGATGCTCCACAAGCTGTTCAACAAGGAATCGGTCGTCGCGCACGGCGCGAGCGCGGTGTTCCGCGGCGCGCCCTACGTCGTCTGGGCCGCGATGACGCTCGCGTGCGCGATCGTGCCGACGCTGTCGACGGAACTGCCGCTGTCGCCCGCCGCGGACGCGATCGCGCTCGTCGGCCTGTTCGCGCTCGCGCGCGTCGCGCTGTCGCTCGCCGCGATGGATATCGGCACGGCATTCGGTACGCTCGGCGCCCGGCGCGAGATGCTGATCGGCTTCCTCGCGGAACCGGCGCTGCTGATGGTCCTGCTGTCCGCGTCGCTGATCACGCAGTCGACGCTGCTGACGAGCATCGTCGGCACGCTCGGGCGCGGCGAGCTCACGCTCTATCCGAGCCTGGCGTTTGCCGGCATCGCGTTCACGCTGGTGTCGCTCGCCGAAAACGCACGGCTGCCGGTCGACAATCCGGCCACCCATCTCGAACTGACGATGATCCACGAGGCGCTGATGCTCGAATACTCGGGGCGGCATCTCGCGCTGATGGAATGGGCGGCGAGCCTCAAGCTGTTCGCCTATTCGTGCATCGGCCTCGCGCTGTTCGTCCCGTGGGGCATCGCCGAGGCCGGTAACCCGCTCGCGCTTCTGCTGGCGGTACCGGTGCTGTTCGTCAAGCTGATGGCGGGCGGCGCGGCGCTCGCCGCGGTCGAGACCGTCAATGCGAAGATGCGGCTGTTCAGGGTGCCCGAGTTTCTCGCGACCGCGTTCCTGCTCGCGGTGATCGGCATGCTCGTGCACATCCTGCTGGGGGCGTGAATGCACGGCTATGCGACGCAACTGATCAACTTCCTGGCGGCGCTGTTGCTGATCC
This sequence comes from Burkholderia sp. BE17, assembly GCF_009362305.1. NCBI lineage: Bacteria > Pseudomonadati > Pseudomonadota > Betaproteobacteria > Burkholderiales > Burkholderiaceae > Burkholderia > Burkholderia sp. BE17. The sequence continues at coordinate 64,441 of NZ_WHNU01000026.1, forward strand.
TGTCGTTCGCGATGCTGAGCCAGCGACGCACGCTGTCGCTGATCCATCTCTATACGCTGCAGGGTGTCGCGCTCGTGTCGGCCAACCTGATCCTCGGCGTGCTGACGGGCGACGCGAACCTGTTCGTCTCCGCCGGGCTGACGCTCGTGCTGAAGGTCGGCGTGATCCCGTGGCTCCTGTATCGGCTGGTGCGCCGGCTCGACGTGCGCGCCGACGTCGAACCGCTCATCAACATCCCGACCACGCAACTGATCGGCATCGTGCTCGTGATCGTCGCGTTCAACGTCGCATCGCCGATCAGCCAGCTCGCGACCTCGGTCGCACGCGGCGCGCTCGGCATCGCGCTCGCCTGCGTGCTGCTGTCGTTCATGGCGATGATCACGCGCGCCAAGGCGATTCCGCAGGTGATCGGCTTCCTGTCGATGGAGAATGGGCTGTTTTTCGCGGCGACGGCCGCGACCAACGGGATGCCGATGATCGTCGAGCTCGGCATCGGGCTCGACGTGCTGGTCGGCATCCTGATCCTGGGCGTGTTCATGTTCCAGATCCGCGAGCAGTTCGACAGCCTGGACATCCATCACCTCGAGACGCTCAAAGATGAATGAGGCCCGGGTCATGCTCGCCGTGCTCGGCCTGCCGCTCGCGGCCGCCGCGACGCTCGCGTGCGTGCGGTCCAGCCGCGTCGCGCGCAACCTGAACGCCGGTTTCAGTTTCGCGACGTTCGCGGCGACGCTCGCGCTCGCCGCGCACACCGTCGAAAACGGCCCGTCGAGCGTGTTCGACGGTGCGTTCTTCGTCGATCCGCTCAACGTCTACCTGGTCGCGCTGACCGCGTTCGTCGGCTGGACGACGTCGTTGTTCTCGCGTCCGTACATGCAGGTCGAGGAGGATCGCGGCCGGATGACGGCCGCGCGGATGCGGCTCTATCACGCGATGTATCAGCTCTTCATGTTCGCGATGCTGCTCGCGCTGCTGACCAACAACCTCGGCGTGCTGTGGGTCGCGATGGAGGCGGCGACGCTGGCGACCGTGCTGCTCGTCAGCGTCTACCGGACGGCCGCGAGCCTCGAGGCCGCGTGGAAGTATTTCATCCTGTGCGGCGTCGGCATCGCGCAGGCGCTGTTCGGCACGATCCTGCTGTACCTCGCCGCAAGCCGGCAGCTGGCCGGCGGGGATGCGCTGCTGTGGACGAGCCTCGTCGCGGTCAAGGCGCACCTCGACCCGACCATCGTGTCGATCGCCTTCGTGTTCCTGCTGGTCGGCTACGGCACGAAGGTCGGCCTCGTGCCGATGCACAGCTGGCTGCCGGACGCGCATGCCGAAGGCCCGACGCCGATTTCGGCGGTGCTGTCCGGCTTGCTGCTGAACGTCGCGCTGTATGCGGTACTGCGCTGCAAGGTGCTGGCCGACGGTGCGCTCGGCAACGGGTTGCCGGGGCGGCTGCTGGTCGGGTTCGGGCTCGTGTCGGTGCTGGTCGCGTCGTTCTCGCTGTTCCGGCAGAAGGACGTGAAGCGGCTGTTCTCGTATTCGTCGATCGAGCACATGGGGCTGGTGACGTTCGCCTTCGGCCTCGGCGGCCCGGTCGCGACCTTCGCCGGATTGCTGCACATGACGGTGCACTCGCTCGTCAAGTCGGCGATCTTCTTCGCGGTCGGCCATGCGGCGCAGAAGGCCGGCACGCAGGCGATCGACGGCATTCGCGGGCTGCTGCAGGTCAGTCCGACCGTCGGCTGGGGGATGATGCTCGGCACGCTCGCGATTCTCGGCCTGCCGCCGTTCGGCGTGTTCGCGAGCGAATTCCTGATCCTGACGACCGCGATGAACACGCTGCCGTGGACGGCGCCGTTGCTGCTGCTCGCGCTCGCCGCCGCCTTCGCGGCGATCTTCGCGCGCGTGCAGCGGATGGTGTTCGGCGGCACGACGACGGCGAAACCGCTCGGACACCGGCCGGCGCTGTTGCCGGTGTTCGTCCACCTGGCGCTCGGCCTGATGCTCGGCCTGTACGTGCCGCCTTATCTGGCGACCTGGTATCGCCAGGCCGCGACGATGCTGGCGGGGTGACGCATATGCGACTCGAATCGATACCCAGGGAGGCCGCGGTCCCGCTCGAATGCCGGGCGGGCCAGGTTCGCGCGGCGCTGATGGAAGTCGACCCGGCGGGGTGGCTCGAGGCGGCGCGCGTCGCGCGCTCGGAGCGGAGCCGGCTCGTCGCAATGTGGGGCGGCGACGCGCGCGACGCGGGTTTTGCGGTGAACGCCGCGTACGAATGCGACGACGGCATCCTGTGGGTGCGTCTCGCGACCGGGCGGCAGCCCGACGCCGGCGGGGATTTCCCCGATCTGGCGCCGCTGTTTCCGTGCGCCGCCCGGATGCAGCGTGCGATCTTCGACCTGACCGGCCTGAGCGCGCGCGGCGCGCAGGACACACGGCCGTGGCTCAATCACGGCAACTGGCCCGACGACTATTTCCCGCTGCAACGCTCGGCGAGCGGTGTCGAGGCGTTCGAATCGAACGAGGCGAACTACCGGTTCGTGCCGGTGGCCGGCGACGGCGTGCACGAGATCGCGGTCGGGCCCATCCACGCCGGCATCATCGAGCCGGGACATTTCCGCTTCTCGGTTGTCGGCGAGAAGGTGCTGCGCGTCGAGGAGCGCCTCGGCTACGTGCATCGCGGCGTCGAGCGACTGTTCGAGCGGACGGCCGCGTCGAGCGGCCATCGGGTCGCGGGCCGGATCGCCGGCGATTCGACCGTCGCGTTTTCATGGGCCTATTGCATGGCGCTCGAGCACGCATGCCGCACCGCAGTGCCGAAGCGCGCGCTGTATCTGCGCGCGCTCCTGCTCGAACGCGAACGCGTGGCGAACCACCTGGGCGATCTCGGCGCGCTCGGCAACGACGCCGGGTTCGGGTTCGGTCTCGCGCAGTTTTCCCGGCTCAAGGAGGACTGGGTGCGGATGAACGATCGCGCGTTCGGGCATCGATACCTGATGGACCGGATCGTGCCCGGCGGCGTGGCGGTCGACGTCGGGCCCGACAGCGTCGCGAGCCTGGCGGACGCGTGCGAACGCATCGAACATGACGTGCGCGTCATGCGGACCATCTACGAAGACCAGTCGGGGCTGCAGGACCGGTTCGTGGGCACCGGCCGATTGACCGCCGAGGTCGCCGCGCACTTCGGCGTGCGCGGCCTGGCCGCCCGCGCCAGCGCTCACGGGTTCGACGTGCGCGCGGCGATGCGGTCCGCGCCGTACGACGAGGTCGCCGTCAACGCGGCGAGCGATCCGCGCGGCGACGTCGCCGCGCGCGTGGCCGTGCGGTTCGCCGAGATCGACGAATCGGTGCGCGTGATGCGCGTGCTGCTGGCGAATCTGCCGGCGGGCGAGGTTGCCGTCGAGGTGGCGCCCGCCGCGGCGCCTGCCCGCGGGATCGGCTGGGTCGAGGGATGGCGCGGCGATATATTCGTCGCGCTCGAGACGGAAGCGGGCGATGCGATCGCGCGGTGCCATTGCCACGATCCGTCGTGGCAGAACTGGCCGGCGCTCGAACATGCGATCATCGGCAATATCGTTGCCGATTTTCCGTTGATCAACAAATCGTTCAACCTGAATTACGCGGGGCACGACCTCTGATGTGGCAGCTTATCCGGCAATTCGCGCGCACCGATTTTCCCGACGAGCCCGTGCCGGCGGCGGAGGACGCGTGGCGTCGCGAGGAGGGGCGCATCCGGCAGGACATTCTCGATCTGCTCGGGCGGGCGCTCTGCATCCGGCAGATCGACGCGGGATCCTGCAACGGCTGCGAGCTGGAGATCCATGCGCTGAACAACGCCTACTACAACATCGAGGGGCTCGGCATCAAGTTCGTCGCGAGTCCCCGCCATGCGGACCTGCTGCTCGTGACCGGGCCCGTGACGCTGAACATGCGGGCGGCCGTGCTCGCCGCATACGACGCGACGCCGGCGCCGAAGCTCGTCGTCGCGGCCGGCGAGTGCGCGTGCACGGGCGGCATCTTTGCCGAAAGTTACGCGGTGTGCGGCCCGGTTGCGTCGATCCTGCCGGTCGACGTGACGATTCCCGGCTGCCCGCCGCCGCCTCGCGACTTGTTGCGCGGGATCCTGACGGCCTGCCGGGCGCGCGGTGTTTGACGTGGCGGGGCCGTGGCGACTTTCAGCGCGTTCGTTCGGGGATCCTGCGATCATCGTGCCGCGACCGGGCCGTGCGGCGCGACCGGCGCCGGGAGCGCGGCCGAATCCTGTGTTTATCCCCGCTTCTATCGGCTGACGAGCCGGATATCCGGCCCGTTCGCCATGACTTCGACTCCTGCTTCATGACACCCATCAAATTCATTCTTCGCTACACGGCGATCCCTTTTACGGCCATCGTGGCCGTGGTGATCTGGACCGTCATACCATCGTCGAAAGAGATCGATGCGAGACAATATGCGGCGCTGTCGCGTTCGTATGCAAGTTTCCCGCTGCCGTTCCGGCACGAGATCTCGGAAGCGATGGACCACGGCCGGATCAACGACCGGCGCTACCAGGCACTCGTGCGCGATTCGCTGGGCAACGGCGTCGCGCTGGACTGGCCGGCATCAGGTGTCGGCGACATCGCGGACGAACGACAAAAACTGGCCGAACTGATTCAGGCCGATTCGGATCTTCAAAGGCAACACCCATGAAAACTCTGCTGGTCTCCGTGGCATTCGCGATGATTATCGCGAGCTTGATTTTCGCGCTGTATTTCATGAATCACGATCGCGGCAAGTCGAAGCGGATGGCGTGGTCGCTCGCGGCACGCGTCGGGCTGTCGGTCACGCTGTTCCTGTCGCTGCTGATCGCATACAAGCTCGGCTGGATCGAACCGACCGGGCTGCCGATCGGGCGTTGAGCAGGGCACGCCCCGCTGCATGCGGGGCGTTCTCGTGAATGCAAGTTTGATTCGGTAATCGAGGTGTTGTGATAAGAATACTTATCCCGATGTAATTGATGCGAATGAATTCGATCGGCGGAATTGCAGCAACGGTTGCGTAACTGAAGCGGGTTCCGGGCTTCAACAGGAGGGGGAACGACCGGCGCGACGACGCTCCAGCTGCCCGACTCGTTGGTCATGTCATGGCGATAAGCGCGTGGCGAGCCGCCCGCGATGCGCTTGAGCGCATGTCCGAACGCGCTATCAGAGTCCTAGCCGAGCCTCTGCGCGATCGCCGATATCGATGCGTTCGAGCGCTTCAGCTCCCGCAGCACGTATTCGAACGGCCCGAATCCCGGCCGCCGCTTGAAGTGCAGCACGAGCGCCGACAGCCGCTCATCCGCGCGCTTGACGAAGCGCGCGGCCCATCTCAGCGATCGGCATCGACGCAATCGAATTCAGCAGGCGGATTTCCCCGGCATCGGGGCGGGCGATCTCGCGCACTTCGTCGAGCGTCTGCGCGACGCTGCGATCGAGCGGCTCGAGAAAGCGCCGAAGCTCGCTTTCGGCCGCCTTCTCCTTGAGCCCGAGCGCGTTGCCGAATGCAATCAGCGCGCCCATGTCGATGTCGGAGAAGCGCGTCGCCGTGCCGAGCGGCATCGTCAGTTCGCAGTGCGGCCAGTGGTCGCCGCGATGGTCGGGCCGGTGCGTGGGCGTGTGATAGACGACCGTGCTGACGATGTCGTAGAACGGCGCAAGCCGGTAGCCGCGCGCGTCGACGAAGAACGACAGGTTTTTCAGGTGCGCGTCGCCATTGCCGACCACCACGTTGAAGATCGTCCAGCGGAACACCGACAGGCGCGCGAGTGCGCGCGTGCTGGTCTGCCCGATCGCGCGGCCGAGCTCCTCCGCGTTCGCGCGCTGGTACTTGAAACCGCGATCGTAGTTCAGCAACTGCATCGCATCGATCGTGTGCAGGCGTCCGGCCGGCTCCGACGCGGTGTCGCGGTCGAAGCGGTCGATCACGTAGCACGCGGACGGCGCGCGAAGAAAATGCACGTCCGGAACGTCGAGCCCCATCCGCTTCGCGAGCTTCATGCAGAAGAACTCGTTGATCGCCGAATGCGGATAGCCGGCGGCGCGCATGTCCGGCTTCAGCAGATGCATCGACGGCTCGCTGCCGACCGGTTCGAACAGCGCGTAGTCCGGCGCGTCGCCGCGCAGGATCAGCAGCAGCTTCTGCTGCGCGCCGGCCGCGGACATGCGCTTGGGCGCGGTGGCCGTCAGCGCGTGCTCGGGCATCGCCTGGATGCGGCGCTCGAGCTCGTCGAGCGCAAGCGGCTGCATGCTGCCGGCGGCCTCCTGTTCGCCTTCGGCCAGCAGCGTGAGCGCGCCGGCCGATTCGCGCCCGAAATACGCGAGCAGGCCCCACGCATCGGCGGCATCGACCTTCGCCTCGCGCGCGAGCGATGTCCGCATGCCTTCTTCGGGCAGCAGGTTGTCGAAGAACCACTGGACCGGGCGATCGGTCGAGCTGTCGGTGAAGGTGCCGGCGCGCAGCGCGAACGCGGGCGACAGCGGGTACGCGTGCGGCGACGCGAGCCACTGCGCGTCGTACGTGAACGACCAGATGCCCTTGTCGTCGGTCAGCCTGCCCATGCGCAGCCCGTTCGCGGACGCGATCAGTGTTCTAGCCATGGCTGCTCCTGCGGCGTTGAGCGGCCTTGAGCGCGTTTTCCGCCGAAATCTCGATCGACGACTGCGCGAACAGGCTCACGCCCAGTTCGCCGAGCAGCAGCAGCACCTTGCCGATTTGCGCGGTCGGCTTCCCGGCTTCCACCTGGCTGATGAATTTCGGCGAGAGCCCCGTGGCGTTCGCGAGTTCGTCCCGCGTGAACCCCTGCTGGAGCCGCACGGCGCGAATGAGGTTGGCGAGGGCGCCGATCGTGTTGACGGACCGAGTCTCCGGCATGACGTTCTCCGTGCTTCGTATCTGAGCGGGAACAGTATGGCACAACTCATCGGGATGGGCGTCAATTCGTACCCGTTCGGAAACGAAAATGCGTCGCTGATGGCTGCGCGTCTGTTTCGTATCCGAGCGGGAACCGGATGGTATGGAATCGCGGGCAACGCCATTTCCGTATCCGGTCGGATACGTGATTGGCGCGCGGGACGGAGCCGGCCGGCCGCGCGTGCAACCCGGGCACGGTACGGCTGGCATCGACGCCGGCGCGACGATGTGTTCGTCCGGACCGGCATGAGCGCGCAGGTCTTGTCCGACGATCGTGCGGCGCGTGTCAACGCCGCCGTGCAGCGGGCGGCAGCGCGCGCCAACATGGTTGAATGACCGCCGCACATCCGTCCATCCGGTGGACCGACTCCGGCCTCATATAAACCCATGACCGTACAAGAACTGGAAAAACTGATGCGGAGCCTGTTCGACGACGACAGTCTCGAAGTCTTCGGCGAGACCGGCTACAGCCTCTCTTTCGTCGTGCCCGGCAAGGTCAAGGACGTCAAGGCGGCGCTGCTCGCGCGCACGGACCCGGCCGGATGGGACGGCGAGGCGGTGCACTGGTTCTACCGATGCGACGACGAGGACTGGGCACTGTATCTGCGCTCGATCCCGCATGCGGTGTCCTGCATCGCGACCGTGCAGTCGCTGCATGCGCTCCACATGCAGCGGCATCTGGACGCATCGGCGGTCACGCCGGAGCAGCAGGCGAGCTACGACGCCGAGGAGGCGCAGCGACAGAAGGAGGCCGAAGCCCGGCACCGGCGCGACACGCGGACCGAGCCGCTTGCGCCGCTCGGCGGGCCGTTCCATACCGATGGCGAACGCGTATGGGCCCGCATCGGCAGCGAGCATCGGTATCGTGCGCTCAACAATTTCGATCTCGGCAGCTTTCGGCATCTGGTCGACAACTTTGCGGTCGATGCGTCGGGGCTGCGCTACTACGCGAGCGGCGCCGCGTTCGGCTACGACGACGAAGGCGAAGGGCTGATCGCCGACGGCGATGCCGCGACGCTGCAATCGCTGGGCGGCGACTGGTATCGCGATGCACGGCAGGCCTACTATTTCGGCCCCGATATCTACGATCGCGGCGAATGGCATCTGACCGTGGTCAACGCGGACGTCGCCAGCCTGACCCATATCGGCGGCGCGTACGCGCGGGATGCGAAGCACCTGTTCTGTGCCGGCGTGCGCAAGCGCGGCATCGCCGATCCGGCCCGCGTGGTCAGCCTCGGTTACCGGTATGCACGGCTCGGCGCGCAGATTCTTTACGACGGCAAGATCGTGACCAAGCCGGGGGGCATCGACGTCGAGACGGCGCGCGCCGTCTTTCACGACGTGCTGGTCGACGATGACGGCCACGTGCTGTGGGGGCAGAGCTATCGCAAGCCGTTGCCGGGGATCGACGCGAAAAACCTGCGCTTTCTGACGCGGTTCTATGCGGTCGACGACCATCGCGTCTACTACCGGACCAACACGAACCTGGCCGTTTGCGACGGCGTCGACCGCGCGAGCGTGGAGGTTGTGTCGTCGATGAGCATCCGCGACAAACACGGGTTGATCGGCCTTGGGTATCCGGATGGCGTCGTGCGCGTGCCGGATTCATCGACGCAATCCTGAAGGTCCCGATCGGGCGGTTTCGTGCGCGGCGCAACCGCCCGTTGCCGCCCGTATGCCCGAGCAGCGATCTTTATGACCGCAGCAGATAAACGTATCCGAATCGCTTCGTTGACGCAGTCCGGCACGCACTCGTAGATTCGCGTTTTGACCGAATCAGGGGTTGTGCCGTGACGACTACCGCCATCCGCGACGCTGCAACGCATTCCGCCGGGCATCCGCCCGCATCTTGGTCACGCGGTGCGGCGCAACGCTTCGACATCGTTCCGTTCGACGCGCCGCTCGGCGCCGAAGTGGTCGGCCTCGACCTGTCGCGGCCGCTGGACGCCGAAGGTTTCGCGCGCATCCATCGCGCGCATCTCGACCATCACGTGCTGGTGTTTCGCGACCAGCGCATCACGCCGGACGAGCACATCGCATTCAGCCGCCGCTTCGGCCCGCTGCAGATCCATGTACTGCACCAGTTCGCGCTTGCCGGGCACCCGGAGGTGCTGATCGTGTCGAACATCGTCGAGCACGGCAAGCCGATCGGGCTCGGCGACGCAGGCCATTTCTGGCATTCCGACCTGTCGTACAAGGAGAAGCCGAGCCTCGGTTCGCTGCTGCACGCGCAGGAATTGCCGGCGGAGGGCGGCGATACGCTGTTCGCGAACATGCATCTCGCGTGGGACACGCTGCCGGCCCATCTGCGCCGCGCGGTCGACGGGCGGCGCGCCGAGCATACGTATCTCGCGCGCTATGCGGAACTGCAGGCGCGCAGCCCGTGGCGGCCGAACCTGTCGCCCGAGCAGATCGCGCAGGTCGATGCGGTCGTCCAGCCGGTCGTGCGCACGCATCCGGAAACGGGCCGCAAAGCGCTGTTCGTCAGCGAGCATTTCACGACGCGCATCGTCGGCCTGCCCGACGACGAAAGCCGCGCGCTGCTCGACGAACTGTTCGCTCACAGCGTGCGCGCCGAACACCTGTACCGGCACCAGTGGCGCGAGCACGATCTCGTGTTCTGGGACAACCGTTCGCTGATGCATCTCGCCGCCGGCACGCCCGACCACCTGCGCCGCAAGCTGTACCGCACGACGATCGAAGGCGACGCGCCTTTCTGAGCCGCGCGCCGCGTCATTCTTCCGCCCCATCCTGACCGGAGTTCCGATGTCGTTTTTGTTCTTGCCGGCGCGCCGCGCGCTGGCGGCCACGCTCACCGCCGTGCTTGCATTTGCCGGCACCGTCATACCGCACGCCGCGCACGCGGAAGGCCGCATCCGCATCGCCGAGCAGTTCGGCGTCGTCTACCTGATGCTGAACGTCGCGCGCGACCAGCAACTGATCGAAAAGGAAGGGCGCAAGGCCGGCATCGACATCAAGGTCGACTGGGTGCGGCTGTCGGGCGGCGCGGCCGTGAACGACGCGCTGTTGTCCGGCGCGGTCGATATCGCGGGCGCGGGCGTCGGGCCGCTGCTGACCGTGTGGGACCGCACACGCGGCCGGCAGAACGTGAAGGGTGTCGCGTCGCTCGGCAATTTCCCGTATTACCTCGTCAGCAGCAACCCGAACGTGAAGACGATCGCCGACCTCGGCGCGAAGGACCGCATCGCGGTGCCGGCGGTCGGCGTATCGGTGCAGTCGCGCGTGCTGCAGTACGCGGCCGCGAAGCAGTGGGGCGACAAGCAGTTCGACAAGCTCGACGCGCTCACGCAGGCGATTCCGCACCCCGATGCAACGGCCGCGATCCTCGCGAACAGCAGCGTGATCACCGGCCACTTCGGCAATCCGCCGTTCCAGGAGCAGGAGCTTGCCGGCAACCCGAATGCGCATATCGTGCTGAATTCGTACGACGTGCTCGGCGGCCCGAGCTCGGCTACCGTGCTGTACGCCACCGAGAAATTCCGCGACGACAACCCGAAGACCTACCGCGCGTTCGTCGCCGCGCTGGCAGACGCCGCGCGGCAGATCGCGGCCGACCCCGAACGCGCGGCCGATACCTATATCCGCGTGAACGCATCGAAGATCGATCGTGCGCTGCTGTTGAAGATCCTGCGCAATCCGCAGGTGCAGTTCAAGACCGCGCCGCAGAATACGCTGCCGCTCGCGCAGTTCATGCACCGCACCGGCGCGATCCGCAACGAGCCGAAGTCGTGGCGCGACTACTTCTTCGACGATCCGGCGACCGCCGGCGGCAGTTGAGCGGTGCCGCCGCTTCGACGTCGCGATCGACGCTTATGCGTCGGCGCGGTTTCGATATGCGCAATCGTTGGTTGGTCCACGCAAGGCCCGGCCGTATGTTGACGCTTTACCCGCAAGAGATTCGATCGTGAACGCCACCTCTCCCCGAACCTGGCTGCCGCCGTATGCGGCGCGCGGCGGCGCGTCGCCCGCCGCCCAGGCCGCGCCCGACACGCGCGCCGCGATCCGGCCTGCGCAGGCCGGCGCGCACAGCGAACGCCTGCTCGCCATCGACCGCGTGAACCTCGAATACCGCAGCGGCGCGCGAATCGTTCGCGCGACGCATCAGGTGAGCTTCGACGTGTACGGCAGCGACCGCTTCGTGCTGCTCGGCCCGTCGGGTTGCGGGAAGTCGACGCTGCTGAAGGCGATTGCCGGCTTCATCGAGCCCGTGTCGGGTTCGATCGCGCTCGACGGCCTGCCGGTGCGCGGGCCGGGGCCCGACCGCATCGTGGTGTTCCAGGAGTTCGACCAGTTGCCGCCGTGGAAGACGGTCGTCGAGAACGTCGCGTTTCCGTTGCGCGCCGCCGCGAAGCTGTCGCGTGCCGAAGCTCGCGAACGCGCGCTGCATTATCTCGACAAGGTCGGGCTGAGCGCGTTTGCGGATGCGTATCCGCACACGCTGTCGGGCGGCATGAAGCAGCGCGTCGCGATCGCGCGTGCGCTTGCGATGCAGCCGCGCGTGCTGCTGATGGACGAACCGTTCGCCGCGCTCGACGCGCTCACGCGCCGCAAGATGCAGCAGGAACTGCTGCGGCTGTGGGACGAATTCCGCTTCACGCTGCTGTTCGTCACGCATTCGATCGAGGAAGCGCTCGTCGTCGGCAACCGGATCCTGCTGCTGTCGCCGCATCCGGGGCGCGTGCGCGCGGAACTCAACAGTCACGAGCACTCGCTCGACAGCATCGACACCGGCGATTTCCGCGACAACGTCGCGCGGATCCATCGCCTGCTGTTCGATACCGATGCAACGAGCGCGCTGACGACGGAGGAAGCCGCATCATGAGCACGATCGATCCGGTCCTGCCGCCGCTGCCGCCCGTGCGCGCCGAATACGAACGCACGCTCGACACGCTGCCCGACGCCGAACGCGCGGCGCCGGCCCCGCTGTTGCGACGCATCGCCGGCGCCGGCTGGTTCCGTCGCAGCGTCATCGCGCTCGTGCTGATCGCTGCATGGGAGATCGTCGCGCGGATCGTCGCGAACGACCTGCTCGTGCCGACCTTCGGCGCGACGCTGGCCGCGTTCGTACAGGGCATCGAATCGGGAGAACTGCTCGTGAAGACGGGCATCTCGATGTCGGTGCTGCTGCGCGGCTACGCGCTGGGCGTGTTCTTCGCGTTCGCGCTGACGTCGCTCGCGGTATCGACGCGCATCGGCCGCGACCTGCTGACGATGCTCACGTCGATGTTCAATCCGCTGCCGTCGATCGCGTTGCTGCCGATCGCGCTGCTGTGGTTCGGGCTCGGCACCGGCAGCCTGCTGTTCGTGCTCGTGCATGCGGTGCTGTGGCCGCTCGCGCTCAGCATGTACACGGGTTTTGCCGGCGTGCCGGCCACGCTGAAGATGGCCGGGCGCAACTACGGCCTCACGGGCCTGCGCCAGATCGCGCTGATCCTCGTGCCGGCCGCGCTGCCGTCGATCCTGTCGGGCCTGCGCGTCGGCTGGGCGTTCGCGTGGCGCACGCTGATCGCGGCCGAGCTCGTGTTCGGCGCGAGCGCGGGGCAGGGCGGGCTCGGCTGGTACATCTTCCAGAACCGCAATGAGCTGTATACCGACCGCGTGTTCGCGGGCCTCGCGGCCGTCATCGTGATCGGCCTGCTCGTCGAGAACCTCGTGTTCGACACGCTCGAACGCGCGACCGTGCGGCGCTGGGGCATTCAGCACTGACGCGATGGTGCGCCGCCATTCCCGGCGCACGCATAACAAAAGCTGAAATCGGTTTTTCGTGCGCGGCGGGTGCGTCCCTATACTTTGCGGTGCCGCGCGTGCGCCGTGTCGCGAATACCTCGACCATGCCACGCGGCGACGCTCCCGATCTTCTCGCATAAGGAACTGCCGAATGACTGCCCGTGATGCCGTCGACCCGCGCGACGCGTTGCGCGACGCGCTCGCCGCGCTGCCCGATCTCGCGAACGCGATCGGGCAGGATGCCGCCCAACGCGAGGCGCGTCGCGAGCTGCCGTTCGAAGGCTTCGCGATCTTCCGGCGTTCGGCGCTCGGTGTGCTGCGGATTCCGGTCGCGCGCGGCGGCCTCGGCGACACGCTGGTCGATCTGTTCGACACGATCGCGACGCTGGCCGCGGCCGATTCGAATCTCGCGCACGCGCTGCGCATCCACTACGACATGACCGAGACGCTGCGGCTGTCGCCGCGCACGCCGTTCAACGACGTGCAGCTCGAACGCGCGCTGGCCGGCGCGATCTTCGGCGGCGCGTCGACCGAGCGCGGCACGTCGCGGCCCGGCGAGAACACGACGGTGCTGCGCCGGGACGGCGCTCATCATCGCGTGACGGGGCGCAAATACTATTCGACGGGCACCGCGTTTGCCGATTTCGCGCGCATCAACGTGGAGAACGAGCAGGGCGAGGCACTCGCCGTGATCATTCCGGTCGCGCGCGACGGCGTGCAGGTGCTCGACGACTGGGACGGGATGGGGCAGCGCATGACCGCGAGCGGCAGCCTGCTGCTCGACGACGTGCAGGTGTTCGCGGACGAAGTGGCCGCGCGCGACGGCTCGTCGCTCGTCGGCCGCCATTGCGGCGCGCTGCGGCAGCTTCATCTCGTCGCGACGGGAGCGGGCATCGTGCGCAACGTGGTCGCCGATGCGCGCCGCTACGTGCTCGCGCACGGCCGCCCGGCGCTGCACAGCCCGGCGCCGACCGCGCGCGACGATCATTTCATCCAGCAGATCGTCGGCGAACTGTCCGCGCACAGTCACGCGATCGATGGGCTCGTGCGCGAAAACGCACGGGCGCTCGACCGCTCCGCCGACGCGATCGAGGCCGGCGACGCCGATGCGCATGCGCTCGTGCTCGACAGCGCGCTCGCGACCGCGCGCACGCAGTTGATCGTCAGCAAGCTCGCGCTGCATGCGGCCGAGCGGTTGTTCGAAGTCGGCGGTGCGTCGGCGACGGCGCGCGAACACAACCTCGACCGGCACTGGCGCAACCTGCGCACGATCTTCAGCCACAACCCGTTGCTGCACAAAGCGCGCGTGATCGGCGACTACGAGTTGAACGGCGTGACGACGCACCTGACCGAAGGGCGCGTGTTCTGATCCGGGCGCGCGCGGCCATTGGCAGCTCGTCGGCACGGCGGAGCAGATCGTCGACCCGCTCGAGGAGCGGTTCGTGTATTACAGCGCCGACGGCTACAACGTGATGGCGCCGACGCTGCCCGGCGGGCTCGACGATTTCATCGCGCTGGTGCTGCCCGAGCCTGCGCCGCCGTGGGTTGTTTCGCAGCGACTATGCGGGCCGCACGCTGCGCGACCACCTCGGGTTGCAGCGGCCCGTGCACCGCGGCGCGCGACGCATCGGCCGCCTGACTTCAGCGCCGCAACCCGGCGTCGCGCAGCAGCGGCAGCACGCGCTCGCCGAAGAAGTCGAGATCGGGCTTGAAGTCGTAGAAGCTCAACTGGATGCCGTCGATGCCCGCGCGGTGCAGTCGCACGATGGTGTCGGCGACTTCGTCGGGCGAGCCCGTGATCGAGATATTGCCGCCGATCGCGCGTGCGGCAGCCTGCGAGCGCTGCTCGAAGCCGCCGCGCCACGCATGCGCGTCGCTGTCGAAGCGATGGAAGCTACCTTCGTCCGCATGCGCGACGATCGCGTCGCGGTACGCGCGCGCTTCGGCCGCCGTCTCGCGGCAGATCACGAGCGGATTGAGTAGCGTACGGATCGTCCGGCCGCGTGCCGCGGCGGCCGCCTTCACGCGTGCGGTATGCGCGGGCAGCGCGTCGAGCGCGCGGTCGACGTCGGGGCCGGCCGGGCTCGTGACGAACACGATGTCCGAATAGCGCGCCGCGAAATCGATGCCCGCATCGGAGCCGGTCGCGTTGATCAGCAGCGGGCGGCCATAGCGCGGCTTCGGCGTCACGAATGCGCCGCCCAGGCGCCAGCTCGACAGTGCGGGCGCGTAGCTGAAATTGTCCGATTGCGCCCACAACTGCTGGACCGCGTCGAGGAATTCGGCGGCCATCTCGTAGCGCCGGTCGTGCTCGATCCGGTTCCAGCCGAACATCTCGTGCTCGATCGCGCGATGGCCGGTCACGACGTTGATGCCCCAGCGCCCGCGCGAGATGTGATCGAGCGTCGCGGTGAATTTCGCGAAATGCAGCGGATGCCACGGCCCGTAGAGCACGTGGCTCGTCGCGACGAGGATGATCCGCTCGGTGCGCGCGGTCAGCGCGGCCAGCGTCATGAACGAGTCGAGTGCCTGGCCGTCGAACACGCCGCCGTAGCCGCCTTTCGGCAGCCACTGCGACAGCGCGAACACGAGATCGAAGCCGAGCGCTTCGGCACGCGCGACCAGGTCGGCGTTGTAGTCGAACGTCCAGTCGGTCGAGCGCGGCAGCGTCGATGCGCTCCATCCGCCGGCCTGGATCGGCAGGAACAGCCCGAGCATCAGCGGCTGCGCGAGCGCGCGCGACATCGGGCTGTCGGGGAAATCCGCCGGCGAGCGAACGTCGACGAACGGCGACGATGCGACGGGGGCGGCGAGGGTGGTTTCGCTCATGACGGGTTCCTTGCGGGGTATGCGCGCGCTGAAGCCGAACGAAGACGATACGCACGCGCTGCGGCGGTTCGCGCGGGACCGATTGCGGATTGCACGGCGAGCGGATCGCGCCGCGTCATAACCGGCCCGGCCTCGGATCGGGCACGAAGCCGTCGCGGTTCGGCATCTTCACGCGCGGCAGCGTGCGCGCATCGAGCCGCGCGTCATCGGGCACGATGCCGTTCAGGTGCAGCACGTATGCGGTGACCGCGTAGACGTCGTCCGCGCTCAGCGATTGCGGCGCGTTGTACGGCATCGCACGGCGGATGTAGTCGAACAGCGTCGTCGCGTAGGGCCAATAGCTGCCGACGGTCTTTTTCGGTTTTGCACCCGCGAGCGAGCCGATGCCGCCGACGAGCGGATCGCCGACGCCGCCTTCGCCGCCGGCGCCGTGGCACATCGCACATTTGTCCGCGAACACATGGCCGCCGCGCGCGACCGTGCCCGAGCCGGGCGGCAGGCCGCTGCCGTCGGGCGCGACGTCGATGTCCCACGCGGCGAGCGCCGCGCGGTCGACCGGCTGCCCGAGGCCGAACTCTGCGCCGAATGCATTCGACACGACCACGAACGCAGCGAGCAGGCAGGCGAGCGGCTTACGCATTGCGCACCTCGCCGTCCGTGCCGACGTGCCAGTTCTGGATGCCGTTGTAGTGATACTGAGAATTGAGCCCGCGCGCGGCGACGAGCGCGTCGCGGGTCGGCTGCACGTAGCCCGTGTCGTCGGTCGCGCGGCTTTGCAGGTCGGCCGGCTCGCCGTTCCAGACCCAGTCGGCCTCGAAGCGCGTCAATGCGCGATCGCGCACGTCACCCGCGAGCCGCGCGGGCCGCCACGTGCGGCCGCCGTCGGTCGATACGTCGACCGCGCGAATCCGGCCGCGGCCCGACCATGCGTAGCCGCCGATCGGGTGATAGCCGTGCGCAGCGAGACGATGGCCGGCCGACGGCCGCGTGATCACCGACTTCGCGTCCATCTCGAACGCGAACTGGCGCGCGCAGCCATCGGGCAGCAGGTTCGTGTATTTCGACGTTTCCTCGCGCGTCATCTCCGGCGCGCGAACCAGCTTCAGCCGCCGCAGCCACTTGATGTTCGTGTTGCCTTCGAAACCCGGCACGATCAGCCGCACCGGGTAGCCGTTCTCGGGGCGCAGCCGTTCGCCGTTCTGCGCATAGACGACGAGCGCGCGCTCGAGGATCCGGTCGAGCGGCAGGCTGCGCGTCATCGCGGCGCCATCGGCGCCTTCGGCGAGCAGCCAGCGCGCGGACGGATCGACGCCTGTTTCGTCGAGCAGCGTCGACAGCCGGACGCCCGTCCATTCGCAGCACGACAGCAGCCCGTGTGTGAACTGGACGGGCAGCCCGCTCGGGCCGTTCCATTCGCTGCCGGTGTTGCCCGAGCATTCGAGGAAGTGGATCCGCGATTCGGACGGGAAGCGCAGCAGGTCGTCGATCGTGAACACGCGCGGCTCGCGCACGAGGCCGTGCACGACGACGCGATGGCGCTGCGCATCGATCTCGGGCACCCCGGCGTGATGACGCTCGTACACGAGGCCGTTCGGCGTGAGGTCGCCGAACAGGTCGGCGAGCGGCGTCATCGACGAGCCGGAGCCGGGCAGCGCAGGCGTGCGGGCGCTGCGGCGGATCACGTCGCGTTCGTGCGGGCCCGGCACGCCGTACGGCGGCGACAGCAGCGGCGCGCCCGGCGAACGCGTCCACGGCGGCACGTCCAGCGGGGAGATCGGAGCGAGCGGCTGGCTTGCGAGCGCGCCGCCGGCAGGCAGCAGCGCGGCGGCCCATCCGCCGGCGAGCTGGCGCAGCGCCGCGCGCCGGCCGGTGCGAGGCGGGCGGGAAGGAAAACGGGAATCGGTCATGGTCGAACGCGTATCGCGTGCGGCGGCCGCACGTGGGGAAACGGACATTCTCGGCAACCGGGCGCGACGCGGCAAACATCGATTCCCGCTTTGCTTATCGTGCTTATCGCGCCGCGCCCGCTGCGCGTGCCGTCAGAACTTCACGCGCAGCCCGCTGACGATCGCGACCTGGCGGTTCGTCGACGACGCGCTGCCGATGTTCGAGATCGCCGCGACCTTGCGATAGCCGCCCGGCGTTGCCGTGCTCGGATCGCCGGCCGCGAGCTGGTAGATGCCGGACAGGTAGAGATCGGTGCGCTTCGACAACGCGTAGTCGAACCCGAGCGTGAACTGGTGCCAGCGCGGCTTCAGCGTCTGGCCGCCGGTGCCCGGCAAGCCGCTCGCGCACCCGTCGGTGAACGTATAGACGCCGATCAGCGTGGCCGCCGGCGTGATCTGGTAACGCGCGTTCACGTCGTAGTTGTTGAACTTGCGCGACGATCCGTCGACATAGTCGAGCTGCGTGTGGCTCCATGCGAAGCCGAGCGTCGCGCGGCCGAGCGCGTAGTTCGCGCCCACGGCGCCGATCTGCTGCTTGAGCACGCCGCCGTTCAGCCCGTAGAAGAACGCGCCGCTGTAGTCGTTGCCGGTGGTCGAGGTCGCGCCGCCCACCGCGCCGCTGGTATTCGACGTCGCGTTCGGATGATTGAGCCGCACGTAACCGCCGCCGACCGACAGCGGGCCGTTCACGTAGTTCGCCGACACGCCCCACGCGTTGTTGTTCGAGAAACCGGTGCCCGCGCCGCCGTTCGCCTGGTTGCTGAACGCATAGAGCAGGTCGGCCGTGAAACCGGCGATCGTGTCGCTGCGGAACTTCACCGCGTTGTTCAGCCGGAAGCTCTGGTTCAGGTTGTCGTTGTCGCCTACGTGCGTAGCAGGCGACCAGAAGCCGGACCCCGAGTACTGCGCGACGAGATCGGTGATCGGCTCGTACTGGCGGCCGAACGTCAGCGTGCCGAGCCCCTTCTTCGCGAGGCCCACGTATGCGGAGCGGCCGAACAGGCGGCCGCCCTGGCCGAGCCCGCCGTCGCTCGGCCGGAATCCGCTTTCGAGCGTGAAGACCGCCTGCAGGCCGCCGCCGAGATCCTCCGCGCCTTTCAGGCCCCAGCGGCTGCCGCTCAGCTTGCCGCTCGTCTGCTGGATGTTGCTCGCGCCGCCCTGGTTGTTCGTATAGGCGATACCGGCATCGACGACGCCGTACAACGTGACCGAACTCTGCGCATGCGCGCCGACCGAACCGATCGAAACCAAACCCAGGACTACCGATTTTTTGATCATGACCATCCTCTGTTTTTATGACTACGTCTGCGAGGGTCACGATGCTATTGACGACGGGCGCCGCGCTGAACGGTCGATCCGTGGTTTGTAAATCGCTGCGCGGCGGATTTGCAACGTGCGTCGCCGCACGCTCGGCACGTGCGTCGCGATCGCGTCCGGCGCGCATGCTGCGGCGAACGCATCGCACCGACGGCGAACGTCGAGCGCTGCAAACGTGCGGCCGCCGTCATATCGATCGATGAAATCGTTCGATGTCCGCAATGCATGCGGTTCGGCTCGCGATGCATTTATGCAACGGACTCTTGTGCGGCGAACGGCCGATGCGCTATGCGCGGCCGCATATCGATTTCGCAAAACGTTGGTAGGGCAGTGCGATGCGTGACGGTAGAGTCGGGCATCCGGTCGCGGGCCGGCATGCTCCGGGAACACGAGGGCGCCGATGCGCGCGTTCGTCCCGGTCGTAAAACGAACACGGGAGCCGTTTGACATGAGTCGCGATGTGCTGTTTCTGCTGGAACCGGGCTTTAGCGATCCGAAGCATCCGGGCCGACGCTTCGTCTGTCCGCATGGACTGTCGATCGAAGGGCTGCTGGCGAGCGCGCCCGACCGCGCCGACCGCATCGACGTGAAGCGCATCGGTTTCGAGCGGCCGCGGCACGCGGTGATCGACGCGCTCGACGACGCGCACCAGGGCCTGCCGGTGCTCGTGCTCGGCCGCGACCAGCCGGCGCCCGACGACGCGCAGACGCTCGGCGACGTGCGCTTCGTTACCGACGCGCGGCGCATCCTCGAACTGCTGGCCGAACGCCACGGGTTTCCGGTGCTTCATTGATACGACGGTTTTCACTTCTTATCCGATTCCTATCCGACTGACAGGAGCATCCGATGTCGTCAATTTCGGCGGCACGCCGCCGCCTGCTGCTCGCCGGTGCCGCGGTCGTGTCGGCACCGTTGGCCCCGTTTGCCGCAAGGGCCGTGTTCGCCGCGCCGGCCGTCAATACCGATCTCGCCGGCACGACCTTGCGCGTCGCGACCTACAAGGGCGGCTGGCGCGCGCTGCTGCAGGCGGCCGGCCTCGGCGACACACCGTACCGGATCGAATGGCGCGAACTGAACAACGGCGTGCTGCACATCGAGGCGCTCAATGCGGATGCGCTCGATATCGGTTCGGGTAGCGAAATTCCGGCGGTGTTCGCCGCGCGCCAGAAGGCCAATGTGCGGTTCATCTCCCGCGCCCGCGAAGACCTGAACAACCAGGTCACGCTTGCGCGCAAGGACACGCCGATCCGCGGCATCGCGGAACTGAAGGGCAAGCGCGTCGGCTACGTGCGCGCGACGACGTCGCACTATTTCCTGTATCGCCAGCTGGCGGAGGCCGGCCTGAGCTTCGACGATATCCAGCCGATCAACCTGTCGCCGACGGATGGGTTGTCCGCATACGATCGCGGCGACATCGACGCGTGGGCGATCTACGGCTACAACGGCCAGCTCGCGCGCAATCGCTACGGCGCGCGCGTGCTGAAGACGGGGAAGGGTTATCTGTCGGGCAACTTTCCGGTCTACGCGAACCCGCGCACGCTCGACGATGCGCGCCGTCGTGCCGCGACGGGCGATCTGCTGCTGCGGTTCCGACACGCGTATGCGTGGGCGAACGGGCATTTTCGCGACTATGCGCTCGTGCAGAACCGCGAGACGCGCGTGCCGGTTGCCGATCTCGTCGCGATGTTCGAGCAGCGCAGCGACGACTATGCGCTGCTGCCGGTGACGCCCGACGTGGTGGCGCAGCATCAGCAGGTCGCGGATGTGTTCGCTCGTATCGGCGTGCTGGACGGACCGGCGAATGTCGCGCCGTTCTGGGATACGTCGTTTAATTCGCTGGTTGCGACGGGTTGATGCGGTGCAGCGGGGAGAAGCCCGTGTGGCTTCACGGCTTCAGGCTCGACGTGGGCCTCGTCGGGCGACCCGGCGCGACCGGATCAGGGGAACGTCGTCGCGTTCGAATGAAATCGGCGCCCGGTTCGAGCATCTGAAAAATAAAAGGTTTCGCCACCGCTTCGCCGGTCGACAGCAACGTGGCGGAAATCCTCGCATGATCGAACCATGCACCGCGCATCCGACGGCCAGTTACGCGCGCCCCATGATCCGGGTGCCGAGCGAGATGCCGAGTTCGGACAGCGACGCATTGGCGGCAAGCTGACGGGCCTCCCAGCGCGACAGCGCGGCGTCGAACGCGGGGCCGTGCACGACGCCGCGCAGCGCGTCGGCGAGACCGACCGCATTCTCCGCCGCTTTCGCGACGCCGGCGGCCGTGTGCGGCCGGACGAGGCACGCCGCATCGCCGAGCAACACCGCGCGGCCGAACGCCATACGCTCGACCGCGAGATCCAGGATCGCCTGCGCGAACGGCGCATGCGTCGCGTCGACGAGCGCGGCGAGCGTCGGCGCAAGCATCCGGCGGCCGGCGTCCACGAGTTCGAGCCGGTTGTCGTCCCGCATCGCGCCGGGCGGCAGCGACCCGTCGCGCTGCGTGCCGTCCTGCGCGACGAACAGCGACGGCAGGCGATCCGCTGCGAGCCGCCGGTACCAGACCCAGTTCACGCGGCGTTTGCCCGGCTCGATCGCGCCGTCGCGGCCGGGCACCAGATAGGTCAGGAACAGATGCGCGTCGCCTTGCTGAAACGTGAAGCGGTCGCGCAGCACCCGCAGCACGGTGTCGGGAAGCAGATGCTCGTCGACGAGCCCGCGCCACGCGACATAACCCGCGTACGCGGGCCGCGTGTCGGGAAGCAGTTGCGCGCGCACGTTCGAGCGGCCGCCGTCGGCGCCGACCAGCAGGTCGGCCTGCTCGACGCGACCGTCCGCGAAATGCGCGATCACGCCGTCGCCTTCCTGCTCGAACCGCTCGAACGATACGCCGGCATGCACGACGCCGGCGGGCAGCGCGCGCTTCAGGGCCGTGTAGATCACGTTCCACGCGGTCTGCGTTTGCGGCATGTGAAGGCGTTGCACGATCCGGTCGTGTTCGTCGAGATAGATCCGGTCGATCGAATCGACGCCCGCATCGCGCGGCACGGGCACGCCGCCGAACGCGAATGCGCGTTCGATCGGCGCTTGCAGCACGATGCCGCCGCCGCGGCTGTCGAGGTCGTTCGGCGATTGCTCGAAGACCTTGACGCGCCATCCGGCCGCCCGCAGCGCGGTGGCCGTGAATAGCCCGCCCACCGATCCGCCGATGACGACCGCCAGCGGGCCCGAAACGTCGCTCATGATTGCTTCCTCCCGATGATCCGTCGCGCGCGCGGCGGTTCAGCCTTCCCAGTGCTTCAGGAAGTCGAGCAGCAGCGCGTTCACGCGCTCCGGCTGCTCCTCCTGCGGCAGGTGCCCGCATTGCGCGATCGGCTCGGCACGCAGGTTCGTCGCCATGCCTTCCCACACGGATTTCATGTCGAACATCTTGCCAACCGCATAAAAATCCTCGCCCCAGATGGCCATGGTCGGGCATGCGATCCTGACGTCCGCGTCGACGAGATCCTGCTGCACGTCCTCCGCGTTCGCGCGATAGTCGGCCAGTGCGCCGCGCACGGCGCCCGGGCGTCGATACGCACGCACGTACGTGTCGAACGCTTCGCCGGAGATCGCGTGCGGGTTGTAGCACCAGTCGGAAAAGAAATAACTCAGCCATTCGGCCTCTTTGCCGGCGATCAACGCCTCGGGCAAATCCGGCACCTGGTGGAACAGGAAGAACCAGTACGCGCGCGCCGTTTGCGCGGTCATGTTCTGCGCGACGATGCGCGTCGGCACGTTGTCCATCACGACGAGCCGCTCGACGCGCTCGGGGAAGTCTTTCGAGAAACGCGTCGCGACGCGCGCGCCGCGGTCGTGCCCGACGAGCGCAATGCGGCCGATGCCGAGCGTGTCGAGCAGTTCGGCCAAGTCGCGCGCCATGTTGCGTTTGTCGTAGCCGGCGGCCGGCTTGTCGGTTTCGCCGTAGCCGCGCAGGTCGGGCGCGATCACGCGGTAGCGCTGCGCGAGCGCGGGGATCTGGAAGCGCCACGCGAAACTGGTTTCCGGGAAGCCGTGCAGCAGGACGACCGCGGGCCCGCTGCCGGCATCGATGTAGTGCTGGCGGATGCCGTTCGCGGTGACGGTGTGATGGGTGATCGAAGGCGTGGCGATGGTCATGTGACGGTCCCTGTCCGGTTCGGCGTGCGCGCGACAGGCGCGGGCGCGAATGCCTATCGAGGATAGGTGAAGCGCGCGGCGCGGCGGATAAATTGTTCTGAATTCGTCTGGTTGCGCGCGCCGCCGGCATCGACCGCTGCATCACGATCACGTTGTCGCCGGGTGGCCGGTGCTCCTTGATCGTCGCGTGAATCGCGTGAATCGCGCGCGCAAGCGGCGATCCGACGATCCGCACGACCGACGAAGGAGCCCGAGCGTGAAAATGCGGAATGCGGAATGCGGAATGCGGAATGCCGAATGCCGGATGCCGATTCGACCGTCGGCAACCGTCCTCGAGCGCCGCGCCGCGATTGCACGCGATCCGCGCGCGATCGTCGGCCGCCGCCGCGTCACGCGCGCCGGCGGCGCCGGCCGGTCGCGCCCGACGCGAGCTGCTTCAGCGCGGCGGGCGTGCCGTGCAGGAACGCGTCGATCAGCCGTTCGATCTCGGTGTCGAGATCGTCGGGCACCGGCAGGCCGTAGACCCACTTGCGGACGCCGAAATAGAAGATGCTCGCGTGCAGGCTCCAGACCAGTTCGATTTCCGCATTGCGCTGGGCCTCCGTCGCCGGCGTGGCGATGGCGTATTCGTAGCGCAGCTCGCGCAGCACCGGCAGGAAGACGCGTTCGCGCAGCCGCGACAGGTAGCGCGTGTTGAAACCCTCGCGGCTGAGCCCCGCGAAGATGAAGGTGCGGATCCATTCGCGCCGCAGGATGGTCTGCGCGTACGCGCGGTAGAACGCGACGAGCCGTTCCTGCAGCGGGACCGCGCGATCGGCGATCAGCTTTTCCCAGTCGGGATTCCACGTGTAGATCTCGTCGTACACGCGATCGATCAGCGCCTCCTTGCTCGGGAAGTACCGGTACAGCAGCGGCTGGGTGACGCCGATCTGCCGCGCGAGTTCGCGCGTGCTGCCGGAAAAGCCGTGCGTCGCGAAGTGCTCGATCGCCTTCTCGACGATCTGCCGCTCGCGCGCTTCCGGCGCGAGCCTGCGGCCCGGCGTGACGGCGTTGCCGTCGGTCCCGGGCTCGCGGGCCGGCGTGCTGCGTTTTCTTTCGGTCATTCCTCGGCTCCTGATGGCGCGCATGCCTAAACTATCGATCGAAAAATAGCACGATCGGGGCCGCGCATACGGTTTGCGGCGCGGCTTTTGTTGCGGCGCTGAATTCCTCGCGGGATCTTCCTGCGTCGAACCGGACCGGCGCCCCCGTCCTGCGCTCGAGCCGGCGGATTCAGAAAATTTCAGGCCGCCGCCAAGACATTTAGGCCGGCCTTCACTACTCTAGCTTCCGAACCGCCGCATGGGCCGGATGCCAGTCGGCAAGCCGGACCGGTCGGCGAAACCGAAGCGGAACATGCTTTATCCGATCTCGCCGGGCGCACGCATTGCGGGCGCCGGCGCAGTCGACACCTTCCAGGAAACCGGGTCATGCCTTCGCAGCAAGTAACCGCCGGCGCCGCAGCAGCGCCCGATCACGTACGCGGCGAGGACGTGTTTCTCGCGTCGATCGCGGGTTATGTCGACACGCTCGGCTTCGTCGCGCTGTTCGGCCTGTTCACCGCGCACGTCACCGGCAACTTCATCCTGATCGGCTCGGGGCTGGCCGGCGTCGGGCAAGGGCTCATGATCAAGTGGCTCGCGTTTCCGGCCTTCATCGCCGGCATCGTCGGCGCGCGTGTGCTCGACCATCGGATGCGCGTGCTGGGCCACGGCGTGCGCGCGCGTTCGCTGTATGCGCTGCAGGCCGTGCTGCTGGCCGGCTTCATGCTGGCCGGCGTGATGGCGTCGCCGATCGCCGACGCGGACGCGCCGAGGACGATCCTGTGCGGCCTGCTCGGCGCCGCGGCGATGGGCGTCCAGAACGCGCACGGCCGGCTGACGGCCCGCTCGGTCGTCGCCAACACGGTGATGACGGGCAATGTCACGCAGGCGGTGATCGATGCGTTCGACTGGCTCGTGCCGCTCGCAGCGCCGGCCGAACGGGAAGCCGCGCGTGCGCGGCTGCGGCGCACGCTGCCGCCGGTCGCGGGCTTTGCGCTCGGCGCGGGCGCGGGGGCCACGGCCTATCTGTTCGCCGCCTTCTGGGCGCTGGCGCTGCCGCTCGCGGTGCTGTGCTTCCTTACCTATCAATCCGGTCGGTCCGACGCGCGGCCGACGTCACGCTGAATGCGTGCGCAGCGTGCCGCTGCGCTTGCCACTTTCAAGGAGAACTCGATGTTTGCACTGAAGTTGCGACAAGTATTGCGGATGACGGCCGCGTCGACGGCCGTGCTCGGCGCTTTGCTGGCGACCGCGCCGGCCCATGCCGACGAGACGCGCCTGCTGGAGACCTCGTCCGCGAAGGTGCCGGCCGTCGCGGTCGGCCCGCAATACGACACGACGCACGTGTGCGTCGCACCGGAAGACTTCGACCGCTTCACCGACAGCTTCGTCGCGACGTTCGGCGGCAAGAAGTCGCAGCAGGGCGTGTTCCAGGTCACGCCGACGCCGAGCCAGACGATGTCGCAGCTCGTGCTGACGCCGGTCGGCACGGTCTCGGTGTTCGGCTTCAAGACGCCGATCCCGTATCCGTTCTGCGAGGAGCGCACCGGCTATCTCGTCACCGACATGGACGTCGCGGTGAAATCGGCGCGCGCGCACGGCGCGGACGTGATCGTCGACACGTTCCCCGACCCGATCGGCCGCGATGCAATCGTCCGCTGGCC
This sequence comes from Burkholderia sp. BE17, assembly GCF_009362305.1. Taxonomy (NCBI): domain Bacteria; kingdom Pseudomonadati; phylum Pseudomonadota; class Betaproteobacteria; order Burkholderiales; family Burkholderiaceae; genus Burkholderia; species Burkholderia sp. BE17. The sequence goes on from NZ_WHNU01000026.1 coordinate 90,088, forward strand.
GGGTGGCGTGAACATGCAGCTTTACTGGCACACCCAGGCGCCGAAGTATGACCCGCTGCAGACGGTGCCGGAAAACCGCGTGTACGTGTCGCCGGAAAGCGCGAGCAAGCTGGTGCACGACTTCGTCGCGTTCTCGCGCGGCAAGGTCGTGTCCGACGTGCGCAAGGCGCCGGGCGTCGAGATCGGCCGGCCGAACGACACGTACCGCCGCATCCGCATCGAGTCGGGCTTCGGCAAGATGACCGTGCTGGCCACGGACGGCCATCTGCCTTACCCGTTCGGCCGCGAGATGACGGGCTACGAAGTGCCCGACCTGGCCGCGACGCTGAAGCAGGCGCAGGCCGCGGGCGTGACCGTGCTGGTGCCGACCTTCACGTCGGACGGGCGCGATGCGGCGCTCGTGCAGTTCCCGGGCGGCTACGTCGCCGAGATCCACGCGCGGTCGAAATGATGGGCCGCCGGCCGATGAGACTGGCGTGGCGGCGCGTGCTGCCGGCTGCCGTGCTGGCGGGCGGTGTCGCGACGTACGCCGGGACGGCGGCCGGCGCGGAGGAAGCCGCGGCGCCGGCCACGACCGCCGGTACGACGTGTACGGCCAAGCGGCCGGCCGTGCTGTTCAACCGCTGGCAGGAAGACTGGTCGGTACTCGCGAATCCTTGCGTGCCGCGCCAGCCGCTCGATACGCTGAAGTACATCCCGCTGGGCGCCGACCCGTCGACCTACCTGTCGCTCGGCGCGAACCTGCGCGAGCGCTTCGAGCTGAACAATGCGCCGCTGTTCGGGCTCGGCGCCGCGCATGACGACAATTACGTGATCCAGCGCGCGACGGTGCATGCGGATCTGCGTTATGCCGGGCATTTCCAGGCGTTCGTCCAGTTCGTCGATGCGCGGCCGTTCGGCAAGGATACGGTCGGGCCCGTCGACAAGGATCAGCTCGATATCGAGCAGGCGTTCGTCGCGTATGTCGACCAGGTGGGCGGCGGCACGTTCAAGACCCGCATCGGCCGGCAGGAGATGGCTTTCGACTTGCAGCGGTTCGTGTCGGTGCGCGACGGCCCGAACGTGCGCCAGGCGTTCGACGCGCTGTGGGCGGATTACGAAATCGGCAAATGGCGGCTGATCGGTTATGTGACACGCCCGGTGCAGTACCGCAACGACGCGGTGTTCGACGACGTGTCGAACCGGCACCTGAGATTCGACGGCGTGCGTATCGAGCGCAACGGCACGGGCCCCGGCGACCTGTCGGGCTACTGGTCGCGCTATACGCGCGACAACGCGCGCTATCTGGCCGGGGCCGGGAACGAGCGGCGCGACGTATTCGACATGCGCTACGCGGGCAAATCCGGCCGGCTCGACTGGGACGTCGAGGCGATGCTGCAGACGGGGCACATCGGGCAGGACACGATCGGTGCGTGGGCGTTCGGCGCGCTGGGCGGCTACACGTTCGCGAAGACGGCGGGCACGCCGCGCATCGGCATTCAGGTCGACGGCGCGTCGGGCGACAAGCATCCCGGCGACGGGCGCATGGGCACCTTCAACCCGCTGTTTCCGAATGGCTATTACTTCACGCTGGCCGGCTACACCGGCTACAGCAACCTGATTCACGTGAAGCCTTCGCTGACGTTCAAGCCGGCCAGCAACGTGACGGTGCTGACCGCGGTCGGTTTCCAGTGGCGCGAGACGACGGGCGACGCGATCTACGGGCAAGGGATGACGCCGGTGCCCGGCACGGCCGGCAAGGGCGGTTCGTGGACGGGCATGTATGCGCAGGCCCGCGTGGACTGGCTCGTCAATGCGAACGTGGCGCTGGCCGTCGAGGCCGTGCACTTCCAGGTCGCCAACTCGATTCGCGCGCTCGGCGCGCGCAATGCCGACTATGTCGGCATGGAAGCGAAGTTCGGCTGGTAACGCGCCGCGCCGCGCGGCTCAGTGCTGCGCGCGCGCCAGCGCTTCGACAAAATCGATGAATGCCGTCACGCGCTTCGAGCCGCGCTGGTTCGGCAGGTAGAGCGCCGTGACGACCGAGCGGGCCGCATCGGGCGTGACGTCGTACTGTTCGAAGAGCCTGCGCAGGCGGCCCGATTGCACGTCGGCATCGACCAGCCAGTCGGGCAGCAGCGCGATGCCGGCGCCGTCGAGCACGGCGTCGCGCAACACTTCGCTGTGATTCGATTTCAGTCGCCCGGCGACGAGCACTTTCGTCGTGCCGCGTGCATCGGCAAACGTCCACGCCTGCTGGTCGCCGCCGAAGTGAAAGCGCAGGCACCCATGATCGACCAGCTCGCCCGGCGCCGATGGCGTGCCGTGCGCATCGAGATAGTCGTGGCTCGCGACGACATAGCGCTGGAACGTGCCGAGCTGCCGCGCGACGACTTCCGCGGACGGCGCCGCTTCGCCGAGCCGGATCGCGACGTCGATCCGGCCGGCGACGAGATCGACGCGTTCGTCGGTGAGCTGCAGGTCGAGATCGAGCTTCGGATAGCGCGCGAGAAAGGCCGCGACGTGCGGCGCGATGCGGCGCACGCCGTACGCGACCGGCACCGATACGCGCAGCGGCCCGGACGGCTCGTCGCCGCGATCGGCGACCAGTGCGTCGGCTTCCGCGAGTTCCTCGAGCAGCCGCTTTGCGCGGGCGTAGTACACGGAACCGGCATCGGACAGCGTGACCTGTCGCGTCGTGCGGTTCAGCAGCACGGTGCCGAGCGACGCCTCGAGCGCATCCACCGCGCGCACCACCGACGACGCCGCGAGTTCGAGGCGCCGTCCCGCGCTCGAGAAGCCACCGGCTTCCGCTACTTCCACGAACGCGCGCAGCGCGGAGAATTTGTCCATGTCGTCGCCTTTGTGACTTCGTGTCTTTGTGCCTTTGTGCGCGCCGCAACGATGCGTTGCGTGCCGTTCGCATTCTATCGTCGGCCCGCACGCGCTATCTTCCGGACTGCAATGTACAGGAAGGAGCTTGCGATGAAACCCCTCGAAGTAACGGTGACCTACGACCTCATCTGCCCGTGGTGCTGGATCGCGGAGCACCGGCTCGCGGAGGCGCTCGACGAAGCCGGCCTGGCCGGCAACGTGAGCGTCCGGTTCGTGCCGTTCGAACTGAACCCGACGATGCCGGCCGGCGGCATCGACCGCAAGACATACCGGAGCGCGAAGTTCGGCAGCTGGGCGCGCTCGCAGGCCCTCGACGCGCATGTGGCCGAAGCCGGCCGGGCGGCAGGCCTCGTGTTCGATCACGCGCGGATCGCGCGCACGCCGAACACGCGGCTTGCACATCGGCTCGTCTGGTTCGCCCAGCAACGCGGCAGCGCGGCCGCGCTCGTCGATGCGCTGTTTGCCGCGTATTTCCGTGACGGCCGCGATATCGGCGACGCGGACGTGCTGGTCGAGATTGCAGCCGGCGCCGGTTTGCCGGGCGACGCGGTGCGTGCGTTCCTGGCGTCCGGCGAAGGGCTCGATGCGGTGGTCGGGCTCGAAGCGCAGGCGCTGCGCGAAGGCGTCGCGTCGGTGCCGTCGACACGCATCGGCCAGTCGGTCGTCAGCGGCGCGCAGCCGGCTGCCGTGTTTCGCGATGCATTGATTGCCGCGCAGCACACGCGTGACCCGGCCGCCTGAAGCCGCCTGAGGCCAAACCGGTGCCGCCGAGGCCCGGCCTTCAGAACGTTTCATGTTCCGCTCAGGATTATTGCGAATCCGGCCGGTAAGCTCGGTGTCGCGTGCATCTACGCCGGCCGGGCAGGCAAGCCGGCGCGCAACGTCGCAACGTCGATACGCAACCCGGGAAACGGACATGAAGAACTCGAACTGGCGCACGCGCGCGGCGCGCTCGGGCCGCATGCTGCTCATCGCGTGGTGCGTCGGCATCCTCGCATCGGTCGCGTTCGCCGATGAGCCGGGCGGCGGGAGCCAGGCCCCCGGCTTCTATCGGCAGAAGCTCGGCGACCTCCGGATCGTCGCGCTGTCCGACGGCACGCATCCGTTTCCGGTCGATACGGTCTTCCGCGATGTATCGAAGGACGAAATCCGGCGCGATCTCGATCGCGAGTTTCTCGAGCCGCCGGTACAGGGGTCGATCAACGCGTTCCTGGTCGATACGGGATCGAAGCGGATTCTCGTCGATACGGGCGCCGGCGTGCTGTATGGCGACTGCTGCGGCAAGCTGCTCGCGAACCTGCGCGCGGCAGGCTATGCGCCGGAGCAGATCGACGAAGTGTTGCTCACGCACCTGCACAAGGATCACGTCGGCGGCATTGCGTCGAACGGCAGGATGACCTTTCCGAATGCGGTCGTTCGCGTGAACGAGATCGAAGCGAATTACTGGCTCGGTCCGGACAACAAGGCGCAGGCGCCAGCGTTCCTCGCGTCGTTTTTCGATGCGGCGGCCGCGTCGGTCGCGCCGTACGTCGCGGCCGGACGCTTCAAGACGTTTCGCGGCGAAGCGACGCTTGCTCCCGGCATTCGCGCGGTGCCGATGCCCGGCCATACGCCGGGCCATACGGCCTATCTGATCGAGAGCGGCGACGCCGGGCTGCTCGCGTGGGGCGACATCGTGCACGTCGCGGCGATCCAGTTGCAGGATCCGGACGCGACCGTCCAGTACGACAGCGATGCCGACGCGGCGCGCCGCACCCGGCGCGATACGCTGAAGCGCGTCGCGGACAAGCGTTATCTGGTCGGTGCCGCGCACATCGCGTTTCCCGGGCTCGGGCATCTGCGCAGGAACGGGCAGCAGTACGACTGGGTGCCGGTCAATTACGACGCGACGCCGCTTCAATGACGAGCGTGGCGCGCGCGTGGCGGCTGCTTCAGCGCGACAGTTCGCGTCGCCATACGCCGGGCGGATGGCCGACGATGCGCGCGAACACGCGGTTCAGGTGGCTCTGGTCCGAGAAGCCGCAGGCGGCCGCGATTTCCGCGAGCGTCATGTCGGTCGTCTCGATCAGTTGCCGCGCGCGGATCACGCGCTGTTCGAGCAGCCATTGATGCGGCGTGCGTCCCGTCGTGCGCGAGAACGCGCGGATGAAATAGCCGCGCGACAGATCGCATTCGTTGGCCACTTCCTCGATCGACACGCCGAGATTCGCCTTTTCCATCAGCAGTTCCTTGGCGAGCGCTGCCTTGGCCGGCGACAGCAGGCCCTTGCGCTGCAGGTCGCGCGCGTGCGCATTGCCGTAGCGGCATGCGAGATGCGTGCCGATCGCGAGCCCCATCTGCTCGACGAACAGCGTATTCAGCGCGCCCGGCGCATCGAGGCTGTTGGCGACGGCATGCGCGAGATGGCCGAGCACCGCGTCCTGCACGTCGGGCGCGCAGGTCAGGCCGCCGATTTCCGATCCGTCGTGCTCGCGGCCGAGGCGGTCGAGGTAGCCGCGCGACAGCTCGACGAGCAGGAAGTCGAACTTGCCGTACAGGTCGGCGCGGAAATTCCGGGAAAAGTCGCGAATGTAGATCGAGTTGTTTTGAAACCGCCGCTCGGATTTGCCGGTCCCGCCGTAGATCGTGCGGCGGTGCCCGCCATTGAGCGACACGCCGATCAGGAAGCCGCGATCGCTGGCCGCCATCTCGATGCGCTCGAATTGCTCGTCGCGCATGCATTTGCGGTGCAGCGTCAGGCCGCCGACCGACCTTTCAATATCCTTGGATAACAGGGTCGAGATGCATCCGAGCGTGTCTTTCGGCGCCGCCGGTGGCGCGACGAGGGGGGCTTGCATGGTGGAACGATCCTTCGATGGGGGCCGGCGCGCGAGCACCGTGTTGCGTGCAGTGTATAGGTATACGGCGCGCCCGACAGGCCCAGGATAACTTGAATAAATGTCCGCTGGCCGACGAAATGTATCGTGCGGGCCGATCCGCGCCGCACCAGGCCCGACCGGCGCATGAACACTGCGTTCCGACCGATCTTGCCCCGTTTGAATTCGCTCCGCCGGGCTTCCGTCGCGCGCCGGTGCGCAGGTTTCAGCGCATTTTCCTTCAAGATTTTTGTTTATACGGCGTTTACACTCGGCCCACTTTTTGAGACTTTGCGCCAGCCTGCAACGCAGGCCGGGTGCGGACTCCCGCCCCGGTGAACCGTGCGTTCACATGGCGGTCATCGTGGGGAACCTGGAGGCGGCCATGATCCAGATCGGGCATTTGTCGGTGGATTTCGAGCAGCGCGACATTCGCCATCACGGCACGTCGCTGCGTATTGGCGCACGCGCGCTCGACATACTTGAAGTACTGCATCGCGCGAACGGTTCCGTCGTGTCGAAGGACGACATCATGGATGCCGTCTGGCCGGGCCTGATCGTCGAGGAAAACCGGCTGCAAGTCCATGTCGCGACGTTGCGCAAGGCGCTGGGCGAGAACCGCGACCTGATCAAGACGGTGCCGGGCCGCGGCTACCTGCTGATTGCGCAGCCGCCGGTCGCGCACTCGGCGGCGCCGCGCGCGGCCGAATGTCCGCCCGAGGTTGCCGCCGCTTTTCATCCGGTTCCGCTGGTTGGACGTCAGGCGGAGATCGAGCAGATCGTCGACATGATCGAACGTGTGCCGGTCGTCACGCTGGTCGGCGCGGGCGGCATCGGCAAGACGAGCCTGGCCAACCGCGTCGCGCACGAACTGCGCAGCCGATCCGGCGAGCGTGGCCTGTTCGTGGAGCTGGCAAGTGCCGCGACGCGCGACGACGTGCTGCTCGCGATTGCCGCCGAACTGGGGCTCGAGACGGACGGCGTGCCTGCCGCCGACCGGATCGGCGACGCATTCGCCGCTTCGCGCGGCCTGCTCGTGCTCGACAACGCGGAGCACGTCGTCGACCTGGTGGCCGACCTCGTCGAAACGCTGACGTCGCGCGCCGCGCCGCTGCGTGTGCTCGTGACGAGTCGCGAGCCGCTTCATATCTCGGTCGAGGCCGTGTTTCGCGTGAGCCCGCTGGCGGTGCCGGACGGCAGCGCGTCCGTCGACGAGATCGTGCGCCATTCGGCCGTCGAGCTGTTTCTGGCGCGGATTCGCGCCGCCACGCCCGATTGCGCGGTCGACGCGGCCGGCGTCAGGCTGATCGGCGACATCTGCCGGCGTCTCGACGGGCTGCCGCTCGCGATCGAACTGGCCGCCGCGCGCGTCGCGACGCTCGGGCTCGAGGTCGTCGCGTCGCGTCTCGACGACAGGCTGAACCTGCTGACGGGCGGGCTGCGCTCGGCGCTGCCGCGCCACCAGACGCTGCGCGCGACGTTCGACTGGAGCTACGTGCTGCTGGATGCGGCCGCGCGGTCGCTGTTTCGTCGCATGGCGTGCTTCATCGGCCCGTTTACGTTCGATGCCGCCCGCGAGGTTGCGATGGATTCCGGCATGTCGGCTGCCGAGATGATCGCGGTGCTCGGCGAATTGGTCGCGAAGTCGCTGGTGACCGTCGAGTTCAACGGCGCGCAGGCGCGCTACCGGTTGACGGAATCGACGCGCGCGTACGCGCTCGAGAAGCTGCACGACGAGGGCGAATTCGACGCCATCGCCGAGCGTCATGCGCACTACGAACGCGAGCAGGGGGAAGCCCGGATGCCGGCGCAGGCACCCGCCGCGGACCTGGTGAGCCAACCGCTCGCCGCGGGCGCGCCGGCGCCGCGCGAGCCCGTTGCGGCCGAGCCGCAGGCGCTGCTGGAAGCGGACGCGCTGGCGCTCGCGCTGCTGGAGCCGGCGCGGATGCGTGAATGTTCGATACCGGCGCGGCGAGCGCTCGATGCAATCGAGGCCGACGGGGCCGCGATCGTCGACGCGGCGCTCGAGATGCGTTTGCGCGCGGCCTATGCATCGGCGCTGCTGCATACCGACGGCGATACGCACACGGCCGCGGCGATGTGGGACCGGACGCTCGATCTCGCGGGCCGGATCGGCGACGAGGCGTTCGACGCGCGCGCGCTGGTCGGGCAGTGGAACACGATGCTGACGCGCTCCGACATCCATGAATCGTTGCGCTACGCGACGCGCTTCGAGCGCGCCGCCGAGCGGCGGGGCGACCGGTCGCAGCGGCTGCTGGCGACCGCGATGGTCGCGACCTCGCTGCATTACTTCGGCGAACATGCGCAGGCGCGCGAGCGGCTGGAGGTGGCGACGGCCGAGCTGGCCGACGCAGGCGAACCGCCCTGTGCCGAAGCGGCGCTGGGCGTCGACGTCGCGACGCTCGGCCGGACGATGCTGACGCGGCTCGTGTGGATGCAGGGCGATCCGGAATGTGCGATGCAACTCGCGGCGCAGGCGGTCGAGTGCGCGCGGCGCAGCGGTTCGGGGCTGGCATTGTGCGTCGTGCTCGGCGCCGCGGCCGTGCCGATTGCGTTGCGCTACGGCGATCACGACGCGATTTCCGACTATCTGGCGACGCTGCGATCGACCGCCGATGCGAACGGGTTCGACATCTGGCGTAGCCATGCCGAATGCCTTGTCGGACAGTTCGACATGCAGGCCGGCCATCCCGGCGCCGGGCTCGCGCGGCTCGAGCCCGCGCTGCGGCGCATCGAGGCGAGCGGCTTCCGGCGCATGCTCGCGCCGCTGGTCGTCGCGTACGCGGAAGGGCTGACGCGCACGGGCCGCGCGGCCGAGGCATGCACGAAGCTCGACGCGACGCTCGCGCGCTGCCGCGCGCACGGCGAGCATCTGTTCGTGCCCGAACTGCTGCGCGCCAGGGGGCTGGCGAAGCTCGAACAGGCCCGCACCGCCGACGTGGACCTCGCGGCCGCCTGCGAAACGGACGGGCAACGTGATCTGCTGATGGCGATCCATACCGCGAACGGGCAGGGGGCCGCGATGTGGGCGCTGCGCGGCACGCTCGATCTCGCCGATCACCTGATCGAGCGCGGGCGCACCGCGCAGGCGTCGTCGCTGGTGGCCAACCTGTCGGGGCATTTCGATCCGCAATCGCGCGCGTTCGACGTGCGCCGGCTGGCGCGCGTGCAGAACTTCGTTCGCCCGGAGACGACGCCGTCGACAGGCCGCACGCGCATGCGGCACGAGGCGATCGATGCGATGCAGTCGGTCGCGTAACGGCGCGCGGGGCCCGCGCAGGACGCCGCCGCGCCATCGCGCCGCGGCCGGTCCGATCGTTCAACGTTCAAGGGGGAGAGTGGATGGTCCGTGTATCGTCAAACCGGCAGCAGGCGGCGTGTGGCCGTATGCCGGCTTGCGGCGCATGCGGGGGGCATGAAGGTGCTTAGGGCGACGGAATCCGCCGAAGCGGCGGACCTCATCGTATATAACGGCAAGATCGCGACGCAGGACGCCAAACGGTCGTTCGTCACCGCGCTCGCGGTGAGGGACGGCCGCGTCCTCGCGACCGGCACCGGGCCCGAGGTGATGCGCTATGCGCGCGCCTACACGCGTCGCATCGACCTGAACGGCCGCACCGTGATTCCGGGGCTGAACGATTCGCACCTGCACGTGATCCGCGGCGGCCTGAACTTCAACCTGGAACTGCGCTGGGACGGCGTGCCGACGCTCGCCGATGCGCTCTGCATGCTGCGTCGCCAGGTGCTGCGCACGCCTGCGCCGCAGTGGGTGCGCGTCGTCGGCGGCTGGACCGAATTCCAGTTCGCGGAAAAGCGCGGGCCGACGGCGGCCGAACTCAACGCGATCGCGCCCGACACGCCGGTCTTCATCATGCACCTGGGCGACAGCGCGCTCCTGAATGCGGCCGCGCTGCGCGCGATCGGCTATGGCCGCGATACGTCCGATCCGCCCGGCGGCGAGATCCAGCGCGATCGCCTCGGCAGGCCGACCGGCATGCTGATCGCGCGTCCGGACATGGGCATCCTGCATGCGGCGCTCGAGAAGGGCCCGAAGCTCGGCCACGACGACCAGATGAATTCGATGCGGCACTTCCTGCGCGAGCTGAACCGCTTCGGCGTGACGAGCGCGATCGACGCAGGCGGCGATTTCCAGGCCTATCCGGACGACTATGCGGCGATCATGGCGCTCGCGCAGCGCGGCGAACTGACGGTGCGCATCGCCTACAGCCTGTTCGTGCAGCATGCCGGCCGGGAACTCGACGATTACGCGCGCTGGGTGACGCTGGCGAAGCCTGGCGACGGCGACGCGTTCCTGCGGATGAACGGCGCCGGCGAACTGCTGGTGTATTCGGCAGCCGATTTCGGGAATTTTCTCGAACCGCGCCCCGATCTGCCCGCGGCGCTCGAGGTCGAACTGGCCGCGGTGGTCCGGCTGCTGGTGCGGCAACGCTGGCCGTTCCGGCTGCATGCGACGTACGACGAATCGATCGGCCGCTTCCTGAACGTGCTCGAAGCCGTGAACCGTGACGTGCCGTTCGACGGGCTGCGCTGGTTCTTCGACCACTGCGAGACGATTTCGGATGCGAACATCGCGCGCATCGCGGCGCTCGGCGGCGGCGTGACGATCCAGCACCGGATGGCGTTCCAGGGCGAGTACTTCATTGCGCGCTACGGCGCGGAAGCGGCCACGCGCACGCCGCCGATCCGCGCAATGCTCGCGGCCGGGCTGCCGGTCGGCGCGGGCACCGATGCAACGCGCATCGCGAGCTACAACCCGTTCGTGTCGCTGTACTGGATGGTGTCGGGGCGCACGGTCGGCGGCACGGTGCTCTATCCCGAACGCAACCGGCTCAGCCGGATGGAAGCGCTGCGCCGCTACACGGTCGGCAGCGCATGGTTCTCGCACGAGGACGACTGCAAGGGCGCGCTGGTACCCGGCCAGTATGCGGATTTTGCGGTGCTGACGGGCGACTACTTCACGATCGACGACGCGCAGATCAAGTCGCTGTCGTCGGTGCTGACGGTCGTCGACGGCAAGGTCGTGCATGCGGACGACGAGTTCGCGCCGCTCGCGCCGCCGCCGCTGCCGGTCAGCCCCGCATGGTCGCCGGTGGCCGAATTCGGCGGCGTCGGCCGGCGTCGCCCGGCCGCGTCCGCGCAGCCGCGCGCGGCGGCCGACGACGGCACGGATGCCGGTTCCGCGCTCGCTCGCGGGCGTCGTTTCGCGCAGCGCCTTCATGCGGCCGCCACGGAGGCCGCCGAGCAGTGCGAAGCATTCGGTCGGCACGGTGTCGCCTTTTAGGATGGCGTCGATCGGCGGGCAGGCCGGCTACTCCCGTGTGTGTCGCGCGATAAATGAATAATTTTCCGCCCCGGTGCGGGGCAGAAGGAGACGAGATGAATTCTGCGCACATGTGCGCATCGGGCGATGACGAAGTCGCCGGCGTCCGCATTCCCCGGACGCCGATGGCGATCGACGCGGCCGAAGCGGCATGCGCGTCGCTGCCGCAGGTGATCACCGATCACGCCAGCCGGGTGTTCGTGCTCGCGTCGCTTGCCGCGCGCCGTGCCGGCGAGACCTGCGATGCCGATACGCTGTACGTGGCCGCGATGTACGCGAACATGGGGTTGAGCACCGCGTACGGCCGTTCGACCGAGCGCTACGAGCTCGACAGCGCCGATGCCGCGCAGGCGTTCCTGCTGCGCCATCAGACGTCGCAGCGCATGCGCGACGACGTGTGGCACGCGATCGCATTGCATACGACGCCCGGTGTGGCCGCGCGCGTGTCGCCGCTCGCGCGCGTGCTGGCGTCCGCCGTATCGACCGACCTGATGGCGACCGGCTTCGACGCGTATTCGGCCGACGAGCGGCGGGCGCTGCTCACTGCCTACCCGCGCGGCGACGGGTTCGGCGCCGCGTTCCTCGACGCGATCGCGCGCGGGGTTGCGCACCGGCCGGCGTCGACCTTCGGCACGTGGAGCGCCGACGTGCTCGAGCGGACCGATCCGGATTTTCACCGGCCGAATTTCTGCGGACGCGTGCTGGGCGCGCGCTGGAACGACGCGTGAGCAGGTCCGCACGACGGGTTCGACCGAGGTTGGCGACGGCCTGAGCGATACTGCATCGGGCCGCCGCTGGAGCGGGGCTCAGGCCGTCTGGCTGGCCACGTCGTGACGCGCATAGTCGACGTATCCCGCGCGGTCGCCGCCATACCAGCCGACCGGCTTCGGCGCGGCGAGCGGCGCATTCGCCGCGAGGCGTTCGACGAGATCCGGGTTCGCGATATACGCCCGCGCGAACGCGACGAGATCGGCGTCGCCCGCATCGATCAGTGTGTTCGCGGAATCCGGCGCGATGCCGCCGTTGACGATCAGCGTGCCGCCGAAGGTCTTGCGCGTGTTCTCGACGATGCGCGGCAGGTCGGGCTCGCCGCTCCAGCCGTTGGTGTCGGCCGCGTGCAGATAGGCGACGCCGGCTTCGTCGAGCATGCGGCCGACGTACGCATACGTCGCATCCGGATCCGCGTCGCGCACGTTGTTGTACTTCGCGTACGGCGAGATACGCACGCCCACGCGGGCGAGCGGCATCACGCCGCCGACCGCGTCGACGATTTCCTCGAGGAAGCGCGCGCGGTTCGCGACCGAGCCGCCGTAACGGTCGTCGCGGCGGTTCAGCGTCGACGACAGGAACTGGTGCGGCAGGTAGCCGTTGGCTGCGTGGATCTCGACGCCGTCGAAGCCGGCCGCCATCGCGCGGATGGCCGCCTGGCGGAATTCGTCGACCGTGCCGGCGACTTCGTCCGTCGTCATCGCGCGCGACGGCGTCGCGTGAATCTTCGTGTAATAGCCGTTCTGCAACTGCGCCCACACCTGCAACTGCTCGAGATCGTCGTTGACGCCGGACGGCGACAGCGGCGCGTCGCCGCCGAGCAGCGTCAGCGAGCTCACGCGGCCGCCGTGCCACAGCTGCGCGAAGATGCGGCCGCCGTTCGCGTGGACCGCGTCCGTGATCTGCTTCCAGCCGGCCGCCTGCTCGTCGGTGACGAGCCCCGGCGTCAGTTCGAACGACGCGGAGGCCGGGCTGACGTTGGTCGCTTCGGTCACGATCAGGCCGGCGGACGCACGCTGCGCGTAGTACTCGGCCATGAGTTCGGTCGGCTGGCCGCGCGACGGCGCGCGCGAACGCGTCATCGGCCCCATCACGACACGGTTGGGAAGCGGCAGGCCGCGCAGATCGTAGTGGCTGAGCAGGGAAGACATGATGGATTCCTTTTGCGTGGAGCAGGGCGGCGCCGTTTATCGTGCGATAGCGTCCGGTTGCGACCGGCACAACGGCGGGCCCTGCGGAAAGTTCGGGAGTGACGCGGGTGACGTGCCGGCAGCGTTCCGGCGCGCGAACGGCCCGGGCGGGATTCGCGCGTGAACCGGTGCCGGCGCCGGTTCAGGTCCGTGCGTGGCGTTCCGCGTGCGGACGCCCGATCACGAGGTAGTGCGCGAGTGCAACGATCGGGAACGCGCCGGCGACCGCGGCGACGAGCGGCCAGCCGCCATGCTCGTACAGCGGGCTCGCGAGCGCGGAGCCGATGGCGCCGCCGACGAAGATGCTCGTCATGTACAGCGCGTTCAGGCGGTTGCGGCTTGCCGCGTGCAGCGCGTAGATCTCGCGCTGGCCGAGCACCATGTTCATCTGCACCGCGAAATCGAGCACGATGCCCGTGACGACCAGGCCATACAGGCCGGCGCCGTGGATCAGCGCAACCGCGTACGACAGCGTGCCGGCGACCAGCGCGATCAGCGTCGCCCGCACGGTATGGCCGGCATCCGCGAGGCGGCCCGCGACCGGTGCCGACGTCGCGCCGATCGCACCGACGAGCGCGAACAGGCCGATGGCCGATTGCGACAGCCCGTAGTGACGCGTCAGCTCGACCGGCACGGCGGTCCAGAACAGGCTGAACGACGCGAACATCAGGCCCTGGTAGAACGCGCGATGGCGCAGCACCGGCATCGTGCGAACCAGGTGCAGCAGCGAGCCGATCAGCTCGAAATAGGTCGCACGGTGATCGGGCTGGCGCGACGGGATCGTCAGCGCGAGCACGGCCGTCACGAGCGTCATCAGCACAGCGGCGGCCGCGAACACGAAGCGCCAGCCGAATGCGTCGGCCACCACGCTCGACAGCGGGCGCGCGAGCAGGATGCCGAGCAGCAGCCCGCTCATGATCGTGCCGACCACGCGGCCGCGCGAATGATCCGGCGCGAGGTGCGCGGCGAGCGGCACCAGGATCTGCACGGCAACCGAGCTGAAGCCGACCAGCAACGAGATCGCGAGGAACAGCCCGGGTGTCTGGACGACCGCGGCCGCCGCGAGGCTCGCGATCGACACGACGGCCGTGACGATCATCAGCTTGCGGTTCTCGAGCAGGTCGCCGAGCGGCACGATGAAGAACAGGCCGAGCGCGTAGCCGATCTGCGTCAGCGACACGATCAGGCTCGCGGTTTCGCCGGACATGTGCAGGCTCGGCGCGATGAGTTCGGTGATCGGCTGCGCGTAGTACAGGTTGGCGACGATCGCGCCGCAACTGAATGCGAACAGCAGGATGAGGCCCTGCGTGAGCTTGGCCGCGTGCCCGTGGGGCGCGAGCGGGGTGGTTTCTGCTGACATGGTCGACTCCTTGGAAAGAGATGTCGGGGGCCCGTGCGTCGGGCGGGCGTTTTGATTGCCGTCGCGGCGAAACGGAAGCCGCCGCATTGCCGTCAAGATTATTGATCGATCGATAACAAGGGAATACGTCCGGGGCGCAATCGAGCATTGCGTGCCACGCAAAGGGGGCGGGCCGGGCGCGGGTTCATGCGCGAGCGCCGAGGCCGGGATCGGTCGCGAACCGCATGCCGGCGTCGGCGAAGGCGGCCGACGCGACACGGCGCGTGGCCGCCCGCGATGCGGTTCGCGACGCGACGTCGTGCGCGCCGGGCGGCAGCGCCTGCGCGAGGGTGACCGTGTCGGCGAGGGGTTTCGGTATGTCGGATGCGATAGGGGCCCGCGGCGTGCAGGCCGCGTTGCCGGCGAGCGCGAATGCGGCCGCCGGCAACGCGGGGGCCGAGGACTTCGAAGACGGCCTGGACGGACGGCGCGGCGGTCGCGATCTTCATGATGCGCCTCTCGAAACGGGCCTCCGGCGCGGATATCGCGGATCGCGAAGCCCGATGAGGTCAGTCTGGATCGACAGCGCTGAATAGTCCTGAACGCCGGCTTAAATCACATGATTCATGCGGCGCGCGCGATGGCGAGGACGATCGGATTCAAAAGCGGGCTTCAACAGCGGGCTTCAACGAAGGGTGTCAACAGCGCTTGCCCTGCAGCGTCGGAATTTCCGCGAACAGCCCCGCGAGCCAGTCGACGAAGACCTTGAGCTTGACGGGCGTATGTCGATTGGGCGGATACAGGATCGAGATCGGCCGGGGCGGCGGGTTGAAATCGGTCAGCACCTCGCGCAGGCGCCCCGATTGCAGATACGGCTCGACCAGGTACAGCGAGGTCTTGATCAGGCCGATCCCCGCGACGCCGCACGCGATGTAGGTGTCGGCGTCGTTGACCGCGACCGTGCCGCACATCTGCACGATGCGTGTTTCGCCGTCGACGACGTAGTCCCACGGGCGCGGGCGGCCCGTATCGGCCGAGATGTGGCTGACCGCGATGTGCTGCGCGAGATCGTCCACCGTTTCGGGTGCGCCGCATCGTTCGAGATACGCGGGGGCCGCGCACGTGCAGGTGGTCAGGCTGCCGATCCGTTTCGCGACCAACCCCGAATCATCGAGCGCGCCGATGCGCACGACGCAATCGACACCCTCGCCGACGAGATCGATCTGGCGATCGGTCACGCCGAGCTCGACCATGATGCCCGGATGGGCGGCAAGAAATTCGGGCAGCGCGGGCACCATGATCTGTTTCGCCATGGCCGGCGGCAGGTTCACTTTCAGCCGGCCGCGCGGCACATTGCGCGCTTGCGATACCGATGCCTCCATGTCGTCGATCTCGCGCAGCACCGCGACCGAGCGTTCGTAGTACGCCTGCCCATCCTCGGTGAGCGAGATCCGGCGCGTGGTGCGGTTCAGCAGCCGGCAGCCGAGATGCTGTTCGAGCGCGCTCAGCAGCGCGGACACGCGCGGCGTCGTCAGGCCGGTCGTGTCGGACGCGCGCGTGAAGCTGCCTGTCTCGACGATGCGCGTAAACACGCGCATTGAAAGCAAGGTATCCATCGTTCCGAAATCTCCGGCCTGTTCGTTGCCCGCGCCGGTTCATGCCGGCGCGATGTGTCGTGTGATGCCGCTATGCGTCGATGCGTTTCCTGAGCGCGTCGCCGGCAAACGGCATTTCGCGCATGCGCTGGCCGGTCGCGTCGAAGATCGCGTTGGCGAGCGCGCCGGCGGTCGGTCCCATCGACGCCTCGGCCGCGCCGAGGAACGGCGCGCCGGGACGATTGATCAGGTGAACCTTCACGCTTTGCGGCGCGGCCGAGAAGCGCAGGATCGGATAGCTGCTCCAGTCGAAGCTGCGGATGCGCTGCGTATCGTATTTCAGCGCCTCGTACAGCGTCCAGCTCGCAGACTGGATGATACCGCCCTCGATCTGGTTGCGAATGCCGTCCGGCGACACGATCTGGCCCGCGTCGACGGCCGCTTCCGCACGTTCGAGCGTCACCTGGCCGGTTTCCGGCACGACCGACACCTCGACCGCGATCGCGACGTAGGCCATCAGGTTCTTGTATTTGCCGAAGGCGAAGCCGACGCCGCGGTTGCGTTCGCGCGGCGGCCGCGGCCAGCCGAATTTCGTCGCGGCGAGCTTGATCACCTGGCTCGCGCGGTGATCCTGCATGTGACGCAGCCGGAATTCGACGGGATCGACGCCGGCCGCGTGCGCGAGCTCGTCCATGAAGCTTTCGATCGCCCAGACGTTCGTGTGTGCGCCGAGCGAGCGCATCGCCGACGTCTGCAGCGGCATCGTCGGCGAGAAGTTGTTGACGATGTGCATGTTCGGCAGCGCATACAGCGGGATCGCGTTGCGATCGCCGCCGCCCTCGGGCTGCAGCATCGGCGTCGACGGCGCGGGCACGAACGGCGGCTCGAGCATGCGCGCGGGCAGCAGCCGGCCGGCGTTGACGATCCGCTCGTTGTGCGAACTGCTCCACAGCGCGTAGTTCCAGTCGACGATGCGGCCGCTCGCGTCGAGCGACGCGCTGAGCTCGGTGACCATCGCCGGCGTGAAGTGGTCCCACGTATGTTCCTGCTCGCGCATCCACTGGACGCGGATCGGCTTGCCGGGCATCGCTGCCGCGACCAGCGCCGCATGCGCGGCCACGTCGTCCGCGCCGTTGTGGCCGTAGCAGCCGGAGCCCTCGGTGTGAATGCAGCGCACGCTCGCCTTCGGCATCGACAGCATCTCGGCGAGCGCGTCGCGCAGCGGGTAGACGCCTTGCGAGTGGGTCCACACGGTCAGCGTGCCGTTCTCGAGATGCGCGACCGAGCAGGACGGCCCGATCGAGCCGTGCAGCAGGTAGTTCTTCAGGAACGTGGCGGACAGCGTTTTCGTCGCGGGCGCGGTTTGCGCATGCGTATTGGCGATCTCGATGCGCTGCGTCGCGATCCGCTTCAGGTCCTGATGAACCGTCGCGCGATCGGGCAGCGCCCGGCCGGGCGACCAGCGGCAGCCGGCGGCCAGTGCGCGCTGCGCGACGACCGCCTGCCATTCGCCCTGTGCGACCACCGCGAGCATGCTGCCGTTGCGCACGATCCGCACGACGCCCGGCATCTTCAGGATCGCGGCTTCGTCGAACGACAGCAGCTTCGCGTCGTACACCGGCGGCATCACGACGCGCGCATGCAGCATGCCGGGCAACGTCATGTCCTGCACGTAGCTGACGCCGCCCGTGACCTTGTTCGGAATGTCGACGCGCGGCAGCGACGTGCCGATCACGGCGAACGTGGCCGGACTCTTCAACGGCGACGTCGGCGTCGCGTTGCGATGCAGGTCGACGGTGCGGACCGCGTCGCCGTAGCGCATCGTGCGGCCGTCCGGCGCCTTGATGACCGCGTCGGCGACGGTGAGCAGGCGCGCCTCGACGCCGAACTGCTTCGCCGCGCCGTCGACCAGCAGCCCGCGCACCTGCGCGGCGGCGTTCAGCAACGCGGAGCCGCTGTCCGCCATCGTGTGGCTGCCGGCGGTCAATCCCTCGTCCGGCGACGCGCCGGTGTCGGCGGTCAGGAACGTGATCAGCGAGGGCTTCATGTTCAGCTCTTCGGCGGCCACCTGCAGCAACGCGGTGCGCACACCGGTGCCGAGCTCGACCTTGCCCGTGAACACGGTGACCTTGCCGTCGGGCGTGATCTTGATCCACGCGTCCAGCAGCGGATTGGTCTTCAGGCTGCCGGCCAGCGTTTCGGTGGCCTTGGCCACGTGGACGGCGGCGCCTTCGTCCGCGATCACGACCTCGGCGGCGGCGCGCGCGGCCGGTGCGAGGCTGAACGCGACGAACAGCGCGCCGGAAACCATGAAGTGCCGGCGGCCTTCGTCGATGTCGTCGGGTGCGTTCATCAGAGGCCCTTGCTGATCATGACCGGAGCGGCAGCCGGTTCCGGGTCCGGCAGGCCCGCGACCTGGCGCACGGCCGCCAGGATCCGCATGTGGGTGCCGCAACGGCACAGATTCGGTTCCATGTGCGTGCGCAGCTCCTGTTCGGTCGGTTTCGGTTTGCGTTCGAGCAGCGCCTGCGCGCGCATGATCATGCCCGCGATGCAATAACCGCACTGCGCCGCCTGATGCTCGATGAACGCTTGCTGGAGCTTGCCCGGATGCTCGGCGGTGCCGAGGCTCTCGAGGGTCCTGACGCGGCGCTCGCCGACCGCGGCAACCGGAATCAGGCACGAGAACATCGGCTTGTCGTCGACGATCACGGTGCACGCGCCGCATTGCCCGAGGCCGCAGCCGAACTTCGCGCCGTGCAGGTGCAGGTCGTTGCGCAGCGCGTAAAGGAGCGGCGTGGACGGATCGATGTCGAGCGTGTGCCGCACGCCATTCACGGTGAGGGTGATCATCGCGCGCTGTCCTCCTTTCTGAGCTTCGCGGCCAGGGTGTCGATGCCGCTCCATGCGGGGCGATCGGTGTACGTTTCGCGGATGTATGCGGCGAGATCCGCGATCTGCGCGTCGTCGTACTGGTCGAGGTAAGACGGCATGTAGTTCAGCGTGTCCTCGCCATGCCAGCCGATCCCGTTGAACATCATCTGGATCGCATTGCGCGGCGTGTCGGCGGCGACCGCCGTGCTGAACGCGAGCGTCGGCCGCTCGCCGATCGACTGCATCGGCGATGCCGGCCCGTGGCACTGCGCGCACGACGCCTGGAACAGCACCGCGCCGCGCTGGCCGGCGGGCGTCGTCGCATGGCGTTCGGCGGCGGTCGTCGCGGGCTGTGCGGCGGCCGGCTTCTGGATCGACAGGATGTAGGCCGCGATGGCCTCGACATCCTCGACCGGCACCGTCGCGAGATCGCGCGTGACGGGCAGCATCGGCCCGGCGGCCGCGCCGTGCTCGCTCGCGCGGCCGGTGCGCAGGTACGTGACCAGTTGCGCCTGCGTCCACGGCCGCGCCGCATTGCCGAGCCTATTGAGCGGCGGTGCTTCCCAGCCGTCGACGATGCCGCCGTCGAATGCCTTGCCCGCTTCCTCGCCACCGATCGCATTCAGCGGCGAATGGCAGGACGCGCAGTGTCCGAGGCCGTCGACCAGCAGCTTGCCGCGATTCCATTGCGCGGATTGCGACGGGTCCGGCCGGTACGCGCCCTCGCGCAGGAACAGCACGTTCCAGAACGCGACCAGTGGCCGGAAGTTGAGCGGGAAGATCAGGTCGTTCGCCGGCGTCTTCGTTTGAACCGGCTCGCGGGTCATCAGGTAAGCGTACGCGGCCGCAATGTCGTCGTCGGACATCCGCGTGAAGTGAATGTACGGAAAGGCCGGGTAGAGCGGATGGCCGTCGCGGGCGATGCCGCTGCGCAGCGCGCGCGCGAACGCGTCACGCGACCAGCGGCCGATGCCGGTGTCGGCATCCGGTGTGATGTTGGTCGCGTAGATCGTGCCGAACGGCGTCGCGAGCGGCAGCCCGCCCGCGAACGGCTTGCCGTCCTTCGCCGTGTGGCAGACGACGCAATCGCCGAGCGCGACCACACGCGCGCCGGCCTTGATCAGTTGCGGATCGAACGATGCGCGGGCAGGCGGATCGATCGGCGCGATCGACGGCCGAACCATGATGCCGATCGCGACCGCGAGGCCGGCGATGGCGACGCCTGCGGCACCCAACCAGATTCGCTTGTGCTTCATGCGCGCTCCACGCGAACCGGTTCGTCCGGCGTCATTCGACAGGCGGGACAATAGACGGCGCGTCGGCCGCGCACGTCCGCATGACGATCGCGCGCGGCAGCACGGATCCGGTTGTCGCGACAGGCTGGCCCACGAGCGTGGCCCGGCTTGCGCGTGCTCGCGACGGACGTTCCGGTCGGCGCCGCCGGATGGCGGCGCAGCATCGCCGATAGATTCGGCGATGACAAACCTGTCCGGCGACAGCGATTCGCGGCGGAAATCATGTCGTTACTCCATGGCTGGGGACCGCGCGCGGACCGTCTGTCTGCGCGGCGGATGATGGGAGGCAGTCTACGCGGGCGCCGACGCCATTTCCTGAAGCTGCGCTGAAACGTTCTGAACGCGCGCATGCTGCGTCCCGGCGCCAGCACACATGCGTCAGCGCGGCGTGCCGAGACCGAACGCCGCGGCAAGTTGCGGACCCTTGTCGAGCAACGAGGTCACTTCCTCTCGCCGCCGGGCCGACCATGACGCCAGGCGCGCGACGACGTCGGTCGCGTCCGCCGGCAGCGCTTCGGCGAGCGACACGGCATCGCTCGCCGCCTTCGACGTGCCGGATGCCGTATGGGGGCGCACGGTGCAGGCCGCGTCGCCGATCAGCGCGACGCGGCCGTCGACGAAGCCGGGGCTCAGTGCATCGAAAATCGCCTGGTTGAATGGCGCGCGCGTCGCGAGCACCAGTTGCGACAGGGAAGCAGGCAAGCGTTCGCCCGCGAGTTGCCGCAGCGTCGCGACGGTGTCGTCGGAAAGCTGCCCCGGATGCACGGACGCGTGATGGAGGTGACCGTGCCGATCCGTCAGGTGCCGGCGCAGCGCATCCGGATCGGCTTCGTTGCGATACCACAGCCAGTTGAAGCGGCGCGTGCCCGGCGCGAGCGAGCCGTCGAGCGCGGGAATCAGGAACGCCATGAACAGCTCGCCCGGCGCCTTGTGCAGCGTCATGTTCTCGACCAGCGACGCGATCGCCGCGGCGTCGAATTCGGCTTCGTCGACGATGCCGCGCCATGCGAGGTAGTCGGCAAACGACGGCGTATAGCCGGGGAAGAGGTGCGCGCGCAGGTTCGAGCCGGAGCCGTCGGCGGCAATCAGCACATCCGCGCGGATGCGTTCGTCGTCCAGGTGAACGTCGACACCGTCCGCGTTCTGGGTGAAGCCGGTGACCGTGCGGCCGTAACGGATGCGCCCGCGCGGCAGCGTCTCGCACAGCGAGCGGTAGACGGCGTCCCATGACGAGAACGGCAGCATTTCGGGTTCGTCCCGCGTGACGACGCCGTCGCGATCGATCCAGCGCCGCCGGTGCGTCGGCACGCTGATCATTTGGCGGCAATGCCGGCCATGCTGTTCGAGAAACGCCATCATGCGCCGCAGCACGGCCACGCCGCCGCCCTGGCCGCGCAGCGGGGACGGCGAGCGCTCGCAGACCATGACGTCGTGCCCGATGCAATCGAGCGTCAGCGCGGCCGCGAGGCCGGCGATCGATCCGCCTGCAATGACTATCTTCATCGTGCGTGATTCCCGTGTTCGGCCGGCGGCGTGCGTCGCCGGGCGGTGGTCGCGATGCGCGGCGTCGCATGCCGGCCCTCACCGGTTCGCCGGATGATGCCATGCCCGGCAACGGCCTGCGCCGACGGTGCAGACGTGGGTCGAAAACCGCCGTACGCTTGCTTGCCCGCTAGATTCCGAGCAGCTTGCCTGCATTGCCGCCGAGTATCATCGACCGCTGTTCCGCCGTCAGGTCGAGGCGCTCGAGAAAGCGGACCGGCTGCTCGTAGCCCATGTCGAAGCAGTAGTCGCTGCCGAGTACGAGCCGGTCGACCCCGACGTTCTCCATCAGGAAGTTCAGCACGGGCCCCGAATGGGACACCGTGTCGTAGCTGAAGCGCCGCAGATAACTGCTGGGCTTTTGCGCGAGCCGGCGTGTTTCGGGGCGGGCGGCCCAGCCCGCATCCAGGCGCCCGACGAGGATCGGCAGCGCGCCGCCCGCATGCGGCAACGTGACGTGCAGGTTCGGGTAGCGGTCGAGCACGCCGCCGAGTATCAGGTGCGAGCCCGCGATCGCCGTATCGAACGGATTGCCGAGCAGGTTGCTCAGGTAGAAATCGCCGAGCCGTGCGCCGCCTACCGTTTGCTGCGGATGCAGGAACACGGGCAGGCCCAGTTGCTCGATGCGCGCGAAGACCGGTGCGAACAGCGGATCGTCGAGATCGCGGTTGTCGATGTTGGTGCCCATGTACACGCCGCGCACGCCCGGCAACTGCGCAGCGCGCTCGAGTTCGTCGATCGCATCGGTCGCGTTCAGCATCGGCAGCGTCGCGAGGACGACGAAGCGCGTCGGGTGCCGCCGGTAGACGCGCGACGCAGCCGAATTCCAGTCGCGCGCGAGCTTCGCGTTGAACGGCCGGTCGCCCCAGTACGCCATCGGCACGCTGAGCGACAGCGCCTGGACGTCGACGCCGGACGCATCCATGTCCTTGAGTCGTGCGTCGACGTCGATGAACTTCATCGGCAGCGGCCCGAGGCCGCCGGCGGGCGTCCGGAACGTGAACGACGCATCGTCGCACGCGAACGAGCCGCCGAAGCGCTTGCCTTCGCCGCCGACCAGATCGCAAAAGCTTTCAGGGTAGTAGTGCGCATGGATGTCGATCGAGCGGGGCCGATGCCGCGGCACGGCGGTCGATGCGGCCGGTGCGCTCGCGGTTTCGGTAGCCGACGCGTGGCCGCCGGCGACGGCCGTGCCGGCGAGCGCGGCCAGCGCGCCGAGCAGGCGGCGCCGTGCCGGCGACATGCAGCAGGTGCAATTCAACATGGTGTCTCTCTTGGGGTATCGATTCTTCGGGGCGTGCGGCTCAGCCGCGTTGCGTCATGCCCATTTCGCATGCGACGAGCTGCGTGTCGAACTGCGCGCGCTCTCGTTGCGCACGGGCCGAGCGGTCGGTGATGGAGAACAGGACGACGCCGGCGAATGCGGCCGCCATCGAGAACAGTGCCGGATATTCGTACGGATAGACCGCGTGCGCATGACCGAGCACCTGCACCCAGACGGTCGGGCTCAGCACGGTCAGCGTGACGGCGGTGGCGAGCCCGGTCAGGCCGCCCAGTACCGCGCCGCGCGTCGTCAGGCCGCGCCAGTAGATCGAGAGCAGCAGCACGGGAAAGTTCGAACTCGCCGCGATCGAAAACGTGAGGCTGACGATGAACGCGATGTTCTGCTTCTCGAACGCGATGCCAAGCAGGATCGCGAGCACGCCGAGCGCTAGGGTCGTCCCGCGCGCCACGCGCATTTCCTCCTGATCGGAAGCGCGCCCGCGACGCAGCACGTTCGCATAAAGGTCGTGCGAGATCGCCGACGAACCCGCGAGCGTCAGCCCGGCGACCACGGCCAGGATGGTCGAGAATGCGACCGCGCAGATGAAGCCGAGAAACACGTTGCCGCCGACCGCATGTGCGAGGTGGACCGCCACCATGTTCGCGCCGCCCGCGATCGCGCCGGATGCGTCGCGGTATTGCGGGTCCGACGCGACGAGCGCGATGGTGCCGAAGCCGATGATGATGATCAACACATAACCGGCGCCGACGATGCCGGTCGCATAGAGGATGCTCTTGCGGGCGGCGTTGACGTCGCCGACCGTGAAGAAGCGCATCAGGATATGCGGCAGGCCTGCCGTGCCGAAGATCAGCGCGAGGCCGAGCGACACGGCCGAGACCGGATCGGATACCAGGCCGCCGGGGCGCATGATCGCCGCGTGTTTCGGGTGGACGAGAATCGCCTGCGCGAACAGCGCATCGAGGCTGAAGCCGAAACGGCTCAGCACCATGATCGCCATGAAGGCCGCGCCGGCGAGCAGCAGCACGGCCTTGATGATCTGGATCCAGGTCGTCGCCAGCATCCCGCCGAAGAACACGTAGACGACCATCAGCACGCCGACGAGCAGCACCGCGACCGTGTAGTTCAGGCCGAACAGCAGCTCGACCAGCTTGCCCGCGCCGACCATCTGCGACACGAGATACAGCAGCACGATGACGATCGAGCTCGACGCCGCGAATGCGCGGATCGGCCGTTGCCGGAGGCGATAGGACAAGACGTCGGCGAGCGTGTACTTGCCGAGGTTGCGCAGCGGCTCAGCGATCAGGAACAGGATGATCGGCCAGCTCGCGAGAAAGCCGACCGAATAGATCAGGCCGTCGTAGCCGCTCGTGAACACCAGCGCGGAGATGCCGAGCAGCGACGCCGCCGACATGTAGTCGCCGGCGATCGCCCAGCCGTTCTGGAACGCGGTGATCTTGCCGCCCGCGGCGTAGTGGTCGGCCACGCTGTTGTTCTTGCGCGCGGCCCAGCGCGTGATGAAAAGCGTCGACGCGACGAACAGCAGGAACATGCCGATCGCGACCGGATTGTGCCCGTGCGCCAGTGCCGCGGGGCCGGCCGCGAATGCCGGTGCCGAGTCGACCGTGGCGACGGCGACGACGGTGGCGATCGATGCGAGGAGCAGGCGTTTCATTGATCGCCTCCGTGACGAATGGACGCGACGATCGTGTCGTACTCCGAATTGGCCCGATACACGTAAAGCGCGACCAGCGCGAACGTGACGACGAACATGCCGAACCCGACCGGGATGCCCCACGGGGTCGGCCGGCCCGGCACGATCGGCTGTCCGAGCAGCGTCGGCGAAAACGCCAGCGTCAGGATGAACGCGAAATAGAGGGTGAGCATGACGAGCGTCAGCGACCAGGCGAACAGCCTTCTGCGCCTGACGAGATCGCGAAAGCGGGCATCGCGCAGCAGCGGATGCGTGGCCTGCGCCGGCGCGTCCAGGTCGGGCGCGGTGCCGGCGGTAGCCGGAATCGGGTGGTTCACGGTGTCTCCTTCTGGTTTGGGTATCCGGGCAGCGGGCGCCGCGCGTCTCGCACGCGGCGCCCGCCCGCGCTCAGAAATGCGGCGGAACGGCGGTTTCCCGCATCACGACTTCCGGCGTTCGATAGCGCTCGGCCATGGCGCGCTCGGTGTCGTTTTTCAGTTGCGCCTGCATGTAGGCGCCGAGGTGGCGCGCATGCTGCACGATCGCGGCGCCGAACGCCGTGCGCGTTTCGCTGTATTCGCACAGTGCGTCGAGCGTGTCGGTGCGCGTGGCGAGTGCCGTGACGAGCGCGAGCGCATCGCCGGCGGCTTTCGTGACGCCCATCCCGCAATGCGGCCGCGCGACGAACGCGGCATCGCCGAGCAGCGCGATCCGGCCGAACGCCATGTTCGGCACTTCGAGGTCGTAAATCGGCTGGAACAGCGGCTGCGTCGCACGCGCCACGACCTCGGCGAACTGCGGCGCAAGCAGCGCGTGAGCCGCGTCTTCCATGTCGTCGAGAACTTCGCGGCGGATCAGCGTCGGCGGAATGCCGCCCACCCACAGCTTGCCGGTCTCGTCGGTCAGCAGGTTCGGCAGGTCGGTGTCTTCGCGGGTCGCGCGATACCAGACGAAGTTGTAGCGGCGCTCGCCGGGTTTCGTGCTGTTGCCCCGGCCGGCGACCGGATAACCGAGAATCTGCTCGTGCGGCGGCAGGCCGAACGCGAATTTTCCGAACAGCGTCGCGTGGGTCGCGTCCGACAGGCCGGCTTCGTCGACCAGCCCGCGCCACGCGACGTAGCCCGCGTACTGCAACTGCGCATCCGGCAGGAATTTCTCGCGGATCGCGGAACGGAATCCGTCGGCCGCGATGACGAGATCGGCGTGCACGACCGAGCCGTCGGACAACGTGACCGATGCGCGATCCGCTCCGTCCGCGACATCGGTGACGACGGCGCCCGAATGGTAATGCTGGTCGGGCAGTGCCGCGCGCAGCACGTGGTACATCTTGCTCCACGCGGTGAGCGTCTGCGGCAGCCCGCGTTCCGACGCCACGCTGCCGTCCCTGGCCAGCGTGATGCGCGATTCGACTTTCACGCCGATCGATTCGTCGATGCGCACGCCCGCGGCGTGCATCACGTGGAACAGTTCCGGGTGCGTGACGATGCCGGCGCCGCGGCCCGAGAGCGCCTCGGGCACGCGTTCTAACACGTCCACGTCCCAGCCGTTGCGCAGCAGGAGATTCGCGGCGAACAGCCCGCCCAGCGAGCCGCCGATGATGGCGGCCTTGCGGTTCGTCGAAGTGCTGTCGTTCATGTCAGTCTCCGTGGGTGTGGCCGGCCGAGGCCGCGGCGGGAAGTGCCAGGCCGGCGACCTCGGCGGCAGGGTAGTTGAGCTCGATCGTCACGCCGGACGGATCCTCGATGAAGACCTGGTGCAGCCCGAGGCTCGGCACCGTGCGGTCGCGCCACGCGATGCCTTCCGCGCGCAGCGTGTTCCACATCGCTTCGACGCCGGTCGCGAGGAATGCGATGTGGTCGACGGTGCCGGTGCCCGTTGCGGGCAGGTCCTTGTCGCCGAGATAGGCCGCGAGCCCGTCGGGGTTGGCCGGATCGACGCCGATGATGTGGACCGTGCCGTAATCGGCTTCGTCGCCGCCCTTGTAGAGCCACGCGCCGGGAAAGTCGAACGGCGGGCGATAGCCGCGCTTGAAGCCGAGCACACGTTCGTAGAAGCGGCACGATTTCTCGAGATCGAGCGTGCGGATCGAGTAGTGCGCGAGTCTGGAGACTGGCATGGAAGACTCCTTGTTTATCGATAGATAAGTTATCGTTCGATAAACTATAGCCGAAACGATCGGCATGACAAAGGCGCGATCGAACGGTGTTAACCCTCGGTCCGGAAAGGTGCCGGATCGATGTCGACAGGTGGGGGCGACGGGCGGCCCGTCGTGGGACACGGGCGCGCGCGGGCGCCGGATCCCGGCGCGCGGCGCGTTACGACGCGATCTCGCCGGCCATCACGTCGTCCGCATAGCACCAGACCCAGCGCTCGCCGGGTTCGATCGAACGCGCGAGCGGGTGGCCGGTTTCGTGAAAATGCCGGCTCGCGTGGCGATTCGGCGACGAGTCGCAACAGCCGACGTGCCCGCATGTCAGGCACAGGCGCAAATGCACCCACTGGCTGCCGGACTTCACGCATTCCTCGCAGTAGTCCTTGTCGGTGGTCAGGATGCGTGCTTCGCCGAGATGGGTGCAGGTCGTGGTCATCGTCCGCTCCGATGCCGGCGCCGGGATCGCTCGCAGCGCGGCCGGCGCGAAGCTGCAAGCGGGGTTGGATACGGTGCATTGTGGACGGCCGTGTCGGGAGCGGACCTTAATTCTTATGAAGCATGTCAACCCGGGCCGCGGGCGGACGTACAGTCGCAAGTGCGCCCGGCGCGAGGTCCGGGCGAGATTCGACACGACGGCCACCGGGAGGCGCTCATGACTCAGCCGCAGCATGTCAAGGTAATCGGTTTGCCGAACAGCAAGGAGGCCTATGCAATCCGCGACTTCCTGAAGCGCGGCGTGATCGAGTACGAATGGTGCGAGCTGACGTCCGACACCGATTGCGCGCGCGAGCTGGGCATCGCGCCGCTGCGCGATATCCGGCTGCCGGTCGTCATTTTCCCGGACGGTTCGCGCATCTACCAGCCGACGCTGCCGGAGATCGCCGCAAAGCTCGGCTGGGTCGCCCGGCCGCGCTTCATCGAGTACGACGTATCGATTTACGGCGCCGGTCCCGCCGGCCTGTCGGCGGCCGTCTACGCGGCGTCGGAAGGGCTGCGCGCCGTCGTGATCGAACGCGATGCGATCGGCGGGCAGGCGGGAACGAGTTCGCTGATCGAGAATTACATGGGGTTCCCGGACGGCATTCCGGGCGCCGAGCTGGCCGAGCGCGCGCGCCAGCAGGCGGTCAAGTTCGGCGTCGAGCTGCTGACGATGCGCGAGGGCGTGCACGCGACGTTCGTCGACGGCAAGATTCGCGTCGACCTGGCCGACGGCTCGATCCTGACCGCGCGCTCGAACATCTGCGCGACCGGGATCGAATACCGCAGTCTCGGCCTGCCCGACGAACAGAAGTTTCTCAACGCCGGCCTGTTCTACGGCGCGGGGTCGAGCGAAGCGCCGATGTGCGAAGGCAAGCACGTGTTCATCGTCGGCGGCGGCAATTCGGCGGGGCAGGCCGCGATGAACTTCGCGCGGCACGCGCGTGCAGTCACGATGATCGTCAGGGGCGCGTCGCTGGCGGCGACGCTGTCGCGCTACCTGATCGACCGGATCGAGCGCATGCCGAACGTGACGGTGCGGTACGGCTCGACCGTCGACGCGCTGCACGGCGACGGCCGGCTCGAAGCGATCGTGCTGCGTTCGGAGGATGGCGCACGCGACGTGCTGCCGGCCACGCACCTGTTCGTCTGCATCGGCGGTGCGCCGAATACCGAATGGGCCCGGGATACGAACATCATTCGCAATCCTGGCGGTTATCTGGTGACCGGCAGCGACCTGTACGACTGCCCGGCGTTCGAGCGCGTGTGGCCGCTCGAGCGTCGGCCCTACTATCTGGAAACGAGCGTGCCCGGCTCGTTCGCGGCGGGCGACGTCCGGTCGGGTTCGGTCAAGCGGGTGGCGTCGGCGGTCGGCGAAGGGGCGATGGCCGTGACGTTCGTGCACCGGTTCCTCGGCGAAGACGCGCATCGGTCGGGCGGCACCTGAGCCGCGACGAAAAGCGGGTTGCGCGCCGTGCTCGCCCCACGGGTCAACCTGTCGTCGAAATCGGCAGCCGGAACGTCAGCACGGTGCCGCCCTCGTCGCGCGACGCGGCTTCGAGCATGCCGCCATGCGCTTCGACGATCGAGCGGCAGATCGCCAGGCCCATCCCCATGCCGTGCGATTTCGTCGTGAAGAACGGATCGAAGATCCGGTTCGCGATGTCGGCATCGATGCCGGCGCCGCGGTCGGCAACGGAGACGACCGCGTAACCGTCGCCGGCCTGCGACGCGATCTCGAGTTCGCACGTTGTGGCCAGCCCGTCCATCGCGTCGAGCGCGTTGGTGACGAGGTTCAGGATCACCTGCTGGATCTGGGTGCGATCGGCCATCACGCGGATGTCGCTGCAATGCAGGTCGACCTGCAGCGCGACCTGCTTCGCGTCGATTTCGGTCGCGGTGAGGTGCAGCATGTCGCGAATCAGGTTGTCGATTGCGAGCGGCGCCAGCGCGGGCGGCGCCTGGCGGGCGAGCGATCGCAACGCGCGGACGATGTCGGCCGCCCGCACGCCGGACGCACGGATGTCCTCGAGGCTCGCGAGCGCTTCGCCGAGATCGGGTTGAGTGCCGCGCAGCCAGCGCATGCAGGCGCCGACGCTCGACACGATGCTCGTCAGCGGCTGATTGATCTCATGCGCGATCGACGCGGCCAGTTCGCCCATCACCGTCGTGTGAGCGGTGCGCGCGAGCTCGGTCCGCGCATGCCGCAGCGCGGCCTCGGTCTCGAGCCGGCGCGCGCTCTCGTCGATCAGTTCCGCATAGAGCCGCGCGGATTCGAGCGCATTGGCCGCTTGCGGCGCGAGCACTTCCAGCATCGCGATGCGCCGCGGCGAAAACACGCCGTTGCTCAGCGCATTCTCGAGATACAGCACGCCGATCAGCGCTCCCTGCTTCAACAACGGCAGGCAGAACAGCGAGCGCGTCGGGTGCGCGCGCAGGCTGTCGGCATGGTCGGGCACGCCTTCGCGCTGCGCGTTCGCGAACACGACCGGCTTGCGGGTCCGGGCGACGGTGTTCAGGATCGACAGCGGGACATCCCGCTCGGTGGGTTCGCTGCGGGCAATTTCGACGATCACGTCGCTGCCGACGGTTCGCGCGGCCGCCTCGATCGTCAGCCGGTCTTGCCGGGCGAGCAGCAGCAGGCCGTAGCCCGCGCCGGCATACACGATCATGTTGCGCATCAGCGTCTGGATCAGGCGCTCCAGCACGATTTCTTCCGACAGCGAGTGCGCCGCGCGCATCGCGAGCGCGAAATCGAGATCTTCGCGCGCGGGCATGGCCGGGCCGCCCGGCGACGGGTCCATCACGAGGAACGGATGCTGCACTTCCATCGCCTGCGCCTTGCCGGCCGCGCCCCAGCGCCGGTAGCACGCATGAGCGAGCCGCAACTGATGGCGGGCCTGGCCGGTGAGCCCGAGCGACGTGGCGTGATGCGCGGCCAGTTCGTGCGCGAGCGCCTGTTCGTGCACGAACCCCTGCTCCGCCGCGAGGCTGGCCGAGGCTTCGTACTGTTGCATCGCGACGATATGCTCGCCGCGCACGCGCGCGAACTCGGCATCGACCAGCGCGAGCTTGTTGCGGAACGTTGCCGGATTGCGTTCGCTCCACGCGGCGAAGCGGGCGCGCTGCGGCGCATGGCGTTCGAGCAGCCGCTCGGGCGGCGTGGCGCCGCGGTCGCTCGCGATGCCGGCCAGCACGCCGAACAGGTGGAAGTCGGACAGCATGATGTGCGCGGGCGTCGACCATGCGCTCGATGCGGCCGCATCGAGCGACGCACGCGCCGCGTCCGCGTCGCCGAAGATGAATGCCGCCTGGCCGGCGAGCACGTCGGTCCAGAACTGCAGCACCGACATCGGCGTCTTCGTCGATGCACGGCCGCGCCAGGTGCCGATCGGCCGGTCGTAGCCGAGCTGCAGCGCGTCGACGAATTCCGACTGCGTGGAAACGAGGTCGACGATGTCGTCGTAGCGTGCGCCGCGTGCGATCTGCAGCAGCGGATCGATTTCGTGGCGGATCGTCGGCAGTGCTTCGCCCATCGACAGCAGATCGCTGACGATGTGGTTGCAGCTGTAGCACATCCAGCGCAGCTCGGCGCTTGCGTTGCCCGCCGCTTTCGCATCGCGCGCGCGCTCGAGCGCGTACGACAGCGGCTGGGTCCAGACGCTTACCTGGTCGAGCGCGATCAGCGTCGCGGAGCGGTAGCGCTCGAAGCCGTGGCGATCGACCAGCGCGAGCGCGACCTTCGCGAACTCGAGGCCGTCTTCATACGCGTCGTGATGCCCGGCAATGCTGACGCCGTACCACGCGAGCCCCTGCACCGACGCGGCGGTGACGCCGTGGCGCAGGGTCAGCCGGACCATCGTCGCGAAATGCAGCAGCATCAGCCCGCCGCTCGGATAGAACATCGCGGCTTCGAGCGCGGTCAGCAGCGCCA
The DNA here is from genome assembly GCF_009362305.1 of Burkholderia sp. BE17. Classification (NCBI taxonomy): domain Bacteria; kingdom Pseudomonadati; phylum Pseudomonadota; class Betaproteobacteria; order Burkholderiales; family Burkholderiaceae; genus Burkholderia; species Burkholderia sp. BE17. The sequence continues at coordinate 121,320 of NZ_WHNU01000026.1, forward strand.
TCGTGGCTTCGACGCGTGTGTCGGTCATCACGGGCAGGTCGACGAGTTCGCGGATGGCGCGGCCATCGAGCGCATCGTGCACGGCGTCGCAGGCCGCCGCGAGATCGGCCTCGGCCGGCTCGGCCGGCAGTTCCACGCCGAGCAGCGCCAGCCCGGCCAGCGCGACGTCGACGGCCTGCCGGTAGTGCGACTCCACCGTGAGCTGCGCGGCCTTCAGCCGATGGGCCTCGGCGCGATCTGCCGGCGTGCGCGATCGCGCCATGAGTTCGTCGATCGCGTCGGATGCCTGCGCGGTTTCGCCGGTCGCGAGCAACAGGCCGCTGCGCAGGATGGCGATCCGGCTCGCGAGACCGTAGTGCTGCGACCATGCGTGAGGACCGAGCAGCGCTTGCGCGGTCGCGAGAAACGACAACCCGCGATCGCGCGCGGCGACGATCGCCGCGGCCTCGGCCGCCGCGACCAGCGCATCCACGAATGCGAGCGCGAGCGCGTCGTCGAGCGGTGCGCTTTTCGCCTGCTCGATCTGGGCGGCGAGTTCCAGCAGGGATTCGGTCGACCGCGCGTCCGCGCGCGCGAGCATCGCGGCGGCGATCCGCGCGTGGCGCAGCGCGCGCTCCGCCCGCCCGGTGACCGCGTAGATGGCCTCGAGGATGCGGTCGTGCACGAAGCGCCAGCGGTTTCCGGAGAGCGACACGAGGCCCGCCTGGCGCGCGGGGTCGAACCAGAAGCGGAGTTCGGCCCAGGTCTTGCCGGCGGCGGCGCACAACAGCGCTTCGTCGGCATCGGTGCCGATACAGGCCAGCAGCGACAGCAGCGTTCTCGATTCATGCGGCAGCCGCTGCATCCGGATCGCGAGCAGGCTCACGACGTTCTCGGTCGGGCGGCGCGCGTCGATGGCGGCCGCGTCCCACTGCCACATGTGTCGCGCCGGGTCGTAGCCGAGCAGCCGCTCGTCGATCAGCGTGCGCAGCAACTGCTGGATGTAGAACGGATTGCCGCCCGTCCTGCGGTGAACGATGTCGCCGATCCCGGCCAGCCGGTCCGGCGGCTCCCCGAGCATGCCGGCCAGCATGCGCGTGACGTCGGGGGCGTCGAGCGGCGCCAGCGTCAGGGCCGACACGCGGGTGGGGTCGAGCTGCCGCAGGAAGCGGCGGAATGCCGCCGGGTGGTCGTGCTGCGGCTGGCTTCGATAACTGGCGACGACGCAGATATTGGCCGGTGGATCGACCGCGATCGATGCGAGGAACGCGAGCGTCGCGTCGTCGGCCCACTGGATGTCATCCAGCGCCATGACGAGCGGTTCGGCCGGCGCCGCGAACGCACGGAAGGCATTCACGACCATCTGGCATAGATGAAATTCCGGAATCGCATCGGTATGGTCGAACGCGACGGGCTCGACATCGAGCAGCCACGCAATCTCCGGGAAGAGGCCGGACAGCAGGTTGGCCTGGCGGCCCACGCAGTCGCGCAGCCGCGCGGCGATCGCCGCGATTTCGTCGTCGTGCCTGGCCAGCGCGCTGCCGAACAGCGCGCGCAAGGCCTGCAGCACGGGCGCGTAGGGCCGGGCGGGCTGGAACTGATCGACCTTCGCCGACGTGCACCAGGCCGTGCGCGATGCCGCTCGCGCATGGCGCATGAAGTCCTCCGCCAGCGCGGTCTTGCCGACGCCGGCCGGCCCGTCGATCAGCACGATGGCCGTCTCGCCGGTTCGCGAGACGGCCGCCAGCACCGCCTCCAGCCGGCGGGATTCGGCTTCACGGCCGACCAGCAGGTCGGGCGCGTGCAACCCGGCGAGCGGATCGCTGCCGCCGAGCGCGAACGGCTCGACGCGGCCTGCCGCCAGCCAGTCGCGCAGGATACGTTCGAGATCGTGCTGCACCGTTTCGCAGGACGGGTAGCGATCGGCAGGTTCCTTGGCGATCAGTTTCAGGATCAGGTCGTTCAGGACGGCAGGCAGGTCGTCGCGAAAGGCCGTGGCCGGCGACGGCTGCATGGCGACGTGCGCGTGGACCCATTCGGACGTCGACGTGGCCTTGTAAGGCATCGCGCCCGTCAGCAGGCGGAACAGCGTGATGCCGAACGCGTACAGGTCGGAGCGCTCGTCGACGGATGAGCCTTCGGAGACTTCGGGCGCCGCGTAGGCAGCGAAATCGGTGCGCATCGTGCTCGCCGCGGCGCGTTCCGTGCGGCGGTCCCACGCATGGGCGAACGAGCGGAGCATGATCGTGCCGTCCGGTGCGATGACGAAACTGGCCGGTTGCAGATCGCCATGCAGCCAGCCGCGCCGATGAAGCTCCCCGAGCGTGCGCATGGCCTGGATCGTCGCGTCGAGAAAGACGTCGAGCGGCATCTGCCCGTCCGCCAGCGTGTCGAACGCACACACGTCCGGGCGAGGATAGACGAGCACCGGGCCGTCCGCGGCGCGGATCAGCGCAACCGGCATGAGCGCCCACGCCGGTTCCAGCGCTTCGTTCAATGCGTATTCGCGCTCGAATTGCCGGCAGCGCTGGTCGGATTCCCACCCGGTCTGGCACGCGGACCACACGCACCCCGTCCCGGCGTCGGTCAGGTCGAACCACAGCACGTCGCCCGAGCGCACCGCATTCGACAGGCGGGCGCGCGCCAGCCAGTCAGCATCCATTCGCTTCGTGTCGTCCGGGTCGCGCAGGGGTTGGTTCACGGTGGGGGCAGGCAGGGTGGAGC